>NZ_JBNNVG010000010.1:0-141061 GCF_050280425.1 Lysinibacillus sp. NPDC093190 | reverse complement strand
GATGTCCAAAATTTTGTTTCGTTCACCAACTCAAGGTTAGTTACTAAAAACTTTATTGATTACGTTTTGCTTGTTCAGTTTTCAAGGTTCATTTTGCAGTCGTTGTTTTTCAGCGACTTCTTTATATTAACATTTAACTCAATTCATGTCAACAACTTTTTTCGAAAAAGTTTTTTCATTTGTTGAGTTTTTTCGTTATGTCTTAGCGACAATTAATATAATACAATATCAACGAATTAAAAGTCAATAACTTTTTATAAAAAAATATCGAGGTATTTTTCATACCTCGATTACTACCATACTACAGTCCTTGCTCCATTTCTAGGGCTTCTTTATTTACCTTATAATGACGGTGGAATATCATTTCACTTTTCGCAACGATAGGTACAATTTGAATATAGTCCTTATCCACTAAATATTCTACAAACACTTCTAAATCAACTGAGTAATTCATGAGCTCATTATGATCGTGCAATTCCTGGATTGTCCAAGTCTCTTTTGTTTGCATTACTTCTAAAATATGTTGAGCGCCGTCCCGAGTACGTGAATGTATTAAAAACTCACTTGCTAAAAACAATAGTTCTAACCGTTTTTCTATCGGTTCATTACTTGTAACAAGCTCCTCATATAATTTATAAATCGCTGGTTCTATTTTTTTCACCTGTGCCCAAACAGTTACTTCAGGATAAAGTCCACTATCAATGATGGATAAACGGCCCAAATGATGTAACGAATCTACTACATGATTATAAGCATCGAGATAGCTACCCTTATCAAAGTATTCTTTTCCTTCTAAGTAACGTCGAATTAACTTTGAAAATTGAATGCCAGTTTTGATTTTACGACCACTAAACGGAAACTCCTGTAATTCAATTTTTAATTTGTGAAGAAATTCATTACGATCAAATAATACTCTACCAAAGAAAATCCAATCGACCACTTTTTTATTTGAGCCAATAAGTAGCCATTTTCGGATTATTTTCTCAGTAACTGTATGTAAAGCTACTTTATTTCCTTCATATAAGTAATGTTTCGTAAAGACTGGCTTTTCTGCTTCCTTTACAATAATAAGTAAGACTGTATCAAATGTATCTGTAACATTACTTTTTTCTTCGCGTTTTCCCACTAAAATAACGCCTAATGTATTCGACTGACTTGCACGTTCCTGGTATATCGGACGCAAAACTTGTTCCATGTTCAGTCCCCCTCTATTTGCTAGTGACCTTTTATCTTCATACGGTGGGTGTCACGGATTTTCACCGGACTCAATAACGCCAAGACGAAATTGATTTCGTTAAAATTTCGACATACTCTAAAAGTATTCCTTCTTTCCACGTTATCAAAGCTAAAATACTTTGTTCTTATATGTTATAGTAGATTTTAGATTGGGAGGCAAGATGAAAATGAAACCTTACAAAAGTAAAATTAATAAAATCCGTTCATTCGCATTAGCACTTATTTTTATCGGCTTTGTAGTTATGTATGGGGGAATCTTCTTTAAAAACAATCCTATTCTAGTATTAATTTTTATGACTCTTGGTGTACTTTGTATTATTGGTAGTACAGTCGTATATGCATGGATTGGACTGCTCTCAACAAAAGCTGTTCAAGTGGAATGTCCTAATTGCCATAAGTACACAAAAATATTAGGTCGTGTAGATATGTGTATGTACTGCAATGAACCGTTAACGCTGGATCCAACTCTAGAAGGAAAAGAGTTCGACCAATCTTATAATAAGACAAAAAATTCCTAGCCCGATAAGAGCTAGGAATTTTTTATTGTACTTTTGCAGATACACCTTTACACGATGGGCAAGTGCCGTAAATTTCCAAACGATGCGAATGCACATCAAAGCCTGTTACTTGTGATGCAAAATGTTCAATTTCGTCGAGACCAGGATAATGGAAGTCGACTATTGTTCCACAGCATTCACAAATCATATGATAATGATCGTTTGTAACGAAATCAAAGCGACTTGAAGCATCACCAAAAGTTAGTTCTTTTACTAGACCAACTTCACGAAATACGCGAAGGTTATTATAGACGGTCGCTACACTCATATTTGGGAATTTCCCTTCAAGTGCTTTATAAATTTCATCGGCAGTTGGATGTGCCATTGTTTGAATTAAATATTCCAAAATAGCATGACGCTGAGGAGTAATACGAACACCAGTTGTTTTTAACGTGTCAAGTGCATCCTGTAAATGCGTTTCAGACATCGTCATGCACCTCTTCCATAAAGATTATTAATTTATAATTGTTATAATTAGTGTATCGAATTAAGCTTACTTCTGTCAACAATCATACACATTTCAGTTTAATTAGGATTAATTCAATAACCTCTTGATAAATCCATCATATTTTCTAAATCCGTTTCACCACGTAACCACTTCTCTAAACTTGGCTTAAAGATTTCTAAGCTGCGTTCAACATAGCGAGATGAGTGACTTGAAATATGTGGAGACACCATGACATTCGAAAAAGTCCATAAAGGATGATTCTCAGCTAAAGGCTCTTGTTCAAATACATCTAAAACAGCATAACCTATTTCACCTGCTTGAATGGCATGTATCAAAACGTTTTCCTCTACTAAGTTTCCACGACCAAAATTCATGAAAATGGCATCATTTTTCATCGCTTTAAAATGTTGTTCTTTCAATAAATGTGTCGTCTCTTCTGTTTTAGGTAATACAGAAATGACAATATCGGCCTTAGGTAAAGCTTCGATTAGTTGATCGAAGCTTACCATCTCATTCATATATGCAGCTTCGTTCCCTGAACGGTTACAGCCAATTGTCACAACACCAAATGCTTGCAATAAGCGACCTACTTCCGAGCCAATAGCTCCAGGTCCTAAAATAAGTGCTGTACTATCCCGCAACTCAGTTTGTTTCGCTTTTTTTGACCATTCGCTTTTCTTCTGCTGTTCATACATCCAAGGTAGTGCACGCTTAATCGCTAAAATATGGGCAAGTATTGATTCTGCCATTGGTGTTTTATGAATGCCACGTACATTCGAAACTAATATCCCTCGTTCAACAATGGCCTGAGCTGGCATTTTTTCGATCCCCGCTGAAGCTACAAATATCCATTTAAGCTTTGTCGCATACTGCATATTTTCATCATTTAAATCTTCACCATATGTGACAAGCACATCCGCTTGTTGTAACTCATCGTTTGATAAGCCATTTTCAAAAATAAAATCAACTTGTGGAAATTCTGCTACAAGTGGTTCACGTAAATTTGGTCTTGGTTCAAACGTAAAATAAATTCTCATTGACTCACCTCCCATTCTGCTAAATATGTATATACTTCTTCAATATGATTTTTCACACGTACTTTACGCCAAGCCTTTATGAGATTTCCTTCTGTATCAATTAAAAATGTCGAACGTTCTATCCCCATATATTCACGTCCATACATCTTCTTAAGCACCCACACGCCATACGCTTCTGCTACGGCATGACCCTCATCCACTAATAGCGAGAATGGTAATCCATGTTTATCTATAAATTTGGTATGTTTTTTTGCATCGTCAGGACTAATGCCAAGTACAACTGCATTTAATTTACTGAAATCCTCGTGCTTATCACGGAAGTCACAAGCTTCCGTCGTACAGCCTGGTGTCATATCTTTAGGATAAAAATATAAAATAACATTTTGTCCTTTGAAATCCGCTAACTTTACTGTTTCTCCTTTTTCATTTATAAGGGAAAAATCAGGTGCTTTTTTACCTTCTATTAAAGCCATATCAATCTCCTCCTCTGTACGCTCTATTTTACTCTAAATAGTAAAACAAATCATATCCCTTAATTTCTTTGGATTTCTTGCACTGATAGGTCTACAATAGATGAAGTATAAAGATTTAGGAGGCAATATATATGAATCACACAAAATCTGAAGCAGTACACGCAGAAGCGCTACAGCATATCGTTGGTGGTGTAAATAGCCCTTCTCGTTCTTATAAAGCAGTTGGCGGAGGTTCACCTGTTGCAATGGCTCGTGGGAAAGGTGCTTATTTTTGGGATGTTGATGGCAACCGTTATATCGACTATCTAGCAGCTTACGGTCCAATCGTTACTGGTCACGGTCACCCACATATCGCAAAGGCTATTACACACGCAGCTGAAAATGGAACTTTGTTTGGGACTCCAACTGAATACGAGGTTACTTTTGCTAAAATGCTAAAAGAAGCAATCCCATCTATGGATAAAGTACGCTTTAATAACTCTGGTACAGAAGCTGTAATGACAACAATTCGTGTTGCACGTGCTTATACTGGTCGTACAAAAATTATGAAATTCGCTGGTTGCTACCATGGTCACTTTGACTTAGTACTAGTAGCTGCTGGTTCTGGTCCTGCAACATTAGGTACTCCAGACTCAGCTGGTGTTACAACTTCAACAGCAGCGGAAGTAATTACTGTACCATTTAACAACCCTGAAGCATTTACAGAAGCAATGGATAAATGGGGCGATCAAATCGCAGCTATTTTAATAGAGCCTATCGTTGGAAACTTCGGTATTGTAGAGCCTAACCCTGGCTTCCTAGAATTAGTTCATGCCACAGCAAAGGAAAAAGGTGCATTAACTATTTACGATGAAGTTATTACTGCTTTCCGCTTCCACTATGGTAGTGCTCAAACCTTATTAAACTTAACTCCTGACCTAACTGCACTTGGTAAAGTAATCGGCGGTGGTTTACCGATTGGTGCATACGGCGGTCGTAAAGAAATTATGGATACAGTTGCTCCACTTGGACCTGCATATCAAGCAGGCACAATGGCAGGAAACCCTGCATCCATGCAAGCTGGTATTGCCTGCCTAGAAGTATTACAAACTCCAGGAATTTATGACGAAATGGACCGTCTTGGAGCCATTTTAGAAGAAGGTATTCTGAATGCAGCCAAAAAACATGATGTAACAATTACTGTTAATCGCCTTAAGGGTGCTCTTACAATTTACTTTACAGATGTGAAAGTAGAAAACTATGAGCAAGCTGAAAACTCAGACGGCGAGATCTTTGGACGCTTCTTTAAATTAATGCTTGCACAAGGCATTAATTTAGCTCCATCAAAATATGAAGCTTGGTTCTTAACAACAGAACATACAGAAGCAGATATTCTTGAAACAATTAAAGCGGTAGATATTGCATTTTCACAATTGTAATTTGTAAATGTAAAGGCTAAATGCTTAGTAAGCAGTGCAATTTATAATAGTATCTAGATTATCTATAGCGATTAAATTTTAAAGACGACTCCCTTGCGAGTTGTCTTTTTCTTTAAATGACATACAAATCTATGTATTTTATGTGCACTTCCTTCTATAATGTAGAGAAGCATCAATTATGCAGCCTGAGTTCCTCTATTTCAGCGGATATTTGAACATCTGCTGAAAAGTAACTAAACCGCATTTAGCTCATCCCTATTGAGGTGGGAAACTTCTACTGAAAGAAGTTAAAATTTTAGACAGAAAGGACATCCATTTTCTATGAAATTAGGTGCCCGTGTATTTAAAACTGGTGTCGCCATCGTGTTTGCACTATTTATTGCTGAGCTGCTAGAGCTACCTTCACCTGTTTTTGCAGGAATTGCAGCCATCTTTGCGATTCAGCCATCTATTTATCGCTCCTATCAAACAATTGTTGAGCAAATACAAGCCAATATTATAGGAGCTACCATCGCGGTCATCTTTGGCTTGCTTTTCAGCCACCATGTAGTAGCAATTGGCATTGCCGTCATTGTTGCTATCGGTATAATGTTGAAATTTAAACTTGAAAAGTCATTGTCACTAGCACTTGTTACAGTTGTAGCTATTATGGAGTTTCAAGGAGATGACTTTCTTACATTTGGTCTTATTCGCTTTATTACCATATTAGTTGGGGTGCTAGCAGCATTTGTTGTTAATCTGTTCTTCCTACCACCAAAATATGAAGTAAAGCTTTTCCGTAAAATTTACTTTTTACAGGATGATATTATCCGATGGACGCGACTTGCTGTTCGCCAGGCATCTGAGCATACTTCTACAAAAGAAGCATTAAGCAAATTTAAGTCTCGTATGCAACGAGTTGACACACTGTATGATTTTTTTAAGGAAGAGCGTAATTACTTTAAAAATAAAAAGTTTGTAAAAGCACGTAAATTAGTTGTTTATCGTCAAATGATCACAACGTCAAAGAAAAGTTTAGAGCTACTACATCGTCTTCATAATCACGAAAACGAATTATCACAGCTACCGACGCAATTTCATATAATGATTCAAGAGCGACTGGATTTCCTGCTAACTTACCATGAGCAGCTACTATTAAAATATACAGGGAAATTAAAGCCCGAACATTCCGAGTGGAGTAAAAACATCGATTATGTGCAGCGTAACGAGTTAATGGAAATATTCATTAAACAGATCAGTTATGCACATGAGGAAGGCGATACAGAATTCTCTAGCTATCACTTGCTTTATATTTTATCGCGTATTTTAGATTACGAAGAAAACCTAGAGCATTTAGATACGCTCATCGTGTCGTATCAAACTCATCATGGTCATGAAATTAATGTGGAATTTGAAGAGGAATTTATTTAATAGGTTTAACGACAAATTGATACAATTCAATTTGTCGTTTTTTCAATTTCTCAATATGAAATTGTATATATTCCAAGAATTAAGTACAATGTATATAAATAGGTGAATGAAAGGTGATTATATTTTATGGTGAATTTAAGTAAAATCGAATTGACTAAGAAAGGTCAATTTGTAAATTTAACAAAATCTAATCAAGGAATTGGGGAAATTCTCGTAAATTTAAATTGGAATCAGCAAGCTGAGAAGAACTCAGGTGGTTTTTTATCTTCTTTATTTGGCAAGAAATCTAGTGGAGGTATTGATTTAGATTTAGGATGTTTATTTGAAATGACAGATGGTAGTAAAAGTTGCGTTCAAGCTCTTGGTAATGCATTTGGCAGTTTTCATTCTCCTCCTTTTATTGAGCTGGATGGTGATGATCGTACAGGTATGTTAAGCAACGGTGAAAATTTACGTATTAACGGAAGCAAGATTAGAGCGATTAAACGTGTATTAATCTATACCTTTATTTATGAAGGAGTTGCGAACTGGGCTGAAGCAGACGGTATTGTAACGATCAACTACGGAACGGGACCTAACATTGAAGTTCGTTTAAATGAACACCGTAATGGCAAAAACATGTGTGCCATTGCCATGATTGAAAATGTAAATAATGAAACGTTTAAGGTTGAGCGCCTTGTAGAGTACTTTAGTGGACATAAAGATATGGATAACGCCTATAATTGGGGACTTTCATGGCGTGAAGGAAGAAAATAAGGAAGAACAAATACGTACAGTGACTCTTTTTCACCGCTGAAATCCGGCCTTCTCACGCTATAATCATCTAAAGAAAAGAACATACATAAGCAATAAGATTCAAAAAAGCTGACAACATTTAAAAGAAATGTTGTCAGCTTTTTAATGTTTATGTCCTTAATGCCATCAGTTGTTTTTCCGATGCATTGCGTTGTGCTTGTAGCTCATTACGAAGTTTACGATAATTAGTAATCCCTAACATAATGGTATCCCATATTTCTTCGAGTGTTTGTGTCGTTTCAGATTGTTGAGCCATTAACATGCTTAATTGGACAGAATCATTGCTAGTCTCTCCAAATTGCCTCATACGAGTTTCAAAGGCTGTTAATGAATCATTTTGTAGCTTTTTACGCTTTTCATTGACTGAATCCATAATTCCCATTTTAAAAACAGGAATCGTTGTAAGAAACGAACTATTAATTTGTTCCATTAACTCACTATTACCAATACGAAGCATCTCAATTTGCGGAGCTGCTAATATGGCGACCATACGAGTTTTCTCCAACTCATCTATCTTTAATTTGATCATTTCAGCAATAGTTTGTAAACTATTTAGTTCCATTTTTGCAATCTGGTTGCCTGCTTCGCTTTGCTTTTTAAACATTGGTATTAACGTTGTTGTAACTTCATCCAATTTAATTTCTGTCGCTATTATACATTTTTCTAGTTCAATATAATACATCGAGTTCTCGTTATATAAGCGCGCAAGCATACGGTTATCATTTGCCAATGCCTCTTCCATACGTACAAATTGATAATGAATCTTCTCAATATCTTTACTCAAAATATTGTATTTTACATACAAATCCTCATCTTTTTTGACCGATCGTTTAAATAGCTTTTTGATAAAATTGGTTTCCTCTATTACTTCTTTTCTGTCAAATTTTGATATCAATTCTTCAAGTTGCTTTAATAATTCATCTGATTCATTTGTTTCTGATTTCGCCAGCATATTTAAAATTTGATCTGAGAAATATGACAGCTTTGCTGCAGAATCTTTACCCAACGCTATTAAATCCAGCTGATTTTTAATATTGATGCGATTTACAATTTGTTGTATCTCAGGACTTTTAAGTAATTGCTTTTTTGTAGCCTCTGCTGTTTCTAGTGTTAGTTGATTAAGTGTAATCGGTGCAATTGACATAGTACTCCTCCTTCCCAAACTATCAGAAAAAGCGATTAAATATTTTTTTTATCATTTTATCTGATGAAGGCTTTTGCTGCTTTGGTTCTTCATATTGTAAGTCAAATACCATATGCTCTAAACGATGTACATCAAAAGTATCTTCAAGTAAATGCTTTTCTAAATCTAGCTTACCTGTCGGATTAAAGAATACAATATCAATACCGAAGCGATTTAAAAATGCAAACAAAGTAATGTCTTCGCGCGATAATGCTGGTTGCTCTGGTGCTTGATATACTACTAGTTTCGGGACCTCCTGCGAATAATCAAAGCTATGTAACAAATGTAGTATTTCTTGAGGAATCATTGTCACTTGCTTAAATATAAATAATTGTAAATCGTATAATGATTCATTTGACTGTTGTTTTAATACTGGCTGTTCACATGAGGCTTTCATTGTATGTGCAATTGCATATTGTAACTCTATTGACAATTCGCCATATTGCCACCAATCGCTTTGTACGATGCGCTCTACCGATAGCTCACCATTAACTAAGCATTGCTTATAGTGAAAATGATAGTTGGCTCTACTAGTTTTCGTATATGGAAGCTCTTTCACAAACACAGTTAGCGGACTAACAAGGAGTTTATGCATATAATGCCAATACTCCTCCCGTATACTTGAAACACCACTAATTTTCGCGAAAATTACTGGTATTACTACTTCATTATTAATCACTTCAAATTTTGGTCGAACCATCGCTTTCTCATTTGAATAAATAAAAATATCATCGTAAGTCATACGTAACGTTAATGAACGTGGCATATGATCTTTAAACTGCCATGGTCTATAAACACCAGATTCCTGATTATACATTAATTGTTCAAAATGCTGACTCGAACGATAACCAACTGTAGCCTGACGATCGCGTAACTTTTCGGGAAAAGGCTGTAATGTTGTTTGATTAGCATAGGAATGCGTAATAGAATACGTATTTGTAGGATCTATATCAGCAAATTCATCAATTTTACCTGGGTGAAAAATTAAAACATCACAGCCAAGTTCCATCAATAGTAATAAAAAATAACGCTGGCTAATTGTTGTTTCACCATACCAAACAACCTTTGGAAAATCATCAGTCGGCTTCATGGATTTTGTCCATTGAATCCAATGATTTTTTAACCATTTAACCATATCAATTAAAAAGCGGCGGAAATCATCCGCAAGTAAGCCAAGGGATTGCTGGTTTTGGAAACGTTCTACAACTCGAATCATCGCAAGCTGTAAATGTCTATTCATAACAGCATCATCATGCTTCGGGATTAACTGATAACCATACATCATAGCAACCAATCGATTAATGGATAAACCTTTAGATGTTTGCTTATGTTGTATAAAAATATTTTGTAGTGCATGAAAATCCTTTTGCTCAATTTGCTTATTTAATTCTTCACTTAATATATGAACATTCGGCTTTTCTGCCAAATTATACAATTCATTAAAATAATCATCTTCCTCTAATGGCACACCTAATACACGTACAGTAATACGACTAAAACTTACTTGCTCAGGTCCTATCTTATACATTGCACGAATCTTAGGTGAATCTTGGAACTCCTGTAGCCAATCAACAGGATCGCGTTCCAAAACTGATTGTATTGTGAAGGTTTTCAAACAAACATCAACTCCTTGAAATCTTCCTCAGCCTATTCGCACAAGAGTAATACATTTACACCTACTGTGAGCTCACTACGAATCAAAACATTTAGATACGACAGTTGATAGCAAGCATAAAATGAAACTTTAGTCAGTGGGATTTTGATCACTATATCAGGCTTTTACAGGCAGTTAAATTAAATTCCCCACCTAATTTTTCTAACACACATAAACTTTAATAATCAATTATGCCTCGGCATAATTGCGTCCGGAATCGGCTTTGTTGCAAGTCGCATAACAGCTTCAAGCAATTCTTTTGTAAAAGCTTCTCCATTATTTGCTGAATATGTTGCATTTATTAGCACTTGGGGCTGTGTGTCTTTTAAATCTCCATGATGAGGTGTATAGGCTATATCTGCAATCGCTAGCATTCCATAATCCATAATAGAATCACCCGCTGCTAGGTGTACATCATATGTACAAAGTTGTTCTTTCATATATGTAATTGCTGCTTCTTTCGTTAACACTTTAGGCATAATATATAATTTTTTACCTTGTAAAAGTACATGCCAGCCATGCGTAGCAAATTCCCGAACGATTGCTTTTAATTCATCATGACGTAAAATATCATTATTAACATGATGTACATAGAATAATTCATCCATAAAAAATGAGCGCTGTAGCCATAAATCTGATTTTACGGTCTGAAAGTGCCTTACAATATCCTCTTTAGGTATGGCAGAATCTTCAATACGTTTACGTAATGTTTTTGTCCATTCTTCATATGGACGACCATTTTCTAATATTGTACCCCCATTACTAGTAATTGCCAAATTAGGGCCGATTTCTTTTATAAAATGAATACGTTCATATTGGTACAATGCACGTGTTGTTACAGGTACAAATATTGCGTGTTTATGTACCTGTTGTAATAATTTCACTGTTGACTCAGTCATCATGCTAATCACTTCATGATCTTTTTGTTCAACTATGACAGTTGCTGTTGCAGGTGGAAACTTGTCCATCATGTGCCTAGAATAAATTAATGTACGATCTAAATCAGATGTAAATAGTAGCATATTTTGTCTCCTCTACACTTCTTTAATTAAGCCGCAACATGCATAAGACATATTCGAATACTCTTCAATAGGGACATTTCTTTCTTTAGCCAACAATAATATGTGTTCAAGTTCATCTATATGTTTGGGATTAATTAAAATTTTCCATGGGATACGTCGTAGTAATACACGTGTGGTTTCCCCAACTCCTGGCTTTATAAAATGAACATTATCAATTCCAAATACCTCTTGAATTGCTTGAACAGATTTCATGCCTTTCCAAGTAATCGAAGTAGATACTCTTTCTAAAAGCTGTTGTTCAATCTCTTTTTGTACTTTCTCAAAACAAGAAGCTATACGATTTATGTACAAATTTGACACATCTGCATCTTCTAACTCTTTATAATATTTTGCTCCATGAAAATCCCTTTCATCCATGAACTTCAGATTCAACACAGTACGACTTACTAAGCCAGATACAGTTGAATTTAAACAAGCAGATGGAATTAAGAAATCTGAACGTGTTCCAAAAATAGATGCACAGTGCCCTGGATCAGCCAATACAGCTAAATTTGCGTTCAATTGTTCTTTATGGTTAGCATTAAAACTTTGACATGCTTGTAACAATTCCTTTGTGATGGCACCTTTGCCTGTCCATCCATCAATAAACTGAATACTTGCTAGGGGATGCTTTGCAAGTATATAACGAATGGCTGTCTCATCTATCCCTCTGCCACGAATAATAGAAATTGAATAATGAGGTACATTAATACTATAGCGCATTTTTATATAGCGCTTAATTAATATACCAATCGGTGTACCAGCTCTCGCTAAACTTACAACAACTAAATGTTCTAAACCCCGGTGTACTATAATTTGTTCCGCTACAACCCCAACAGCAATTGCAATGCGCTCTGCATAGATATCTAAAGTTTTGTAAAAAATTTCCATGTATGCTTCGGATGGATGAAATTCAACTGGTAGCATTTCAGAATAATGCGTACCTGATTGGATTAAGCTTTCACGTTTTTCATTATCTAGTTCAAGTACGACATTACTAATGTCACGTAATAAAAAAACAACATCCTCTGACGTATAGCTTCCCATTTTATCTGGTTGCACTATCATGCTCATGATTCTCCCCCCAATTCATGCATACAAATAACGTAAATTTTTGCTTTAATTACAGATTGTAATGCTTGTACAATTTGTAATATTGCTTCTTTACTTGCTATACGTTCCACTATCAAAAAAAGTTCCGAGTAAGGGTAAGTTTGTACATTATATAAATAATTTTCAATCCCATTATTTTCAGGGCTTTCAAAAGCTATTTTTTCTGTAATTGTGTACTCCGTATCATCTGTACAATAAATAGGGCTACGGGTTGTAGACTGGAAATAAACATCCTCTCCTAAGTGAGCAGCAATTTGCATAGGCACATACATAAATTCACCTGTGCCAATCACCAGTAATGGTCCATCTGTTCGTAGCTTTTTTAATTGCTCGGCAATTACCATTATTTCATCTTTTTGTATTAAATGCTGTTCTGAAGTTAACGTAAATCTTCCAGTGGCTAACATGTAGGGTTGACTATTTTCTAAACCATTCTCTGCAATAGAATGATAATATTGACGATCAATCGGCTCCTTTATTGATACAAGCGTCATGTCATGTGTCATACATTTCGTTGATTCTACATGATCACTTGTTAAAAGGGGTGTACCACTACAACTAAACTGTCCACACATAATCGCAATAAAATCAATGGATATATTCCATTGATTCTCTAATTGTTTAAAAATCTCTTGTTGCTGTTCAGACCGCCAATCTAAAATTGATAGCACTGTGTAATGCTTAACTTGAGGGAATTTTTTTCTTAACGATGCAATAATATTCACCACTGTTTTTCCAGTAGTAATTTCATCATCAATTAATACAATACGTTTGGCTTGTAACAACTTGTCAGGTTCTAAGGTATAAATTCGATGACTTGTTGCATGTGAATGTTCCTCTTCAAATGTCACAAATGGCTCGATATCAGGTATTATTTCTCGTGTCGTATGAATATACGTTGCATTCGAAAGAAACGTATTAAAGACAGCATGACCAAGTGCTGTCGCAGTCTCTGCAAACCCGATAAACAATGTTTCCTCAGGTAACTCTAAATTTGGTTGTAAAGCATCTTGTCCATTAAACTCTTTAAGTGCATATACAATTTTTTCAATACCAATTATTTTTTCATTAACAACCCTACGATAATACATCATTGCTAGAAGATTTCCTGTTAGTAATGGTATTTGTGGTCTAACAGCTAAATGCTTTCCTAAAACTGTACTAACAAATAAAAATTGTCTTTTCTTATTAATACGCGCAGCCATTTTAAATAAATCCGATAATGCAAAATTATGAGGGTTATGTGTGATTGTAATATCAATTTCATAGTTTTGCATAATATTTAGTCTATTTCTTATTTGTTGCATAGATATTACCTCCAACATCTTGATTTAATAATAGAGATGCAAAATCTACTGATTCATGATAAACACCATATAAATGTGCTTGGCGTAATATTCTCTGCGCCCATTTCATATGAGGCTTTATTTCGTTCATTTTATTAGAATAGTGACTTTTTAAAACACCTTTTTGACCATCATTATTCTCTACGATACTCATGGCATCTAAATATTCTTCATAAGAAATAACATATAATGCATGGACAACACGAACATGGCTTGGGTGAATGACTGTTTTTCCTACAATACCATTCTGCCTATCCATCAGTACTTCCTTCATTAAGCCATCTAAGCATTCGTCCAATAATGCTTTCCGTGTATCCAACGCTCCTTTTTCGCTAAAAGGGGTCATTCTTAAGGTCGGCTTTAATATACGGTGATTACTAAAGTACTCCCAGACAGGTCCTGAAATAACAAAGCCATCTTCTTCACGCCCTAGAACATTGACAATATCTGCTATGCAATCTCGAATAAGGCTTATATCATAAATCGTCGAATCCATGCGACGACGAATTCCATATATACCACAAAAATCAGTTGCACCAATACGTACGTTTAACACACTATGTCTATATTTATGTAAAATTTCTCTAATGGAAAATAACGCTTCCATTCGAGACTCCTTATATAGGATCTCACGACTCTCCAAAATCGGCATACCATATAACGTTAGTTTATGGTCCTGAACCGTTTGCTCTAGTAATTCAAAATATATTGCTCCTTGAACTGCTGTAAATTTAGGAAACACATAACCCGTTAATACTTCTTGTCGTTCGTTTAAAGTATTTGTTAATTGTTTAAACTGCTTGACATCACGTACACGAATAAATATAAGTGGTAAATCTTGTGGTAGAATTTGTTTACTGCTGTAAAGCATAAATAATTCACTAATATCCTCTATTAATTTTGCTTCACATTCTGCTAATTGTGTATCCCCTACTGCATCTTCTAGATCTATAACAATTGAGGTCAACTCTTTATATTTTTGAGTTTTAATTATTTCTACAATGTTAGGCATAGAAGCTGGCATATACAATGTAGCACCTAATGCACATGCCAAAATATCTGGTGCTTCCCATTTAGTAAAAGGCTGTGGCTTTTTATAGAAAATCTTTTCTGCTTCTGTTTCAAAATGTTGCATCTAATCCTCTCCTCGGAAAAAAAGCTTGAACTATTGTGAAAAGGCACTGCATCAGCCTGCTTCTTACAGACTAATACAGTGCCGAAGTATTACATAGCTGTTTTCTTATTCATCTTGTGTACAACAAATGTTAATAAGAAGGCTACAATTAAAATAGCGAAGAATATTTCATGTGACAGATAGAACCCAAAAATACTTGCAAACATTTTTAAGGCAATAATTAAAATTAAAATATAAGCAGTTGTTTCAAGCTCCGGTACTCGCTCTATTAATGATAGGAAAATACCCGCGATTGTTCGCATCATAATAATTCCTAAAATTCCTCCTAACAATAGAACCCATACTTGATCTGAAATCGCAAAAGCCGCCAGAATAGAATCTACTGAGAAGGCAACATCCATTAATTCAACTGAGATGACTGTTGCCCAGAAAGTACCGAATACTCGGACCATCCAGCCATTCTTCTTGAACTCTATTGCTTCGTCTTCTTCATCGCTCTTATTTTTAAAATGTAGTATTACGAGCCACATTAAGTAAGTCGCACCTATAACCTTAATAATTGAGAACTTGACAAGATATACTCCTACACCTATGAAGATAAAACGGAAGAAATACGCTCCAAACATTCCGTACATAAGTGCTTTTTTTCGTTGATTTTGCGGAAGATGCTTGACAAGTACGGCTAATACTAACGCATTATCAGCTGAAAGAAGCCCTTCCATAAGGATAAGTGAAAAAATAAGCCCCCATGATACAGGATCTGTTAATACTTTCCCCCACATTTGCCAGTTAAAAAATTGTGCATATGTATTTAATATCTCATTAATTACTTCCAACTAAGTTCCCCCATCATCTATTGTAGGCCATATGCATTTACTAATGCTTCCAATCCACCTTGGTAACCTGAGCCAACCGCGGCAAACTTCCATTCGCCATTATGACGATACAACTCACAAAATACAACTGCTGTTTCAATACTGAAATCCTCGCCTAAATCATAGCGTAGCACTTCTGCACTTGTATCCTCATTCGTTAAACGAACATATGCATTTAGTACTTGACCAAAGTTTTGACAACGTACTTCTGCATCGTAAATTGTAACTGTTACAACAATCTTTTCAATTTGCGGAGATACTTGCTTTAAGTTTACAAGAACTTTTTCATCGTCCCCATCCCCTTCACCTGTACGATTATCACCAGTATGCACTACTGACTGATCAGGACTTGTTAAATTATTGTAGAAGATAAAGTCTTGCTCATTACGGCATTTTCCCGACGCATCTAGTAAGAACACGGAAGCATCTAGGTCAAAGTCATGTCCGCCATCAAATTGTTTTACATCCCAACCTAATCCAATTCCTACATTATTTAAACCAGGATCTTGCTTTGTTAAATCAATACGTTGCCCTTTACTTAATTGAATACCCATTGTAAAATCCCCTTCTCTGCTTAAAAAATAATATGTTAGTTTACATCCAAGCCATAATCGTTACAAAGTGCGGCCAATCCACCTTGATAGCCTGCACCAATTGCATTAAATTTCCATTCGCCGTTATGTCGATACAGTTCACCAACAACAACAGCTGTTTCAATACTGAAATCTTCACCTAAATCATAACGAATAATTTCTTCATTTGTTTGTTCATTTACAATACGAATATATGCATTAGACACCATACCGAAGTTTTGGTTGCGAGTATCTGATTCATGGATTGTTACAGTAAATGCAAGTCGTTGTACTTGTGTCGGCACTTGGGTTAATGCTACCTTCACAACCTCATCATCTCCATCGCCGTCACCTGTTAAATTATCACCTGAGTGTACAACTGAGCCATTTCCACCTGTTGTATTGTTGTAGAAGATAAAATCATTTTGATCTGATACTTTTCCTGTATCAGTAAGTAAAAATACAGATGAATCTAAATCGAAGTCATGTCCACCATCATATTTGTTTGTATCCCAACCTAAACCAACAACTACATTTGTTAATCCTGGGTTTGTTTTTGTTAAATCTACTTTTTGACCTTTTTGCAATGAAACACCCATTATACTGTTCCTCCAATATTTTTATAATTATTGATATCTTCCAACTACGTCGCCAAGCTTAATATCATTAGTTCCAGATCCTACAGCTGCGAACTTCCAATCATTATTATGACGATAAATCTCACCACAGACAAGTGTTGTTAGATTAGAGTAGTTATCTGTTAAATTATAGCGAATTAACTCGTTTCCTGTCTTGTCATCATAAACACGGATATACGCATTTTTAATCATTCCAAAGTGCTGATTACGTGCAGCTGCATCATAGATATTAACTATAAACACAAGTTTATTATACTGCGTAGGCACTGAGCTTAAGTCAATTGCAATAACTTCATCATCTCCATCGCCGTCACCTGTTAAATTATCACCTGAATGTTGAACAGATCCACATTTACTTGTTAATTTTCCAAAGTAAACGACATCATCACCTGCTAGAACTTTATCATTCTGTAGCATTAATACTGAAGCATCACAGTCGATATCTCTGCCACTTCCACCTTCACTCCCACTAGAAAATAATTTGCCGAAAAAGCCTCCACTTTTTTCTTGACCTACTGGGTCCCAACCTAAACCAACTTTAATTCTAGTTAAGTTAGCATTACCTTTTGTTAAATCGACACGTTGCCCTTTTTGTAAATTAATTCCCAACAAAAACACCCTCCTACGAATTGCATTACTTTACTTTCGCTGTAATATTATATGTAAAATATGCCATTTTTCCTTTTGATAGATTAATTGAAAACTAAAGCCAACATTAATTGCTTTTATAATGCAAAAAATATATTTTTTCAACGAAAATTGACTTTTCAGCATATCTTTAGTCTACTGTAATGTTACAAAAAACTCAATTAATGGATTGGTAAATTCCCCACTTTATTTTAACTAAAAGCTTTAAAATACATCCCGCTGCTAACCTTAAAGAAGCCACTAAAAAAGTCGATTCATACCATTTTTTGGTACAAATCGACTTTTAATACTTAAAAAAATCGAGAAAGTCATATTTTTTTACTATAGCAATTCATATGTTTTTCGGTGCTCTTTCTTTTAACATCTATTAGCTTTTCATTTTCGGGTCAAGCGCATCACGTAGACCGTCACCCATTAGATTAAAACCGAGAACCGTTAACATAATAGCCAACCCCGGGAAAATCATCGTCCATGGCGCCTTTAATAAAAATACGCGGGCATCCGCCAGCATTTTCCCCCATTCTGGTGCTGGTGCTTGAGCTCCTAATCCTAGGAAGCCTAGTGCTGCCGCTTCAATAATCGCTGTCGCTATCGCTAGCGTTCCTTGCACAATGATTGGCGTCATCGAATTTGGCAAAATATGCGAGAATAAAATTCGTGAATCACGCATTCCGATTGCCTTTGCTGCTACGATGTATTCCTCTTCTTTTACACTCAATACTTTCGAACGAATCAGGCGCCCGAAATTCGGCACGTTTATAATGGCTATAGCAATCAATGCATTTTGTAAGGATGGTCCAAGCACTGCTACTACTGCAATAGCTAGTAAAATACTAGGGAATGCTAACATAATATCGAAAATACGCGAGATAATCGTATCAATCCATCTTCCATAATAACCCGCAATAATGCCCAGAAAGCTACCTACAATTACAGAAAGAATAACTGAAAAAAACCCTACCCACAATGAAATTCTTGCTCCATGTATAATTCTAGAGAAAATATCCCGACCAAAGTCATCCGTGCCAAACCAATGCTCGCTTGATGGTGCTAATAAACGCTTCGAAAAATTTTGATCATTAATTCCTTCGGGAGCAATCATCGGGCCAACTATAGCAAGTATAATAAAAAATAGTACAATGCCTGCACCTACTAGGGAGATTTTACTCTTTTTAAAGCTACGCCAGCCTTCTCTCCAAGGACCTACCGCTCGTTCACGACTTGGTGCTACTTCTGTTTTTATATCTATCGCTCCAGTCATTATCGCTTCTCCCCTCTATTTGTATTTAATCCGTGGATCGATCACCGTATACAGTAAATCCACAATTAAGTTAATCATGATAAAAATAAAAGCAATTATTAAAATACCTGATTGAATAACAGGATAGTCTCGGAAGCCAATGGCATCATAAATATAACGACCAATTCCAGGCCAGCTGAAAATTGTCTCTGTTAAAATGGCACCACCTAGCAGTAACCCTGTTTGCAAACCGATTACTGTTAACACTGGAATAACGGCATTTTTTAATGCATGCTTATAAACAACAATAAACATTTTTTGTCCCTTTGCTCTAGCGGTGCGTACATAGTCAGAGCGCATTACTTCAAGCATAGACGACCTAGTCATTCTTGCAATAATCGCCATAGGAATTGTCGCGAGAGCTATGCCAGGTAATACTAATCGCTTTAACACTTCAGTAAATTGATCAAAGCGGCCATGTAGTAACGTATCCAGTAAATAAAAATGAGTAATGGCGGTTATTGGATCTCGCACATCTTCTCGACCTGATGTCGGGAACCAGCCGAGCTGATTACTGAAAGCCCATTGTTCCATTAAACCTAGCCAGAAAACTGGTACAGACACCCCAATTAAGGCAACTACCATTGCCACATAGTCGAACCAAGAATTTTGGAACCATGCAGATATAATGCCTGCATTTACTCCAACTATCACAGCGATAATCATGGCAAATAGTGCTAGCTCAGCTGTTGCCGCTAAATAAGGGAAAATTTCCTCTGATACGGGTAATTTAGTACGTAATGATACCCCTAAATCCCCCTGAAAAATGCCACCTAAATAACTAAAATATTGTGTATACCACGGCTTATTTAATCCTAAACTTGCGTTTAACGCTTCGACCGCTTCTTTCGTTGCCTGCTGTCCTAAAATTACTTGTGCTGGATTACCAGGAATTGCACGAATTAACATGAAGACGATAAAAGTCATTCCAAGCAAAACTGGGATTAATTGAAACAAACGTCTTCCCATATAGTGAAGCATCTTCTTCACCCCTCTGTTATTTTCATAATATACTTTTGCATGAAAAGCATTGAAGTCTTTACACATACTGTAGAAAGGGTAAGCCTTCACCAAACGGTTTTAACGATTGATGATTGGTCTTCCATACAGAAATAATCATTCAAACTGTAAAAAGAATCCGCTAGATTTCTACGGCTTACCCGCAGAAAGCAAGCAGATTCTTTAAAATTCCCTCTTAAATTAGAAAACCCTTTTATGCCTACTTCATATCTACATTAGCTAAACGGTCAGAACCTGTTGGATGTGCAATATAGTTTGTAACTTTAGTGTTAGCAGCTAAAATTGGAGTAGAGTGAGCAAGTGGAACCCATGGTGCATCTTTAGAGATAATCTCTTGTGCTTTCTTGTAAAGTTCATTACGCTTGTCCTCATTAACTTGAGTTTGTGCAGCTACTAAAAGTTTGTGTAATTCTTTGTTGTCATAGAATGTATAGTTGTTGGAACCAATGTTATCCCCATCTAATAAAGTATAAAGGAAGTTATCTGCATCTCCGTTATCACCTGTCCAACCAAGTAAAAACGCATCTGCTTCACCGTTTTGCGCTTTTTCTAAATACGTAGCCCATTCAAAAGATACAATTTTAGATTTAATGCCCACATCTTCTAAGTTCTTTTGAATGGCTTCTGCTACTTTTTGTCCATCTGGCATGTATGGACGTGGTACTGGCATTGCCCATAGCTCGATTTCTTTTCCATCATAGCCGGCCTCAGCTAATAATGCTTTTGCTTTTTCTGGATCATATTCATAGCCTTTAATGTCATCGTTGTAGCCTGAAATTACTGGAGGCATAGGATTTTTCGCTGGCACCGCTAAGCCTTCATAGAATGCATCTACTAAAGCTTGTTTATCGATTGCATAATTTACTGCTTGACGAACTTTTACATTATCAAATGGTGGACGTGTTACTGTTAATCCAAGATAACCAACATTCATAGATGGACGTTCGATTAATTGTAATTTTGAGTTTGATTCGATTGAAGCTTTATCAGATGGACTTAAACCATCAGCAACATCAATATTGCCTGCAGTTAAATCCATTAAACGTGCAGAGTTATCTGGAATCGAACGATAGATTACTTTATCTAATTTCGGTAAACCGTCAATATAGTAATCTGGGTTTTTTTCAATAGTAATTGCATTATTACGTACCCAGCTCACAAATTTGAATGGACCCGTACCTACTGGATTTGTAGATAATCCTTCTTCATTTGCTTCATAAGCTGTTGGAGAAGCAATTGCAAAAGGAGACATCGCTAAATTTTTCAGGAATGGTGCCTGTGGTTGGCTAAGTTTGAATACAACAGTATGATCATCTTTAGCAGTTACCGATTCAATCACTTGCTTGTCACCTACTACAAATTGGGAGCTGTAATAAGGGTGTTTATCAGCACCAGCTTTCCAACGCTCAAAATTTTTAACCACTGCTTCTGCATTGAAATCAGTACCATCATGGAACTTTACACCTTCTTGAAGCTGGAATGTGTATGTTAAACCATCTTCTGACGGCTCCCATGATTTCGCCAAACCTGGTTGAATTGTTACATCTTTCTCGCCAAAATTCACTAATGTTTCATATATATTCGCTGTAACCGTGAATGATTCACCATCAGTTACAACTGCAGGGTCTAGTGCTACTGAATCACCACCACGACCATATACTAATGTTTTTGGTCCACCACTGCTAGCTGTATCGCCACCACTTGAAGTATCTTTACTACCCGTATCCTTAGTATCTGAGCCGCCACAAGCGGCTAAGATTGTCGAAAGAACAAGGATAAGCATTACCCCCAAAGTCCAAAGCTTCTTTTTCTTCATTGAATTTCCCCCTAAGTTTTTTTATATCATTGAATGTTGGATTGCATCGTATAGATGACAAGCAACATAATGACCCGGTTTCACTTCTTGCATTTTCGGAACTATTTGAGAACATTCCTCTTTTTTAAATGGACATCTCGTATGGAAAGTGCACCCGCTTGGCGGATTCGAAGCACTTGGAATATCTCCAGAAATAATAAGCTGTTCACGTTCAAACGTAGGATCTGGAACAGGTACCGAGGATAGCAGTGCTTGAGTATATGGGTGAAGTGGCTCGGCATATAAATCCTCGCTTGCTGTCAACTCCACTAATTTCCCTAAATACATCACGCCTACACGATTACTAATATGGCGTACGACCCCTAAATCGTGGGAGATAAAAATATAAGTTAGCTTTAAGTCCTTTTGTAAGTTTTGCAATAAATTCAATACTTGCGCCTGTATGGACACATCGAGTGCAGAAACAGGCTCGTCCGCAATAATCAAACGCGGATTCGTCATGAGAGCACGGGCAATGCCGATGCGCTGTCTTTGACCACCACTAAATTGGTGTGGATACCGTTTCACATGATATTCATTTAACCCAACAATTTCGAGAAGCTCTAAAACCTTCTGTTTCCGTTCCTTTGCATTGCCCATTCCATGAACAATAAGAGGCTCCTCTAATATTTTCCCAATATTATGCCTAGGATTAAGAGAGGCATAAGGATCTTGGAAAATCATTTGAATGTCTCTACGAGCTTTGCGCATTTCGTTGTTCGATAATTCTGAAATCATTTTACCTGCAAATTCAATCTCACCCTCTGTTGGCTCAAGCAATCGCATTAAAAGTCGACCAGTCGTTGATTTACCACACCCGGACTCACCTACAATACCTAATGTTTCTCCTTCAAAGACTTCAAAGGAAACATCATCCACTGCCTTTACGTCCCCAACCTGTGTGTTAAGGACCCCCTTCCGAATGGGGAAATATTTCTTTAAACCTTCAACTTTCAACAACACTTTCGACATGGTGCTCCACCTCCTGTTTCTCTAGTAAAAAACATCTCGATTTATGCTGCTCTGCTGCTTCATATAAAGGTGGTGTTTCTCGTACACAGCGATCCATCGCAAATTCGCAACGTGCTGCAAAACGGCAGCCTTCCTGAATACTTCCGGGCTTTGGTACACTGCCTGGTATAGAGTAAAGGTTGTCCTTTTTATAACGCATATCCGGTACAGATTTAATAAGTCCTTGTGTATACGGGTGCTTTGGATTAACGAATATCTCCTGAATAGGTGCCTCCTCTACAATCTGACCTGCATACATCACAATAACTCGCTCGCATGTTTCTGCTACAACGCCTAAATCATGTGTAATTAATAAAACAGCCGTATTTAAACGTTTATTTAAATCTTTCATAAGTTGCAAGATTTGAGCCTGAATTGTTACATCTAGTGCAGTAGTCGGCTCATCAGCAATTAGCACCTTCGGATCACAGACAAGCGCCATTGCAATCATGACCCGTTGTCGCATTCCCCCAGATAGCTGGTGCGGATAATTTTTTAATAATTCCTCAGCACGCGGTAAACCAACAAGCTTCATAATTTCAATTGCCCTTGCAAAGGCTTCTTTTTTCGACCATTTTGGATTATGAATTAAAATCGCTTCTTTTAGCTGATCCCCAATTGTAAACAAAGGATTTAAGGATGTCATAGGTTCCTGAAAAATCATCGCCACATCTTTCCCACGAATTTTCTGCATTTGTTTATCCGATAATGTGACGAGGTTTTTGCCATTTAATAGTATTTCTCCCCCTGTTATTTTTCCAGGCGGTGACGGTATTAAACCCATAATGGACAGGGATGTAACACTTTTTCCACTTCCCGATTCCCCAACAATCCCTAATATTTCGCCCTCATGAACAGAAAAATCGATATCATCTACGGCAGGAATTTGTCCATCATCTGTAAAAAAGGTTGTCTTTAAGCCTTTTATTTCTAGCAGCTCTTTTCTCATGATCAATCTCCCTATCGTACCCATATTTTTACTCGTTTACATTAACTATCACTCAATTCCCCATTTTCAGATAATTCTAACCAAAAAATATCGCTCTTTCAATCATTATTGTTCTGCAATAAACATAGATTTTCTACATCGTTCGAGTTTCATATTAATAACATCTTATTAATTGATAATATTTTATAAATAAGACAAAAAAATAGCCTTCCATTTATGCTTAAACGGAAGGTTATTTTTAGATTATTGGCCCATTACCAAAATACGGATATTACTTTTATTAGTTGATTGGAGTGGAGGCTGGGCGACTCCTTGGGGATTAGCGTCATAGATGAGACCCTGCAGCGAAGCGAAACGGCTCATCGGGCGACTCCAGGAAAGTGCCCAGCCGGTACGGAATCAACCCCACATTATAGATTTTTTATAATGTGGGGTATCAATCTAAATGTTGCACCTGGAATAAACTAAAGTAGGTCCCCTCTTTTTGCATCAATTGCTCGTGCGTACCACTTTCAATTAATTGTCCATGATCTATAACAAAAATTTTATCTGCATGTGTAATTGTAGAAAGTCGGTGAGCAATTATAATGGTCGTGCGTTCATGTGCAAGTATATCCAATGATTCCTGAATAAGTGCCTCACTTTCTAAATCCAATGCAGAGGTTGCTTCATCCAGTATTAAAATAGGAGGATTTTTTAAAAATACACGAGCGATTGCTACCCGCTGCTTTTGTCCACCTGATAACTTCACACCGCGCTCCCCGACCTTAGTGTCATAGCCATCTGGCAAGCTCATAATAAAATCATGTGCATTCGCCGCTTTTGCCGCAGCAATGACCTCTTCATCAGAAGCATCTGGCTTACCCATTAAAATATTCTCTTTCACCGAATCACTAAACAAAATATTATCCTGTAGGACGATTCCAATTTGTGAGCGTAAAGAATGTAGAGATACGTCACGAACATCATAGTCATCTATACATACGTTGCCACTCGTTGCGTCATAAAAGCGAGGAATTAAACTAATGATGGTTGATTTTCCTCCACCACTCATTCCTACAAACGCAACTGTCTCCCCAGGATTAATTGTAAAATTGATGTTGTTTAAAATTTGTGAGCCCTCTTCTTCATATTGAAAGTTCACATTGTCAAAACGAACTTCACCCTTTACCCGAGGTAACTCTAACGCATTAGCCTTGTTTTTAATTTCATAAGGTTCATCTATTAATTCAAACATTCGATCCATTGATGCAATGGACTGTGTTAACATTGTCGATGAACTTACAAGGCGACGAAGTGGACCATACAGTCGTTCGATATAGGCAATAAAGGCAACCATCGTCCCGACTGAAAGATCTCCATTAATAACCTGATAACCTGCATAAGCAATTACTAGGAGTGGTGCTACATCCGTGATTGTATTCACCACTGCAAAGGATTTAGCATTCCATTTCGTATGATCCAGCGCTTTCTCTAAAAATTCACCGTTTGCTTCATCGAATAATTTTTGCTCATGCTTTTCTAACGTGAAGCTTTTAATAATACTCATTCCAGCTACACGTTCATGCAAATAACTTTGCACCCCAGCTAGTGCTTGTGACCGTTTACGTGTTAAAGACCGAAGTTTACCAAAGAAGTACTTCACGCTAAATGCATAAAATGGGAACGCAATCAATGCTACTAGCGTAAGCTTTACATCCATGGCAAACATAATACCGATAGCAATAACAATTGTCGCAAGGTCGAGCCAAACATTCATCAAACCTGTCATAATAAAGTTTTTTGTTTGTTCCACATCATTAATCACTCTTGAAATCACATCGCCAGCTCTTGTATTTGCATAGTATCTTAAACTGAGTCGCTGTAAATGTGCATATATTTGTTTTCGAATATCGAAAAGCACCTTGTTACTGACATGCTGAGCAAAGTATTGACGGTAATACTCAATCGGTGGTCGAATAATAAAGAATACAATGATCGTACCACCTAACCAATAAAACAGTTCTTTTGTCTTCTCTGCATCGGTTAGATGATTTGCATCAATAATATCATCTAACACAATTTTTATGAGTAATGGGATAAATAACGGAATCGCAAATTTCACTATACCAATTAAAACCGTTAAAATAATTTCCCATGTATATGGTTTTACAAATCTCATATAACGCTTTATACTACCCAATTCATTATCACATCCTTATTTAAAAGCCTCGCTCTTATGTAAATTAAGCTAATGAGCCACTTCACATATAAAAAGAAACAGACATCCACAAATGAATGCCCAAACGTATTATAGCAATATTTTGTTTTAAGTACAGTTAATTTAGCTTTATCACTAACTATTTTACAATCCGATTGTTTAAGACATAAAAAAACACCCATTAGTAAAACTAATAGGTGTAACTAACAATCATCTGCTTGCATATCGAGCTGAAACTTATAACGGCTTGTCCAGGCATCGATGAAATCAGGTGCAAAGGGTCCTCTTTTTTGTTGAATCCAGCTAATTAATTTATCGACATTGCGCTTTAAAATTTTATCTATGACATCTGGATAAGACATTTCCTTACTATGTAGCTCATATTCATCCTCATCTAAGAGTGAATATGACATATCAGGGAAAACTTTAATGTCTAAATCATAGTCAATATATTTAATGGCATTATTATCGAAAACAAATGGTGAGCTTAGATTACAATAATAATACACACCGTCCTCACGTAGCATGCAAATGATGTTAAACCAGTGCTCCGCATGGAAATAACAAATAGAAGGCTCTCTCGTTAGCCACGTACGACCATCGGATTCTGTCACAAGTGTCCGTTCATTCGCACCGATAACGATATTTTTCGTTCCTTTTAAAACCGTTGTTTCTTGCCAAACACGGTGGATACGGCCATTGTGCTTATAACTATGTATTTGTATCGTTTCTCCTTCTACCGGTATTGCCATTTTTGAAGCCCACCTTTTCGTCTATGCTACCTAAATCTAGCAGTCTCTAGTATATTATAGCAATGTGTACGCGAAAGGTGTAGTTAGAAAACCACAAATTTCCCTGCGCTCTTTTAAATTTGTACAAAATTTCGTTAACTTGAAGCGAATTTTATCATAACAACAACTCGATTGGAATTATTTGTTTATTTTTATAGATCGGATCGGGGTTTTTTCTGCTGAATTTGAGCGGTTTTCTCGGCTATCCGAGCAATATTCTCCTTACTTCCTGAGCAATCAATTTTACTAAATAAAATTTGAAAAGGAGCTGCCTTTTTTAATCTTTTCGATTTTAGACAGCTCCTTAGAGGTAAATGCAATTATGCAATTACAAAGTGTTATTCACCAAGATCTTGGTTAGTTTTATTGAAGTTACCTGAAGCTTGAGCTTTTTTTTGCTCTGCTTTAGCATTTTGCTTTTGCACTTCATTAGCGTCTGTAACGTCTGTTTCATAACCAAATTCTTGGCTTTGACGTTGCATGTTTTTATTCGGTTGTAAATTTTGGTTGTTGTTTTGCTTTTTCATTATTCATTCACCTCCACGCTCATTATTGTGTACCGAGGTGAATGGTTTTATGCTCATAAATTTTTATAAATATTATTTTCTTGATTAATCCTTAATTTCTTGCCAAATTTTCAGCATTGGAACGGGCATTGGTAATAATTCTATTTGTTCGCGATTCAGCCATTCGCCCTTTACTGCTGAATTGCATTTCATAAAATAGCTATTTATATGCCATGTTAAATGTGAAAAAACATGTTTAAATGTTAACAAATCCTGTTGCGATTGAACATTCATAGCATAATCATCAATAAAAGTATTTATTGAATTTTTACCGTGTTCAAGCATCGGAAACTGCCATAGATTAGCTAGTAAACCCTCTGCTGGACGCTGCTCCAATAAAATTCGACCTTTGTCATCTTGGCATACAAGCACATCGTATGTGATATGCTTCATCTTTACTTTTTTAGATTTGATAGGTAATTTTTCCGGCTCAGCTTCATTAAAAGCGGTACAGTATTCTCGAACTGGACATAATAAACATTTTGGTGAAGTTGGCGTACAAATAAGTGCACCAAGCTCCATTAAGCCTTGATTGAAGGACGATGTATTTTCTGGATCTATCAGTTCTTCAACAGCCGCTTCAAAAATCTTTTTAGTCTTTGGAACTGCTATATCATCATGAATATTAAGCACCCGACTTAAAACGCGCATAACATTACCATCAACTGCATGTTCGGGCTTATTATAGGCAATACTTAAAATAGCTCCAGCGGTATATGGACCAACGCCTTTTAATTTTGAAATCTCATGGCGATTATCAGGTACTACACCACCGTAGTTTTCTAATACCTCACGAACACCTGCTTGTAAATTACGTGCACGGGAATAATAGCCGAGGCCTTCCCAATGCTTCAATAAGTATTCTTGTGGAGCTTCCGCGAGTAATTCTAATGTTGGAAAACTTTCCATGAAACGATTGTAATAAGGAATAACTGTGTCGACACGTGTTTGCTGTAGCATCACTTCCGATACCCAGATCTTATAAGGGTCCGTAGTATGCCTCCAAGGTAAATCACGTTTTTCAACATTAAACCATGCGACTAAAGATTGTCGAAATTCTGTTACATATGGATAATTCACAGTGACCTCCAGCGTCTTTACGATTTTATTTATGGTAAAAAGAGTATACAATTAAGAATAGGTTATCTGTAGAAACGACAAAAACCGTCAAATTTTTAACTTTAAAATTTAGCACGACTGTTTTTATTTAAGTAAATATCAAGTATTACGGATTATTGAAATATACATGTATGCAAATTGTACTCTATCTTTATGCATACAAGGAGTGGATATTTTTGGATTCAGGCACACATTTCGTTATGGGTATAGCCCTCGGTGGTCTTGCATTAGTTGATCCCGTTGTAGCAAATCACTCTATGACCTTTACCGCAGTAATGGCAGGTACGATTATTGGCTCACAGGCACCTGATGTCGATACTGTTTTAAAACTGCGTAACAACGCAATTTATATTCGACATCATCGTGGAATTACACATTCACTACCAGCAGTAGCTATTTGGCCCATCTTAATTACCGCGGTTTTAGCAATTATTATTCAAGACGTAAGTGTGTTTCATTTATGGCTTTGGACATTTTTAGCTGTAGCGCTTCATGTCTTTGTTGATATCTTCAATGCTTATGGTACACAAGCACTTCGACCATTCTCTAGAAGATGGGTTGCACTTGGGGTCATTAATACATTTGATCCTATTATTTTTACACTACATTGCCTTGGCATTTTACTTTGGGCATTTGGTGCAAATCCAGTTTGGACATTTAGTATCATGTATCTCATTATTATCGTTTACTACATTTTACGATTTGCAGTCCAAAAAGCTGTAAAGAATGCTGTGCATAATACTATTCAGGATGAAGAGTATGTTATTGTAGCCCCTACAATGCGCTTCTTCCATTGGCGAATTGCAGCTAAATCCAAAACGCATTATTATGTTGGCCGAGCTTATGGGCGAACTGTTAATATTTATGATAAATTCGAAATAGAACCTTTACCGAAAACGCCTCTTATCGAAATAGCATTGAAAGATCGCAATCTCGCTGCTTTCGTGTCATTCTCACCATTGTATCGTTGGGAAATTTCAGAACTCGATAATGGCTTAACAGAAGTAAGATTAATTGATCTGCGTTATCGTAGTGATAATCGCTATCCTTTCGTTGCTGTCGCTCATTTAAACGATGACAACGAGATTATCACTTCATACACTGGTTGGATTTTTACAGAGGATAAACTCCAGAAAAAATTACAGATTGGCGCAAGTAATTAAACAGCAAACCCTGACCAACATTGGTCAGGGTTTGTTATTGCACCATATCATCACTAGCATCAAGTAAATGTGCGTATTTGGGATTGCGTCCTGCAAATGTATGCAGTTTATCTCCATAACTAGTAATTAATTGGCGCACTAAATTTTCAGTATAATCAGCACCTCGATAGGCGTAGCCAGCTTTTGCAGAAGTTGATTCAAAATCACTCCATAAAAGCTCAATCCATACTCGTGCACGTCCTACTGGCATTTGCGGGTTTTTGGCAAGTAACTCAGCAGTTAGTTTTTCAATTTTTCCATCCATTTATTTGCCCACCTTTACAGGAGATAGCATTGAAACAGGTAAAGCCTCTTGGTATTTTTCGCCCCCTAAGCGATGTCCCCAAGCAAAGCGTCCTTTTAAATAATCCACTTGGAAAAATTCATTTTCAGAGCCGTCAATACGATACATTTCTCCAGGAATTATTGTATCTAAATCAACCAAATAAGCAGCTGCCATTAAAGCCTTGCGCTCGTAAACTGCGAATTCATTGATAATTCCTAGCTGCTCCGCCTTACGTGCTTTTTCCTTGATCATAGCTATTTCTTCACGTAATTCATGCTCTGACATTGCAGCATAATTTTTTTCATTCATTCCTCATTCTCCTTCTCTTCTATAAAACGATCTATAACCTCTATAGGAAAACCCTTTTGATAGAGCGCTTGCTTTAGTTTCATTTTCAATTCATAACCAGTATACTTCGATGAATACTTTTTCCAAACTTTTTCGCCTTGTACCTCAAGTAGCTGTTGCCATTCATCTTCATCTTGCTCAATCTCTATTTGACTTAGCACATCATCTACAACACTAAAAGAATAACCTTTTCGCATTAAAAAATCTTGAATTTTAGCTTTTATTTGTGTTGGTGTTTTCTTTTTTTCTGATCGAATGACCTTTTCAGCCAATTGTGTCGCAAGCTTTACCTGTTCCGCATGACTATACGTAGCAAGTACCTCATCCTGTAAGCTTTTATCAATTCCTTTTTTCATAAGGTCTTGTCTAATTGCCTTGGGTCCCTTTTTCATCGTAGCCTTTTTCGTGTTGAGTAATGCCTTGGAGTAAGTTTCATCATTTAAAAAACCGTATGATTTGAGCTTTTGTATTGCCTCTAAAATAACTGCTTCGCCAAATTCTAACGCGAGAAGCTTTTTCTTAACCTCATGCTCACTGCGCATTTGATATGACAAAAAATTTAAACCTTTATTAAAGGCTTTTCGAATCTCATCCTCATAGGCCATTTCCTGAATATCAAATTCCTCAAGCACTTTGCCCTTCGTTAAACCAAATTGAATGAGAATTGCCTCATCTACAGGAAAAGCGTATTCTTCGTTCAAATATATATTATAACGTTCTGGATTGTTTTTTTGACGTGCAATTTTCGTAATAATACGCATTAGTAACACCTCACTATTAACCATTATAACATTTTTCGTGGGCATTGCTTTTTCCCTGTGGGTATTCCCATGTTCGCGGGTATTTGCTTCTCTTCTGTTTTATTTAAAAGAAGCACTTCAAGATTTATTGGTTTAAATCGAATAGGATAATTTTTTTAACGCATTCTAATGAAAAAGAAAGGATGCGTTTTTAAATGTGGAAACAGCATATTGTAGGAGCGGTCATCGCTACTTTTATTATTGCCGCGGCAATTAGCTTTAATCCATTTTCAGCTTCTGGCTCTGATGAACACCATTGGGGATTAAAGCGAGCGAAAAACGGTGAACCAGCTGAGGCTGGAGCACAGCTTGATCAGCTACTTGAGAAATATGGTGCTATTTATAAAGGTAAGCCTGATAAAAAAGTTGCTTATTTAACCTTTGATAACGGATATGAAAATGGGTTTACGGAAAGCATTTTGGATACATTGAAGAAGGAAAAAGCACCAGCTACCTTCTTTTTAACTGGTCATTATTTAGAAAGTGCCCCCGAAATAGTGAAACGCATGGTTAAAGATGGCCATACAATCGGCAACCATTCATATGGACACCCAAATATGGCGAGATTAACGCCAGATGCTATGCGTACAGAATGGAAAAAATTTGACGATAAGCTGAGGGGATTGACTGGTATTAAACATACAACATACTTCCGCCCACCTGAAGGTATATTTAATGCGAAATTATTAGAGGTCGGAAATGCTGAAGGCTACCGTCATATTTTCTGGTCTGTTGCCTTTAAGGATTGGGAAAGGGATGTACGTCGTGGCGCAGATTATGCGTATAATGCATTAATAGAACAGCTACACCCTGGTGCCGTAATATTAATGCATACTGTAGCGCAGGATAACGCTGAAGCTCTTCCTAGGTTTATTGCCGAGGCGAAAAAACAAGGCTATACATTTTTATCCCTTGACGATTTAGTTTTAGAACATGAAGATTTCCCTGTCGCTTTGCAATCGTCTACTCCTTAGTTATAATGGGGAGATGATATTAAAAGAACAGGGACGTGGAACGCTTGACGCAGCAAACAACAATGGAAGTAGGACAAAAATTTCCGCTAATAATAAAAAGACTTGGTATTAACGGTGAAGGAGTAGGCTTTTATAAGCGTAATGTTGTATTCGTAAAGGGCGCTATTCCTGGTGAAGAAATTACAGCACAAGTGACTAAAACACAGAGAAACTTTGCCGAAGCAGAAATATTAGCTATTCGCAAAGCTTCAAAATATCGTCAGGAAGCACCATGCCCAGTTTACAATGAATGTGGCGGCTGTCAGCTTCAACATATGACATATGAAAAACAGCTAATCGAAAAGCGTGATATCGTAATTCAAGCATTAGAGCGTTATGCTAAGCCTTTAGCTAATACAGTTGAAGTTCGCAAAACTCTAGGGATGGATAATCCATGGAATTATCGTAACAAAAGTCAATATCAAGTACGTAAAGAAGGTAAGCGTGTCTATGCAGGGCTATTTGCAGAAGGTAGTAACAAGTTACTGAACATCAATGATTGCCTTGTTCAACATCCGATTACATCAAAAATTACAGTGGCAACACGTAAAATTTTGCAAAAACTGAATATTACTATTTACGATGGTCGTACACTCGATGGCTTAGTGCGCACGATTGTTGTACGTACAGGAATTCGTACTGATGAAACACAAGTCGTGCTCGTCACAACGCGTAAGGAAATTCCACATCAAGCGGAACTTATTGCTCGTATAAAAAAAATCGATCCAAGTATCGTATCGATCGCACAAAATATTAACCGTGAGAAAACATCGTTAATCTTTGGCGATGAGACGATTGTCCTCGATGGTAAGGAAACGATTCATGAGGAGCTTGGCGAATTAGCCTTTGATTTATCAGCTCGCGCCTTTTTCCAACTGAATCCAACACAAACCGTTCATCTCTATGATGAAATCAAAAAAGCAGCAGCATTAACAGGCAAAGAAACAGTTGTTGATGCTTACTGCGGTGTTGGAACAATCGGTTTATGGCTAGCTGATCAAGCAAAAGAAGTTCGTGGAATGGACGTTATTCCAGAAAGCATTCAGGATGCACGTAAAAACGCCCGAAGCCATGGCTTCAAGCATACAAAATACGCAGTCGGCACAGCAGAAAGTGTCCTAGCAAAATGGCGCAAGGAAGGATTTACACCTGATGTTATTACAGTTGACCCACCACGTACAGGTCTAGCACCAGAATTCATACGCACGGTGTTGAAGCTAAAACCGAAGCGCTTTGTCTATACATCGTGTAATCCATCAACTTTGGCGAAGGATTTAAACGAATTATCGAAGTTTTATGATGTGGAGTATATTCAGCCGGTTGATATGTTTGCACAGACGGCGCAGGTGGAGTGTGTGGCAAAGCTTGTGTTGAAGGATAAATAATGATGAAAAAGGACGTCTCCAAATATTTGAGGCGTCCTTCCCTGTTTCCTCCTTTATTCCATATGTAAACCAATACGTTCTATAGCAACAAAAAAGGCGTCTCCTAAAATTAAGAGATGCCTCATTGTTTTTATATTATTTTTGTATGTAATGCACAGCTCCAGCTGCCTGGTGGATGACGGACGGCCCAGAAAAATCAACACCTTAACCAGTAGCCCAGGATTTAAAAGATTTTTATGCTTTAAGTTTTTAACTTTAATACGAAAGAACTTTGAAACGTAAACTTTGGACTTTTAACTTTAATCTTTGAGCTTTTATCTCCGATTATTTCAACTATCCATTGTAGTAAGACATGTTTCAGGTTTTAACTCGCACACATGTCTTGAAGCGCGAGCGACTTTTCGTTTTCCGTTTTCGCTAGGCCATGCATATTTAGTTAGGCTTGCACTTCAATAAATGTTGTTGCATTCGATTCCGATAATACAGCATCGACCTCTGATTCAAATTCTTCAATTCGATTACTTAATGCTTCAATTTTCTTTTTAACATTCATCGGATCAATTAACTCGTACTCGTTTCTTTTCATAAATGTGTCCGTATGTAATTTTACTTCTTCTGGAGATTGTTTATCTTTATTTCCTAATATATTAACTAAATACGTTTCTAGCTTGGCTGGCAACGCATCATTTTCTTTTGCAACCGTATTTATCGCTGAACGATATTGCTGTTGCATGACTTCTAACAGTTCCTTTTCATATTGAATGGACTGTTTGCGTTCAATCGCTTCTGCTACAGTCATTTCTTCTTTTCCCACTATTACTTTTGTTTTAGCATTAGACTCTACAACTAGCGCCTTAATTCGGTTGCGATAGTCAACTAAGCTAACTACTTTATCGTATGAGGCTTGCATTTGCTTTTCATATTCTTGAATCTCTACTCCATTAATTTTGCTATTACTTTTGCGATTAGCTAACACTGAACTAACTTCATTCGTTGCTGCTTCGATACGGTGATTTAGCATCTTTAATTCTGTTAATGCACGGTGAATCGATAATTTTTTATATTCTGCCATGTGTTAATCTCCTCATTATAAATAGTCATCTTAGTTAGTGTTCTTCTATTATATAGAGATAGAAATCCAAAGTCCAAATATTACTTATCTGCCTTATCTGCAAATATTATTTGATTTTATGTTTGCTTGTCTGTATAATATCATTCTAGGTGCCAAACCTATGTGACTTGGACGAAACATCCTTGTCACGCAAAGAATGCCATAACAGCACGGATTTGCTGGGCATTTTTTGTTTTATGAGCGGGAGATGAGCCCCGCTCTTTTATTTTCCCTAAAATTATACATTACTCAAAAGTCTCCGGGCTGAGCGATTCTTCTGTTTCCCCGAGCGTTTGACTCTCTTCCTTCCGCTTCAAAGATAATCCCAAAAGACAAAGACCCTTATATCGACACTGGTCGCTTATTTTTATTTCGTCCAAATACTAGCAAAACAATTGCTATAGCTAGCAAAAGTAGCGCAACTAATAAAAGGAAGCTGTAATTTACATATTCTAAATAAACGCCTCCTAAAAATGGTCCTGTTAAGCTACCGATACTAAGGGCAATGCCGCAATGCAGATTTCCTGTTGGCAGTAGCTCCTTTGGTGTTAAGTCAGCCATAAAGGTAATACCTAATGAAAACATCGAACCGACTAATGTCCCTGTAAAGAAAAATGCTACGGCTACGGCCATTTGTGAATGCTCTACAAAGCTCGCAATGCCAAAAATAATAGCCCCTCCAAATGAGCCTATCATTAAGACATTACGTCGTCCTACTCTATCCCCTATAGCTCCAAGTGGTACTTGTGTTAAAATCCCACCAAATGTAAAGACTGATAAAATAATAGGAATCATATTCACGTCGAAACCTTTACGCAAAGCATAAACTGGGAACAAAGCATTTAAAGAAGATTCTAAAAAACCATAAACAAATGGTCCTAAAAAGGCAATCCATCCAAATACAATGGCCATTTTATAACGATGCCAGCCTCTTGCATGTAAGTCTCCCGTTAATCGCTCTGGTTTTTCATTTTGCAAGAGAAATACAAAAGACCACGCTAATAAGCACATAATTGAGGATACAATAAACGGTAATGCCTCTGAAATTTGTATAAGTTTTACCATTTATGGCCCAACAGCAAAGCCAGTGCTGAAGGACAAGCCGTAAATGGCCACACCTTTTCCTAAGCTTTTATGATCCGATGTGCTTGTAATCCACGTCTGTGTTGCAAAATGTAATGCATGATCTCCTACCCCAATGAATAAGCGGAGAATAAACCAAAAGGTCACACTCTTCCATAAAGGAAATGCTAACAGCGAAGCGAAGACTAGTGCACCGCCAATTAAAATAATTGGTTTGTAGCCCCATTTTCGTAACGGCTGCTCGATAAACGGTGAGATTAATAATGTTCCTATGTATAGACCTGTTGCATTCAATCCATTCAACGCGGAGGATACTCCATCACGTTCGAAAATAATTGAAATTTGTGGTAAAAGCATCCCTTGTGAAAAACCTGAAATAGATACAATTAACACTAGAATGGCAAACCTTTTTTTGCTGTAATCTGAGAAGTATGTCATCTTTTCCTCCAACATCAAGCCATTCTTCCAGATATCAGCATACCAAAAAGCCTTAGCGCTCACCACATGTGATTTTACGCTAAGGCCTAACTAACACTTATCTCCATTTAATTGTATAAACACGAATTTCGGCTTTTACATTGGCCGAGTACTTGTTTAAACTCCCTCCTTTTCGAGTTAGAGTCTTTTTGGATTTTTTAAATCAGCTCCTTTACCTTTTATTAATACTAATTTAACACATGATTTCATTATTGTAAATATTCTGTCTATTGGTTTTTCAAAATAATCTCTTAGTCCTAGGTGTTTACCTAAACATTGAAATTTAGTCCCAAATCAGCTAAGATGAAGGGGACGAAATGAGGTGTATGTATGTCAAATCCAATCACTGATAAAAAACAGCAAATGAGTTACTTAAAAGAGCGTCTTGAAATGTTTTTAGAAGTTTTAGATGCAATTGATCCTGAAACAACTGAATTAGAGGATATTGATCGTTTAATTCAAATGATGGATGATTTAGAGGACAAAATGGAGCAATTTAATGCTCGTGAACAATAACTACTAATCAATTTCGCCTTGGCGTAATTGCGTCCGGAGGCTATATAAAAGCAAGTGGAAAGCTATATATCCACTTGCTTTTTTTCTTGGCCATTTCTGGCTAGTAGCAATCCCAATTATATAGAACTTTACTAAAATCCTTACGTTTCAGCTCATCTTCAGTGATAAAAAAATTGCCGACCCCGACATCTCCCCATAGAATATGTTCGCCTATACTATCAATCTGAAGCAACAAAATTGTTGAATCTGTATAGTCACCATAAGCTCTTGGATCTTCCTGGGTAAAGAATGGATATCCTCCGATTTTATGACCTGTACTATTTAATGTTTCATAAAATGAGTCTACTAAATTATCATTGTCTTCTATATTTGCAAGAATCTTCGCATATGGTTTTTCTCTTCTAAAGTCGCTTGCTGATAACGGTTCATAACTTGTTCCAAAAGACAATGCCATTTCTTTTTCTACTGGAAAATATAATTCTTCTTTCACTTCAACAAATGAGAAGTCTTGTACTAACTGTGACTCATCACTAACAACATGTTCGTGGAAAACAACGCGGAAGCCCTCCTGATTTTGACCATTGTCAAAATCCATCCCTAGTACATCGTCGTAGCCATCAATATAAAACTGCAAGATTCCCTCTTCAGGGAAGTTTGGTAAATGCTTCGGTACATCTGCAAAATTAATTTGAGCTAGTAATTTTAATGGTCGCCCTTCTGGATTTTTCGGGTACTCCATTGCTAGCGGAAAATATGGATCGCCTTCAAACTTACTTTCAAATAAAGATGTTTTTCGTTCTTCCGTTTCAATAGATACGGTAGGCTGTATCGTTTCCTCTATTACTGCCCTATATTCTTCAAATGCTTCGGGTAAATTAAGTAACTTCATTCTATAACCTCCTAAAGTAATTTTACATTCATTATAGAACAAATGTTCCGTTTTAACAATCTTTATTTCGATGAAACTACAGCTTGTGAATAAGTAGGAAACCGCTTTTCAGCAGTAGATATGATCAAATAAGTGATCAGCTCCTCGAAAGCATGCTCCCGTAAATCCTATAACCGATCAGGGAAATCTTAATATATTGTTTATTACCCCGCTTCAATTTTCTTCTAACATCTTAACGATAAATAACATTATTTCACATTATAATTATCTCTTTTTGAGAATAGACCTTTAATTCCAACCACAATGAGTTGAACTCTTTTTTTCATTAGTTGAAAAGAGTATAATGTAATGTGGAAATAATCAAATTTTCTATGGGGGGCAATACCAAATGAATATCCAAACTTTGGAGAAAAGTCTTTACGATTTAATTACTGAAACGTCTACGAATCTACCAAAAGACGTACGTCGTGCTATTAAGAAAGCTAAAGAAGCCGAGAATTCAGGTACTCGTGCTGCAATGAGCTTAGACACAATCTCAAATAATATCATTATGGCAGAAGATAATGTATCACCAATCTGTCAAGATACTGGTCTACCAACATTCAAAATTTATACTCCTATCGGTGTAAATCAATTAGAAATTAAAGAAGCTATTAAAAAAGCTATTATCGAAACTTCTGCAGATGCAAAATTGCGTCCAAATGCGGTTGATTCATTAACAGGCGCAAACAGCGGTAATAACCTAGGTGACGGTCTACCTGTTATGAAATTCGAACAATGGGAAAAAGACTACATTACAATTAAGTTAATCCTTAAAGGTGGCGGCTGTGAAAATAAAAACATTCAGTATAGCCTACCATGTGAGATTGAAGGTCTTGGCCGCGCTGGCCGTGATTTAGATGGTATCCGTAAATGTATCCTTCACTCAGTATACCAAGCACAAGGACAAGGCTGTTCAGCTGGCTTCATCGGTGTAGGTATCGGTGGCGATCGCTCTTCTGGTTACGACTTAGCGAAAGAACAGTTATTCCGTCATGTGGAAGATACAAATCCAAATTCTGATCTTGCTAAATTAGAAGAGTATGTAGTGAAAACTGCAAACACATTCGGTATCGGTACAATGGGCTTCGGTGGTGAAGCAACATTACTTGGCTGTAAAATTGGTGTTATGCACCGTATCCCTGCATCATTCTACGTATCAGTAGCTTATAACTGCTGGGCATACCGTCGTATGGCTGTGGACATCAATCCTCAAACTGGCGAAATTATTAACTGGCATTATCAAGAAGGCGAAAAAATTACATTTAAAGAAGATGAAGTTGCAGCAACGACAGAAGATACTACTACAAATGTAGTGGAACTTACTGCACCAATTACTGAAGAACAAATTCGCGCTCTAAAAGTTGGTGACGTTGTTTCAATTACTGGTCGTATGTATACTGGCCGTGACGCAATTCACCATCACTTAATGAGCCACGACGCTCCAGTTGATCTTAATGGACAAGTTATTTATCACTGTGGTCCTGTAATGGCAAAAGACGAAGAAGGTAACTGGACAGTAAAAGCAGCTGGTCCAACTACTTCTATTCGTGAGGAGCCATATCAAGGTGACATCATGAAAAAATTCGGTATCCGCGCTGTAATTGGTAAAGGCGGTATGGGACCAAAAACACTTGCTGCATTAGAAGAGCACGGTGGCGTTTACTTAAATGCAATCGGTGGTGCAGCACAATACTACGCAGACTGCATTAAAGGTGTTGAAGGTGTTGACCTAATGGAATTCGGTATTCCAGAAGCAATGTGGCACTTAAACGTTGAGAAGTTCACAGCTGTTGTAACTATGGACTCTCACGGTAAATCACTACACGCAGACGTAGACAAATCATCACTAGAAAAACTTGCGCTACACGCAGAACGAGTATTCTAATAAAAAGCAATTTCTTTTTTTAGCGTTACGTTGAATAGCAGAATTGGTTTTTAAGCTGTAGCGTAAGCATAGTGGCAGCCACACTGCAAAAACGAATTTATAACTTAATAATTTATGGCTCATCACCAAAAGTTGGAGATGACATTTTATCAACCCCACTTTATAGTGATGAGCCTGCACAAATTTGAGAAGCACAGAATATTCCTATGAATAACTGTGCTTTTCTTATGTTCAAAATTATTTCAAAAATCCTCATAATCGCCTCAATCTCAATCTCGGGCTGCTTTCATCCCCTTTCTTTAAAATATCCCTTCAAATTTCTTACTTTCTTTTTCTAAAAACCTTTGTTATAATAATTCTAAATTAGAAAGGAGCTGATTGAAAGTGATTTTCAATTAGCTATTGTTTATATACATTGATTTATAAAGGTTTTGATATTGATTTTCATTATCAGGAGGGATAAAAGTGGAACACTCTAAACGAGAAAATTCAAATATAATTGAGAAAATAAAGGAGCATGCTGAATTAATTGCTGCCCTTATAGCAGGTTTGTTCATTTTGCTTGCATGGCGTTTAGATACTAGCGGGCAAACAACAGCTTCTATTATTTTATATATCGTTGCATTTTGTGTTGGTGGATTTGCTAAAGCAAAAGAAGGTATCGAAGAAACTATTGAAAATAAAGAGCTTAATGTTGAACTATTAATGGTATTAGCTGCAGTTGGTTCAGCTGCAATCGGTTATTGGACGGAGGGTGCTATTCTTATTTTCATTTTTGCTGTAAGCGGCGCTCTTGAAACATACGCAATGAATAAAAGTCATCGTGAAATTTCTGCACTCATGAACTTACAACCCGAAGAAGCTTGGCTTGTACGTGGTAACTTTGAACCAATGAAAGTTTCTGTCTCTACATTACAAATTGGAGATCATCTGCTCGTAAAACCTGGTGAGCGTGTACCAGCAGACGGTGTAATATTTAAAGGACAGTCTTCTATCGATGAATCCGCAATAAGCGGTGAACCGCTTCCAGTGGCAAAACGTGAAGGCGACGAGGTATTTGCAGGTACAGTGAACTTAAATGGTGCCATTACGATGGAAATGACAAAACCAAATTCTGAAACACTATTCCAAAAAATTATCCAGCTTGTACAAAGTGCTCAGAGTGAGAAATCACCATCTCAACAGTTTATAGAAAAATTCGAAGGTACTTATGTGAAAATTGCGCTACTTACCGTTGCCCTTATGATGTTTCTACCTCACTTTGTACTCGGTTGGGACTGGACAACAACGTTCTATCGAGCAATGGTACTCCTAGTAGTTGCTTCTCCATGTGCACTTGTAGCATCCATTATGCCAGCAACTCTTGCAGCCATTTCAAATGGTGCAAAACACGGTGTGCTATTCAAAGGAGGCCTACATTTAGAGCATCTAGGTGCATTACGTGCACTAGCGGTAGATAAAACAGGTACTTTAACACAAGGAAAACCAACCGTTACTGATTTTATTGTTCGAGAAGGATTAGACCGTGAAAATACAATAGCAATCCTTGCAGGTATTGAAGCACAATCGAACCATCCACTTGCTCAAGCCATTACTTTATTCGCAAGAAAAGAAGGTATCACACAGTTTGCTCAAGCCACTATAGAAGATATCCCAGGTTGGGGTATCAAAGGTTACGTTAATGAAGTCGAGTATCTTGTTGGTAAACCAGACTTTGTTGGTCTAGATGAGGCAAATGATTTTGCAAATGGTGCAGCAGAAAGCCTTGCCTCAGAAGGAAAAAGCGTTATTTTTATTCGCGACAAAGATGGCATTGCCGCATTGGCAGCCTTAAAGGATACCGTTCGCAGTGAAGCAAAAAAAGCAGTATCATTACTAAAAGAGCTAGGTATTAATGTTATCATGCTAACGGGCGACAATGAGAAGACAGCAAAGGTAATTGCCAAGGAAGCAGGCGTGACAGAATACGTTGCAGAATGTCTCCCTGAAACAAAAGTGACTGAGATGAAACGACTTCTTTCTCAACATAAATTTGTAGGGATGGTCGGTGACGGTATTAATGATGCACCCGCATTAGCAACTGCAACTACCGGAATTGCTATGGGAGAAGGAACAGATGTTGCTTTGGAAACAGCAGATGTCGTTTTAATGAAAAATGACTTATCAAAAATTGCCTACGCAGTACGTTTATCACGTAAAATGCAACGCATCATCAAGCAAAACATTTTCTTCTCTATCAGCGTTATCGTTTTATTAATTGCCTCTAACTTTTTACAAGTCGTGGATTTACCTTTAGGTGTAATCGGACATGAAGGAAGCACCATTTTAGTTATTTTAAACGGCTTACGTATGCTTAATAAAAACGTCTAAAAAACAAACAGCCTCGTATCACAAAACGTGATAGCGAGGCTGTTCTTTTCAATATTCCTAACTATTTGTTAGTGTCTCCTGCTTCATAAGTTCTCTTTGCAATACTTTTTTCTGCATTGTTGCATTTAAAATGCCACCAAAAATTAAAATAATCCCCGTGAAATATAACCAAAGCATTAAAATAATAACTCCACCAATACTGCCATATGTAGCGGAATAATTTGCGAAATTATTAATATAAAAAGAGAAAGCATATGTTACTGCCACCCAGGCAAGAGTTGAAAACAATGCCCCTGGCCAAACTCCCATTAACTTCAAACGAGGATTTGTATTTGGAACAAATCTATATATTCCCATTAAAACTACAAAAATAAGTAAAGGTGGTATCGACCAGCGCATTCTATGCCAGATTATTTCAAATTGCTCCTCAATCCCAACAATCGAAAATAAGAAATGCCCCACTTGTTGTCCAAAAACCGGTAAAAGTAGAACGACAGCAATAACAACGACAAATGCTAAGGTGAAAACAAGGGATAATCCTCGAGCTAATAGACTCCCCCTAGTTTCTGTATCATAAGCCTTATTTAAGGCTCTAATCAATGCATTAATTCCTTTGGAAGCGGACCAAATTGTCCCAAGTATCCCGACGGATAATAAACTACTATTACGACTTGTTAAAATTTCATCTAAGGTATTTTCAATAAGCCTGTATACCTCGTCAGGCATTATATTCACTAGAAATGAATACACTTGCGTCGACTGTATATTCAAATACGGTAGTAATGTAACTAGAAAAATTAGTAGTGGGAAAAAAGACAGTAAAAAGAAATAAGCCAATTCCGCTGCAAGAGCTGATATTTCCACTCGCTTTAAGCGTAGCATTAAATCTTGCATAAAGCCCCTTGATGTCATCACATTTACAGTGTCTTCGTCTGGTGAGACAAATGATTTCACCAGACCGACAGCTGTATGTATCGATGCTTTTTTCTCTTCCATACAAATTTCCTCCTGTACGACAACTATTCTTTATCTGGTAAAGAAAAGGCCGATTTTGTATCATTAATCATGCCTTCAATTGCGGAAGGTAATTCTTTAAATTCATCAACTTTTTCAACAATTGTATTGACATTTTCTGATACACTTTCACATAGAACTTTAGCGGCCAATACCTTTTCCTCAACTAGTACTTGTAATTCATCTCGATTGGCTGCATAATACGATATTGCTTCTTTCATCTTTTTCGTTGTAGCTATTGTTTTCTCACGCGTTGCACGATCAAACATGCTTAATGCAGCACCAACTGTGGCGCCAACTACGATGGATGCTAATAATTTACTTCGTCCCATATTAAATACCCCCTGCTTTAGTAAATGTATATTCCTTTAAGATAATTAAGATTCATCTCCAAAAGTTAGGGATGATTTTGTTAAAACGTATGTCATATATAAGTTGATTGGAGTGGAGACTGGGCGACTCCTTGTGGATCAGCGCCACAGATGAGACCCTTGGAGCGTAGCGAAGCGGCTCATCGGACGCCCCCAGGAAAGCGCCCAGTCGGAACGGAAATCAACCACACGTTATGGTGATGAACCATAATTAAACTACTTACTGCCCTTATTCTACCCAATAACAGTCTATTTTTAAAGCAATGCCCAAATACAGTGTTGACATTTTTTTTATTCAATGAAATGATATTTTCGAGGATTACGAAAGGTAGGTTTAAATAATGGATTTATCAGTACCGTCAAAAGAGAACGTTATTTATATGGTTGATCAAATGAAAGACAAGCTTCGTATGGTTAATGTTGATGCAATGAAATCGGAAAATTTCGATGAAGCTAATTACGAAGACCTAGTCTATTTATATGAAATGGTCATGAAGCGCAACACATTTAGTCCTAGTGAAATGCAAGCCATCGTTGCTGAATTAGGAGCTTTACGAAAATAAATAGGATTTTGTAAATAAAAAGCTATTAGCAATGAGGCACCAAAGCCGTTTGCTAATAGCTTTTTTTCTATTTTGTATTTTTTACAGCAGAACCATCCTCAGTTACAAGTGGCTGTATTAACACTTCTACACGACGGTTTTTCGCACGACCCTCAGGCGTGTCATTCGGAGCAATAGCTCGGTTTTCACCATAACCTTTAGCACTAAAGTTCTCAGATTTCAATTTAGAATTACTATTCAATAGAACCATATAGAAATTTGAAGCACGCATTAATGATAACTCCAGGTTCGACGAAAAATTCGGTCCTACTGGGACATTATCTGTATGTCCTGTGATGACAATGTTTCGGGCTGGATCGGATACTAATACACCAGCAAGCTCTTTTGCTATAGGAATATATTCTGGTTTAATCTCTGCTTTCCCTGGATCAAACAGAATACTATCACGAATTGTAACAAGTAGCCCTTCATCAGTCATCGCTGTTGCGAATTGACCTTCCATCTCATGAACAGCGATGAAATTATCAACACTATCTTTAATTTGAGATAACTCTTGCTGATCCTTTAAGTAAGCTGAATTTTGCTGTGTTTGTGGTGTTTGGTCACTTTCTGCATTCGGACTTTTTACCGGTGCAGGCTGATCTAAAAAGCTTGTACCACCATCAAATACTTGATTAAACACTGCTGACATTCTCTCTAGCTTTTCTTGGTCTACTGAACTGGATGCAAATAATATAATAAACACAGCTAATAGCAGTGTTAAAATATCTGCATACGGAACTAACCAAGACTCATCAATATGATCATCATGCTTTTTTTTCTTAGCTTTCTTTGCCAAGGCCGCCCGCCCCGCTTTCATCAGAAATTTGACGACGTTCCTCCATTGTTAAGTAAGAAGATAATTTTTGTTCAATAACGCGTGGAGCCTCCCCTTCTAAGACAGAAAGGATACCTTCAATCATCATTCTTTTTTGCTTAACTTCAATAGCAGATTTACGTTTTAATTTATTCGCAAATGGATGCCATAAAACATAACCTGTAAAAATACCTAATAGCGTAGCCATAAAAGCAGCTGAAATAGCATGTCCTAGCTTTTCTATGTCATTCATGTCTGCTAATGCGGCGATTAACCCTACTACCGCACCGAGTACCCCTAAAGTCGGGGCATATGTACCAGCTTGTGTAAAGATTGCAGAACCACTAGCATGACGTTCTTCCATCGCTTCGACTTCTTCTGTTAGGACATCACGAATATAGTCCGCATTCTGACCATCAATTGCTAATGTAAGTCCATTTTTCAAAAATGGATCTTCTATCTCTGAAGCTTTACTCTCAAGCGCTAATAGACCTTCACGGCGAGCTAAATCAGCCCATTGTGAAAACATCTTAATAATCTCAATATCATCTGCTAATTTTGTTTCTTTAAAAAGAATTTTAAATAGCTTTGGTACACGCTTTAACTCCTTCATTGGGAAGGCAATTGTTACTGCGGAAATAGTACCGAAGATGATAATTAGAATGGCGGCTGGGTTATAAAATGCACCTAAACTTACACCCTTTAGCACCATTCCTGTTAACAGCGCTACTAGCGCAAGTATTAACCCTACAATCGACGATATATCCATTCTAGAACCTCCAAATCTCCTATTAAACTTTATTTCGTCCTTTTTTCCATATTTTAAATACATAATATAGTATAAATGTATTTCACAAATTTTTCGATGTAATAAATACTTTTTATTCACTTTTCGACCATATTTGATTATATTGAATTAAGAATAATACACTAAATTGTCTTTATTTGAAAAAAGTTAAGAATTTGTTATTATCCTTCGACACAAAATTACTAAAATATGCTGAACTAGCCGTAAAATTAGGATTAAATATCCAAAAAAATCAGCACTTTCATATAAGCTGTTCGAACGATAATTAAAAACCAATTCAGATAATTACTAAAAAACCACATAAAAATGATACAAAACAGTTTATTATCGATTCATCAGACAAGATACTTTTTTCACCCTCGCTATAAAAACACTTCGAAAGACTCATTTGATTTTTTCCCATATTTAATCAATTATGCCTCGGTATAATTGTGTCCGGATTCGGCTTTATGCTTGCACAAAAAACTACCTTCACCAACTAAAGGCTAAGACATCTGTAGCTGACGCTTTGCTTTCACTACAATAAATGTCGAGGCTGAGCAAGGACAAGAAAGTTTAAAATCACTTATTTCAACAGACGAAGCGCACAGCATTAAACCAAAGCTGTCACGTAACTTTATAATCACTTATAGACAAACAAATACAAACAACATCACTGAATGTAGGTAAAAAGAACCTTTTTTTATATTAAGAACTGGGCAATTTTTAAGTAATTTATCCCTACTAATATTAGTCTAGACTAGGTATGTTATGGATGTCATAAATTCTCCTTAGATTTTCCTAGTAACCTATTGTATAATTACTTTAGATAATATTGTAGATTATTTTTGTAGAGAGGAGCTTTCATTATGTTCATTACGACTGTACTAGGCTTTTCAGCCGTTTTACTAATTTCTCTAGCATTCTTCATCCACTACCTACAAGTTGGTTTAGATTCTAAATCTTCAGTAACTGTAGATCCAATGCCAAAAGAAAAATATTAATTTCATTAAAAAACAGCTACTAAAACGTAGCTGTTTTTTATTTATTTCCAACTATTTCGATTCGCTAAATAAATTACTAAACTTCTTTTTTTTCAAAAAAATTGCGTGAATATTGTCATTATTATTTGCATATTTATAGTTTTGCTCTAAAATAATTCCTGTAAGGAAGGGAGCAATTTTTCATGACAATGTTACAAGATATTCTTAAGTTTAATGAAGATTTCGTTCAAGAAAAAAAATATGAGCCTTTTATTACAACAAAGTATCCTGATAAGCGCATCGTTGTGTTATCTTGTATGGATACTCGACTTGTAGAGCTGTTACCTAAAGCTATGAATATACGTAATGGTGACGTAAAAATCGTTAAAAGTGCTGGGGCATTAGTTAGTCACCCTTTTGGTGCAATTATGCGTAGTTTACTTGTAGCTGTTTATGAACTACAAGCAGATGAGGTGTATGTTGTTGGACATTACGACTGCGGTATGAGTGCAGTTGACCCAGAAGCAATGCTAAATAAAATGGTTGCTAGAGGGATTAACCCTGAGACTATCAAAACAATAGAATATTCAGGTCTTGATTTAAAAGAGTTTTTACGTGGCTTTGGCGACGTAGCAACAAGTGTAAAGAAAAGCGTCGATACAATTCGTAATCACCCGTTAATGGTTAAAGACGTGCCTGTTCATGGATTAGTAATTGATCCAAATACAGGTCACCTTGATTTAATCATAGACGGTAGCAAACAATAGTAAAAAAGAAGCGTCTATTCTTCAAACAATGAAAGATAGACGCTTCTATTTATTGATCCTCTAAACGTGCATACATATAATGATCCACCCATTGACCATTAATGTACAGCAGCTTTCTTAAAAGACCTTCACGCTGAAATCCAGCCTTTTCTAAGACTCGGATAGAAGGATTATTTTGTGTTGAAACATAAGCCTCTACTCGATGTAAGCCTATTTGCTCGAACGCAAATTGCACGACCATATTAACTGCTTCTGTCACGATCCCTTTTCCAATATAAATTTCATCCATCGCATAACCAACAAACGCACTGGAATACGGTAAACGTTTTACTGCATAAAGAGCAATATGTCCTATTAGATTATTTGTACCTGGCTCAAAAATACCGAAAGTAAATTCTCTCTTTGAGTCCATTAAGTATAAGCTTTCTTGAATTTTTTTATATTGAGCATTAATTGTATAATATTCCGGTCGTTGTAACGGTTCGTATGTAGACCAAAAGTATTTATTGCGACTTACGAGATCGGTTAAACTTTGTGCATCTTTTTCATAAAATGTGCGAATGTAGCATTTCCCCCCCTGAATTGATACCACATTTTCACCCTTTTTCCTCAATAATCTCCAAATTTTAAGCACCATTTTTCCACACTAACCTTCCGATAATTATCAACACGTTTTAATGCCTGAGTTCATTTTATCAATGGATGAAGCCACCACTATTGGTTCAACTAACAATCAATGGGAAAACAACCCACTGATTGAAGTTTTACTTTATTGTATGTAAAAAAAGATGCTGCTACAACTAAAACATTTCGTCTTGTTGTTACAGCATCCATAACATTATTTCATTTTTTGTTTTTGTTTTGGTTTTTGTTTTTTAGGCTTCTCTTCTAGTAATTCAAGGCTAGATGATTCAGCATCTTCTAAATGTGCTTTGCCTAATACATTCGTTAAATGAAGGCCACGTTTTTTTGCCTCACGTTCAATATGTGCTAATGTTTCTTGCAACACCTGTACACGAGCATATTGTTTATCGTCCCCTGATACTAGAACCCATGGCGCACTTTTCTTATCGGTCTTCTCAAACATTTCATTCGCAGCTTCTATATACTGAGGTGTTTTTTCACGATTTCTCCAGTCTTCATCTGTTAGCTTCCAAGACTTATATGGATCCTCCTCGCGTTCTTTGAAACGATTAAGCTGCTCCTCATCAGATACTTGAAGCCAAAACTTAATTACAATATAATCTCCGGCTGTTAAAATCTTTTCAAAATTATTAATTTCTTCGTATGCACGAGACCACTCTTCTGTTGTTGCAAACCCTTCAATACGCTCAACTAATACACGACCATACCATGAGCGATCAAAAATAGAGATTTGTCCATGCTGTGGCAACTTTCTCCAAAAGCGTTGTAAATAATTGTAGCGCAGTTCATGAGGCTGAGGTGCTGAAATTGGGTGTACGACATAGCCACGTGGATCAACACGTTCAATTAGACGCTTAATAGCGCCACCCTTACCAGCAGCATCCATACCTTCAAATACTAAAATTAGCCCAATTTTATTGTTTAATAAAAACTGTTGAGCATTTAACATTTCATATTGGAGTACTTTTAATTTCTTTTTATACATTTTCTTATCCAGTTTAACTGATAAATCTAGATCATTTAAATTTTGAGTCATTAAAACTTCACTCCTTACATTTGAATATTCTTATTGTACTAAAGAAATATATGACTGCCTATTCAAATGGTAAATTGTAGATATTTTTAACGAAACAACGCAATACATTGTTGGAAATTTCCGCTATAATGAAATATAATGTTACAGTCCTATACTTATTTGTCTTTTCCCTATACAATTTAACACGAAGGGAGAGGAAAACATGCCTCGATTTTTTTTGATGACAATCACTTATATTGTCTCACTCATCCTAACCTTTTCATCCTATTTCATGAAAATAAACGGTCAATCTTCTTTAGAGATTTCAAATCGTTTTCCTGTAATATTTGCACCTTTTAATGTTAGTTATGTGATTTGGATTGGGGTTTACATGTTACTTGGTTATTGGTTAGTCATGAATCTAAAAAAGACAACTATGAAACAGACTGTTCTCTTTAGTAGCATATGTATCATGCAGGCGTTAGCGATTGTTGTTTGGCATCACGAACTATATATCGTGTCAATTGTCAGTACGTTCATTTTAGTACTGTATTTATTAAAATTGTACAAAACGTACCCTCTCAGCAATAATTCACTCTCAGGTCGTATACCCTTCTCGATTTACTTCGCATGGATTACATTTAGCCTGATGACAAATATAAGCTTAACGCTAACATCTTATCAATGGAATGGTTTTGGCCTTAGTAATCCACTTTGGGCAGTTATTTCACTGACACTTGGGGTAGCAATAGCGCTACATATCCGATTCCATTATTTTGATATTATCTATCCAAGTGTATTTATCTGGTCCTATATTGGGGTAGCATTACATAATGGTTTTGATGAGCTACTTGTGACAACGGCAGCCTTGTTTTTATGTGGAGTGCTACTTGTCGGTATATTATTTATTAAAAAAAATCCTGCCTACCAAAAATAAATTGGTTAGCAGGATTTTTAGCTTTTTTATTGTTCATCTAGAGAAGTTAAAATAATTGGTTTGTCTTTAGTAACGATAATTGAATGCTCGATTTGAGCAACTAATGATTTGTCTGGCGTAACGAATGTCCAGCCATCACCAGACTCTACAATATGCTCCGCTTTTGCTGAGATAAATGGCTCGACTGCAAGCACCATGCCTTCTTTCATAATTGTAGAATCCCAAGCATCATAGTAGTTTAAAATATGATTTGGCTCATCATGTAAAGAACGACCTAAACCGTGACCTGTTAGGTTCATAATCACTGTTAAATCATTGGCATATGCTTCACGCTCAACAGCTTTACCGATTTGGTTTAATTTTGATCCAGCTTTTACTTTTGTCATCGCACGGTCGAAAGCACTTTTAGCTACGCGACATAACTTTTCTTTATCCTCATAGCCATCACCAACTACAAATGAAATGCCCGTATCAGCAAAGTAGCCATTAAGTGACCCAGATACGTCTATATTTACGATATCTCCCTCGTTAATCACACGTTTACCTGGAATACCATGTGCGACTTCCTCATTTACACTAATACAAGTGTATCCTGGGAAATCATATTCCCCTTTAGGTCCAGAAATCGCTCCTGCTTCAGCAAACATACGACCTGCAATTTCATCTAATTCAAGTGTTGTTACACCTGGTTTTGTAGCAGCCTTCATTGCTTCACGAATTTCAGCACAAATACGGCCGATTTTTTTAAAGGCTTCAATCTCTTCTTGCGTTTTTACAATCATTTTTAACGTCCCTTTCATCTAATATCTATTCATTAATATAACATAACTTTTTATACAAAAAACGCTAAACGCTTTAAATATTATATGTCATCATAAATTGTAAAGTGCTGAAAAACAGGTTCATCACCAAAAGTTGAGGATGACATTTATTTAAAACGTATGCCATTCATAGGTTGATTGGAGTGGAGGCTGGGCGACTCCACAGGGATCAGCGATAGAGGAACGAAGGCTAATACCATCACATCCTGTGATAACGCCTTCGTGACCAACATCCTGTTGGCCCGAGACCCTGCAGCGAAGCGGATGTTTTCTGTGCGAAAGCGAAGCGTCAGCAACAAATGTTTTATCTGTGCGAAAGCGAAGCGTCAGCAACAAAGCCCCAGCCAGAACAGAAATCAACCTCATGCTATGGTGATGAGCTAAGAAAAATGACCCATCTTTCAATTTACTAAAAATAAAAAACCCTCCACTTATGTGAAGGGCATAATAATTATGATTTTCGTTGCATTAATTGAGGTGCTGCCGTAAATAACAACACACCGACAATTGCTGTTAAAATCGTTGCTGGTAGCATATATGTTCCGTTATAGATAATTGAATAAATCCATGCATTTTGATCGCCAGCATACTCTGCGAAAAATACAGCGCCTGCAATGGTATGTGCTGCATAACGTAAAAAGCCCGCTAATACAGTTCCTACAATAATATAAAGCGCCATTTTCTTTTTGTTTAACTCTTTAGCAGCCTCAAGCACTGGTCCACGCACAACGGCCGCTAAGCCAACTACTGTAAAGGCAACACCATAATCAAGTGTTCCTTGAAGCCAATGTATAATATAGGCACCAAACATTGTTTGCATAACACCAATGAGTAAACCTGTTGTCATACCTGGAATAAGGCCCCAGCGGAATGCTATTAAAATTATTGGCACCATCACTAGACTAACAGAGCCACCTTGTGCCCATACTTTAAAGGAAACCTGATCTAGCACAAGGCCAATCGCTGCGAATATCGCAATCTCCACAAGCATTAAAAGTTTTTTATTGTCCATAATTATTCTCTCCTTTGTTCCGATGTAGGATACAAGAGCAGGAATAGAAAACTGTTGGCAAATATGTCACTATCAGGCATCAATAAAAATAAAAACGATGCCAGGACAGAGCCTCACATCGTAAAAGTGTCGGTTTCTATCCACAATCCCTACGCAAGTGTTAACTTACAGGTTCGAAGAGTCAAGGCATTACGTGCCCAGTCTCAGCTGACATCATCAGCTCCCCTTGTGGTCGTTACATCTTAATTTATTTGAACAACCTCATTGTACGCAAACACCGTTACGATTACAACCTCTTCCACATTATTTTTTGAAACTTTACTGTTTTTCATGCGTAAATATTAAAAAAGGAGGTACAACTATGGAGAACCAAAAAATTTTATCTGCCTTTAGTTATCTCAGTATTTTATTCGCACCTTTTATTGTGCCATTAGTCGTTTACTTTGTTGCAAAAGATAGCGACGTAAAGAGTCACTCTATTCGAGCACTAATATCACATTTAATCCCAGTCGCATTCGGAATTATATTATTTGCAGTCTTTATTTTCTCAACTTTATCATTCAGCACCAATTTTGACTTAAATTCGGATAGTAATACTTTTCTTATCATTTGGTTTGCTTCATTCGCAATTTACATTCTCATTTCATTAGGAGTCGTTATTTGGAATATTATTCAAGCTGTTCGCGTGATCCGATAATTTTCAGTTTCACCTTGAACAGATAGTACTTAAGGAGCTGTTATTTTGTGAAAGTATCTAAAGTTGTTAAAACCGCAGTAAAATTAGCACCTATCGTTATCCCGATTGTCAAAAAAGTAATCGCTGCAAAAAAAGGAACAAATCCTAACGTAACTAAAAAATAACAAAAAAGCGTATTTCCATATAACGGAGATACGCCTCCTTGTTATTTCACTTCAAAATATGTTTGACTATGACCGTTCATTGTTTTTTCAACATGCAACACTGCAGGCATTGTAGCTTTTAACTCTGCAACGTGTGAAATGACTCCAATCATGCGTCCGGAATCTTGTAAATCAATAAGTGTATCAATCGCCTTATTTAACGCTTCCTCATCGAGAGAACCGAAGCCCTCATCAATAAACATCGTTTCAATGCGGATATTACCTTGAAAGCTTTGAATGACATCTGCCATACCAAGGGCAAGACTTAAAGACGCATTAAACTTTTCTCCCCCTGATAATGTTTTCACATCACGTAATTGATCCGTATAGGCATCATACACATCTAGTCCTAGCCCACTTTGCTTGGCATGCTTTTCCAATCGATCTGAACGTCGGAGCTCAAATTGACCGTTGGATAAATGATAGAGTCGGACATTCGCTGCCTCTGTAATTTTATCTAAATAATTGATTTGAATATAACGCTCAAAGGACAGCTTTTTCGCATTCTGTCCATTCAACATTGCATACAGTTCCTTCACCCGTCCCGCCTCTTTTTCAAGTAAGCGAATCTCCTGTTCGGTCTCCTCAACTTTTTCGATAAACTCTCCGCAAGCTTTCGCAAATCCTTCAATCTGTTGCAATACTTTAAAGGCTTCCTCATATGTTACACGAAGCGTTTCTAACTTTTCTTCCATTGCCGTTAAATCTTGCTTCTCTTGTCCTTTAAGATGCTTCGTTCCTTCAGCAATTTGTACTTGTAATGTGTGGATTTGCAATGCATAATCACTGCAAGCCTTCCGTAAAGATTCTCTTTGCAACACGCTACGCTTCCCATTAGCAAATTCTTCATAGCTCTCAAAGCCTGCTTCCATCATACTTACAGAAAATTGCTCGCGCTTTTCATCCATTTTCAGCTTTAATTCCTCAAAAGCCCGTTTCGCTATTTCTACGGTCATTCTAGCATTATTCGCTACTTCCTTGGCAGTTTGCAAACTTTGTTGACTACTATTCCACGCTGTTTGTAATGCAACCTTTTGTGAACCTATATCAGCAATCGCCTGCTTCAATGCTTGTAGCGTCGTAAGATTTTCTGGAATATGCTTTTGCTGCTCTTCCACAATTGCTTGTTGCTTAGTCAATTCCTTCGTCTTTTCAGCTAAATATTGCTCTAGTTTTATGTGCTTTTCTTGCAGTTGCTCTAGTCGTACACGATGATCCTTTTGTTTTATGCGTACATCAGATAATTGAGTGCTCACTACTTTTAAGGTTGTAATTTGTTGTTCTATATTTTGTAAGGAAGCTTCAATTTGTGCTTGATTCGATGGATCAATTTCATTCGTCTCTAACTGTTCTAGCGCCTCTTGTAGAAGATGCTTTGTAGAATTCAATAAAGCTTCTTTCTCTAAAAACTTGCGCTCATCAGTAGTAGCCTTTCCTCGTAAAGCCTCTACTTGTGCTAATTCAATCATTTCTAATTGCTCAGCATGCGTTTCGAGATGTGTTGTACTACCGCACACTGGGCAAGGCTCTCCGTCCTTAAGCTGCTGTGCTAAAATACTTGCCTGACTCGCATTCCATTGCTGCTCCAGCGTTTGAAGAGCCTGCTTACTTTCTTGATAACGGACATTAGTAATGGCTACATCCTGCTCCGCAGTTGCAACTGCTCTCGTGTATTTTTCAACTTGTGCTAGTAATGATACTTGCTCTTTCAGCTTCGGGAGCTGTTCTAAATAACTTTCATATGGCTCAAGTTGTTTTTCATATTGATCCATTGTTTTTGCTAGTTGCTGAACTTGCATTTGTCCTATTTCTACGATTTTACTATTATCGCCTACTGCTAGCTTTGCTGTTGCTACATATTGTTCAGCTATTTGCATTTGCTGCAGAGTATTCTCATATGCCTCGAATGTCGGTAATAATGCTTGCAGCTGTATCTCCTGTTGTAAAACATGTTGACGTTCAGGTTCTTTCGCCTCTTCAACGTTAAACTTTTCTTGTGCTATTTTTAACAGATCTTCTGCGTTTTGCCGCTCTGTCATTGCTTGCTGATAGGATTGATCTTTACGATTTTGTTCAGCACGTAAGTCGATGCATTGTTGCTCAAGTACGACAAGACGCTCTGCCTTCTCAGCTAATGCAATTTCACGTTCTTTGGCGCTATATACATCTTGCTCTTGTAGCAATGCTTGCAGACGATTTTGACGATTCGTTTGCTCATCAAATTGCTCATTCAATGTTTTCGCCATACTATAAAATTCTTGTTCTTTTTGATGATGCGTATAAGCTTCTTTATAGCGCTGCTGTTCCAATTGTATACATTCCGTATAATAGGTCTGCTCTTCTTCCAGAGCTTTCTTCAACTGATGCATATTTTCAGTATTATTAGTAATGCAAGTAAACAAAGATGACGAACGCTGTGGTAAAGCGCCTGCAATTTGGCCAAGAAGATGTTCCTTTAATTGTTGAGCACGCAGTAAATCACTTTCCGCTTCTTTTCGTTTCGCATCAAGTCTTTTTGTCATCGCACCAAAGCGATCTGTTTTAAAAATTTTGCGCAAAATTACTTCTTTATTCGTAGAATCTGAGGTTAACAGTTTGCGAAACTCACCTTGTGGCAGCATAACAATTTGACTAAACTGATCCTTTGTGAGGCCGATTATATCCTGTAGCTTTTTATCTACCTCAAGCGTTTGCTGCTTTTCTACAATACTATAATCAAGTGTGTCTCCTTTGATTTCAGCTAGTTCAATTTTCTTGCCAGTAACACTTTTGTTTTTTGCTTTAATATGACCTGGCTGACGTAAAATTTGATAGACTCTATCATGCATTTCAAAAACGAGCTCCACAGCAGTATACATATCATCATCCGCAAATCCGCTTCGAAGCATAGCAGTATCCTGACGATCTTCACCGCTACCCGCTCCGTAAAGTGCATAGCATATAGCATCAAAAATAGTGGTTTTCCCTGCACCTGTTTTTCCGGAAATCGCAAATAGGCGATGCTCACCAAGCTGTTGAAAATCAATAACCTCTGTATTTTTATATGGACCGAATGCAGTAATCGTTAACTTTAAAGGCTTCATTTTACTGTCTCCCGCTCCTCATCTAATAATTCTTGTAGCATCTCTGTAAATAGACGCTCTGTATCTTGATCTGGCTGTACGCCAATTATATCTGTAAAAAATGATCGGAGTAAATCAATGTCTTCTATTTTCTCTGTCTCAACTGCTTGAATTTCATGTGTTATCTCTTGGCGTATTGTTTTACGCTCAACATGCATCGCATGAGGAAACACTGTACGAATACGTTCCATCGGCGAAGTTACTGGCGTAGTATCTGTTAAGCGTACAAATACATAATTATCACTTGGTGGTAATTGCAATAAATCATCCACTAAGCCCTCTACCACACGTAAATCTCGTCTCGCTATAAGCTTTCGTTTTGTGACAGTGATTTCTCCCTGTGTATCTAGCTCAACTATTAAAAAGCCCTTCTCATGTAAGTGCTCCGATAATGAATACTTCAATGGAGAGCCAGCATATCGAATAGTTTCATTCAACACAAAATGCGCTTTATGCAAATGTCCAAGTGCTGTGTAATTAAAAGGCTTAAATAGCGCTGCATTTATGCAATCCGAGCCTCCTATTGATAAAGGTCGCTCAGAATCACTCGTATTCGCTTCCTCTTCTCCGTACTTCGTCACAAAGGCATGTCCAACAAAAACATTACGTTTTGTTAGATCTAAACTTTGCCCAATATGTTCGATAATTTTTTCCATCGCCTCTTGATGAGATCGAATGGAGTCATCTTCTAAAATAGTCCGTACTGAAGCCGGCTCTGCATAAGGTACGAGATGAAAATGTACTTCACCATACTCATCATGTAAAACTATCGGTGCATGATCTTTCGTAAATTGGCCTTTAATATGTAAGCCACTATCACTCATTAAACTACTGCCAAAGTTCAATCGACCTGCACTATCGTGGTTCCCGGCAACCGCTAACACAGGTATTTTTTTATCAAGCACAATTTCCGCCAAAATATCATTTAGTAAATTCACTGCCTCAATAGGAGGCATCGAACGGTCATATAAATCACCTGCTATAACGATAACATCCGGTTTTTCCTCATCTATGGCTAGCATAAATTGCTGTAAAATATAATGTTGATCCTCCGTCATATAGACGCCTTGTACAAGCTTCCCTAAATGCCAATCTGCTGTATGAAATATTTTCATTCTTTGCGCCTCCTGTCTATTTCATTTTATCACGGCTAATAGATTGATTGTTTTTCCTTTTATTAGTTTGATAAAGGTTTTTCATCATAATGTGGGGAGCTGAAGTGTCGAGGTATCCGTCGCTTCGACGATTCCTTCCGTCACTCCCACAATTCTATCCGTCACTCCGACGATTCCTTCCGTCACTCGGGTTATTTCCGTCGCTCCAGGGATTCTTTCCGTCGCCCCGACAATTCTATCCGTCACTTATATTTTGATATATATTTAACATAAAAAAGAGCATCACTGTCGATGCCCTGTTACAAATAATTATTATTAAAACAATTCTTTAGCTCTTACCTTCTCCATAAAAGCGACGTATCCTGTAAAACCTTGAATGGCACACGCAGTAGGGCTTGGCTTTTCTTTTTCTTCTTGTTTCTGCTCTGCCTTCGCTAGTTGTTTTAAAATCTGCTCAAATGAAGTAGGGTTAGGCTTTGGCAATTCGTTTGAAGAAATGGCTAGAGCTTTACTTCCACTATAATCATGTAAAAATGCATTTGCCATTTGGCGATAGCCTTCAAAATTTGGATGTACATCAGAGATATTAGGTAAAAGATTTGTTGCATTTAACCCAAAAGCATCATAGACGTTTACATAAGCTGCTCCAGCATGCTCTGCCTGTAGCTGTAAAATCGTATTTAGCTTTACAAGCTGTGCATTTGTGCCTTCTTTTTGCGTAGCGTGAGTGTTTGGATAAGCAAAATAATAGCCCATTACATAGACTTTTGCTTTAGGTGCCCGCACTTTCAATTCTTCTAAAATCTCCGCCATATTTTTTCTAGCAATGTTTAATGCATAATCCGTTTGTAGCTGTGAAAAGACTAATGTACCGGCAGTTGGATTGGCCTGCACTAGACGCAGTAAATCGTTGGCACCTGCCGAAACAGTAATAAGTGTAGCATTAGCTAGTAAGTCACTTGCTTCCGTTGATTTTACTCGTTTCAAGACATCAGCTGTTGTATAGCCTGGGAAAGCGAGCTCCTTCGTATAGAAACTCAATTGCCTAGTCATTCCTAATTTCATGGCGATTAAATCACTGTAGCCTGTATCGATCTGTTGATAAGGCGTTTGACCAGCCGCCAAGGAATCTCCAATTGATAGGTAGTTTTCAGTCTGAGTAAATGCAGATGAAACACCCAATACCATCGTGAATATTGCTGTACCAATTATGCTTAGTAATCGTTTCATCTGCCCCACTCCTTTCTTCATATTAAGAGCTTAAAATGCCCAGCTACCTTTGCGGAAAATTGGCTCTACAGTTCCATCTGGTAAAATACCGTCAATGTCCATCTCACCGCTGCCAATCATAAAGTCCTCATGAGTAACTGAAATATTTGCACCTAACGCTTCAAGCTGTCCGTTCTCTAAATCTCTTCCACCCTCTAAGCAAGTTGGATAAGCTTCACCAATCGCTAAATGGTTCGATGCATTTTCATCAAACAATGTATTAAAATATAAAATCTCCGATGCTGAAATTGGTGATTCATGCGGTACAAGTGCGACCTCACCTAAATAGCAAGAGCCTTCATCTACATTAATAAGCTCCTGTAATAAATCATGGCCTACCTGTGCTTCAGCCTTAACAATTTTTCCTTCTTCAAATGTCAGTTTAAAGCCATCGATAATATTCCCTTGATAAACTAATGGTTTTGTATTGCTTACATAGCCATTTACACCTTGTTTCATCGGTAACGTATAAACCTCTTCTGTCGGCATATTAGCAATAAAGATAGTATCATCTGGCGTTTTACTACCTCCAGTAAGCCATTTATGCTGTGGCGCTAAGACAATTGTTAAATCAGTACCTGGCGCTGTATAGTGCAGCTTTGCATATTTTTTATTGTTCAGTAGGGCCGCACGAGATTCTAAATTTACTACGTGTTCACGCCAGTTTTCAACAGCATTGCCTTCACCGATACGAACAGTTTTAAAAATGGCCTCCCATAATGCTGGTACTTGTTCCCCAGCTGCTAAGTTCGGGAATACTTTCGATGCCCACTTTGGTGAAGGGACGGCAACGATCGACCAAGCTATTAAATCCTTCATCACGGCGTTGCGATAGTTTTTCAGAGCAGCTCCTGATACCTTTTGATGGGTAGCTAGACGATCTGCTGAAATACCTGCTAATTTATCAGGGTCTGCAGCATCAATCCATAGTAGTGCTCCTTTACGTTCGATCACCTCGTCACGCATTTTAACTACCCATTCTGGGAAACGATTAAATTCTTCATCTGAGGCATGCTCAAAGTAAGCACGATCCATTTCATCATCTGAAAGATTAACATGAACACGTCCTGCACCAGCCTTATAAGCCTCTTTCACAACTAAACGGGCAAAATCCAGTGCATCCACTGATGTATTAACTAATAAGTATTGCCCTGGTTGAATATTGACACCGACTTTTACCGCAAGTTCTGCATATGCTTGTAATTTTTCTTCAAACGTCATATTATTTACCTCGCTTTTGTCCAATTGTTTTTGAATTACCCTCCACTAGCTTGCCTTCATGCCATACTTTCTGTACAGGTTTCGCAGAAATTTCTCTTGTCCATTTTTTATACGTTTTTTCATCACGATAAGATAATAACGTTAATACTTCACCATCTGCTCCAGCACGACCTGTACGACCAGAACGATGCAAATACTGTTCAATTGTTCTTGGGACATCGACATGAATAACATGTGTTAAACCTTCAATATCTAAACCACGTGCTGCAATATCTGTAGCAATTAAAATACGCGCATCACCTTTACGGAAAGCATCTAACGCCTTTTTACGTTCTTCCTTCTTCATGTCAGAATGTAATGTCACAATCGGTGCCGAACGATATTGTAATTTCGTTTCCTTCATCAGCAATTGATCGATATTGTTGACGAAAGCAAGTGCACGTAATCCTTCTGTATGTGATAGTCGGCGTAAGAAATCAGTTTTATCTCGCTCCTCCACTTTCACGAAGGAGTGTACAACTTTACCAACCTTTAACATATCCTCAGGTTTAATTTTGAAACGTACTGGCTCGAACATCATGCGACTAGCTACTAATTCAATTTCCTCCGTAATTGTTGCTGAAACAACAACTACTTGTCGCCCAAATGCTGCACTTTCGATAAAGGATTTTACGACAACACGATATTCACGACTTAGTAACTGATCGCACTCATCTAAAATAACTGTTTCAATTTCTTTTAGCTTTAATTTCCCAGCACGTGCTAATTCATTTAATCGGCCAGGTGTTCCTACAACTATTGTCGGTTTTTTCTTTAACTTTTCGATTTGGCGTGCAGAGTTTGCCCCACCAATTAGTTGTTGAACCGTAATATCAGAACCTGCTGTCCATTCACGGATAACCTCTACAATTTGCATTGCTAGTTCCTGTGACGGCGCTACGATAAGTCCTTGTGTTTGTTTTTTTGAACCGTTTACTTTATTTAATAAAGGAAGTACATATGCTAAAGTCTTCCCCGACCCTGTCGGTGATTCGGCTACAATATCTTTGCCCTCAAGCATTGCTGGAATCATTTCTTCTTGAATTTTCATCGGCTCTTCAAATTTCCATTTTGCTTGTAAATCTTCATTTAATACATTTATTACTGACATGTAATTTCCCACCTTCTATCTACTTGACACTAGTTTAACACACTAATCATTTTCCTACTTCATAAGTACGTAAACCATTATATAATCGTTATAGTGATGCCTTCTTAGTTTCACCTATCGAATTTTGAGTATGCGAATCAAAAAAAATCTGCGCGACTTATGCAAGGGATTTGTCAGCCTTCAAGCCCTCATAGACACTTGAGCTTCTTTGAAGGTTTACAACTTACCTGCGAAAAGCGAACAGATTTTTATTTCGTTCATTCAATTGTTAATCTACTATTTCATAGCCACATGCGAATATAGCACGTTCTGCTAAAACGATTAATGAGTCGATATATTTGTCACTTAATTTTAAATCTCGATTGACGATTGATAATTCAGTACATCCTAATACGATACGATCACAATTAAGTGCAAGCATTGCTTCTTCTATCGGCTGCCAGTCCTCCTGAGAGACATCTTTTCCAGCCTTTACATAATCGTAAATAATAGACATGACTTTTTCTTTCATCATATCGTCTGGTACAACTGGTGTTATACCAAATTCCTCTAACGCATCTTGATACATACGTGAGGTTAATGTACCCGTTGTCGCTAAAATACCTACACGCTCTGCCCCTAAATCAGAGGCGCGCTTTGCCGTTTCCCTTATCATATGTAATACAGGAACTGGAGAACCTTCAACAATCTCATCATAAAAGGTATGCGCCGTATTACATGGAATAGCAATCACATTTGCCCCAACAGAAGCAAGCTTTTTGGCATCTGCGACTATCACTGGTACAGGATTTTCCTGTGTACTATCTAAAATAAAGGCAGTACGATCAGGGATATTCGTATCATTATCAATGATTGTATGCAGATGCTCCTGATCCTTCGTTGCCTTCGTACGTCTTACAATCATTTCACCGATAAACATCGTTGCAAGTGGACCAACGCCACCAATTATACCTAAAGTTTGTTTTTTCATTAGTTTGACAGACCTTTGTTGTTAAAATATTTCTTATATTGGCGATAAAAGCTTAAATTATCTATCGTTATATTCAACCAACGCTTCGCATTCATATCCTTATAATTAAAGACGGAATCCGTTGCCATTCCTTGGCGAATAAGGCTTTTCGCTTCAATCACGAGCTGTTCATTTTGTACATATTTAAAGAGGACACCATTTGGCACAATTGTCCAAAGATGCTTGTTTTGAACATATGTTAGCTGTTGCTTGCTTCCGCGGATAAAATCATCCGCAACATATTGCATTAAATTATAGCCACTTGCTGTCACATAATAATTTGAAAGTTCATTATGTAATTCAATACTTAATAACTTATATTGACCATCACGTTCATCATACTTCATATCAAACGCGGCAAAGCCTTGGAATCGCATTTCCTCTAGAAACAATTTCACGCGGTCCATTAAGTCTTTATCGTATGCTGTCATGATGGCTACATAGCGGCCAATCCCCTCTGGAGAATGCTCCTCTAAAATCGGGTTACCTACAGATAGCAGCTTTACCTTTCTATCTTGCCCAACATAAGCATTTACGACGCACATATGAGCATCTTCACCAGGAATATATTGCTGTACCATTAAGTCATCTCGGTATGCAGATTCCTTATAAATAGCATGGAAAATAGCATCCTTTTCGTCGTTATCTTTTGCAATATACACTTTTTTCTTGCCTGGAAAAATACATGTAGCATACTTTGTCATATTCATAGGTTTAATGACAACTGGATATTCAAAAGGGATGTCAAATTCCTCATAGTCATTGACAGTGCAAACATGCATTGCCGGATAATGAAAGCCGAACTTCGCACAAAGTTCATACATGCTCTCACGTGTCAATAGCTCGTTTGCAAGTTCAGCATCCACATAAGGAATTACAAAATATTCTGCTAGCTCCTCTTTATGTTGGACAATTTTTTTTACGTAAAATTCATCGCAGGCTAATAAAAGCATTTTTTTACCTGCAAATTCCTCTGCAATGGCCTTTAGCGCAACGACAAAGCGTTCTTCAATATGGAGTCTTGGAACTTCACGAAATGTTAATAAATCACTCTGCTGTATTTTCTCCATATTCGTATGATTTAATGCAAGTGGTTTAACGCCATAGGACTCGTAAAATGCTCTTGCCATGCCGTAAGCATTCATTTCATCTCCTAATAAAACCGGTAAAAAAGTGTGCTCAATGGCCATTCTACTCAACTCACTTTAGCTTTTTTTAGGCTCTCACCATAACGTTGGGTTTCATCCCCAGTGACGAGCCTTTTTTATAAGTGTAACATACTTTCCTTGTACTCCTTATAACTCTTCTTTGAATCATTTATGAACGGCTACAGCTTGTTCACCTAACTCTTTATAGCTTTTAAAAAACTGATCCACATTATAAGTGACAAAGCCTTTTAATGGGTCCATAACAACTACTTTATCGCCTAAATGTCCTGTTAAAACAACAGCATGTAAGTTCATAAACGCTTTATGCGGCACTGTTTCACCTTCATAGATCCAGCCCTTAGCTAATTTTGTTTTTGGTTCTGATAAATCCAATGTAACCCATGTCACAACTGGGACCCCCTCCCGGACAAGCTGTAAAATTTCGTCCTGCGAGGCACCACTCATATTTGTCACTCGTAAGTCTGCCTGTTTATCTGCTATTACTGCCTCTGCGGCTTTGACAATCGGAGCTGCAAAGACATACATACCGTGTGCTTTATCACGGGGATTACCTGCAAAAGCCTGTGCTGGATTTGGACCAAATCGTTGTCCGCCTACAGTACTTATTGTTTGCTTTGGTAAATAGTTATCAGCCATTTCCAGCTTCGTAACATCTAGCCCATAATAATTTAATACAGCTGTTAACGATGTTATTTCACAGCCATGTGGCAGTTCAGGATTTTGCATAACAACTGGTACATCCAGCTCTTGCTCGTCCCTAGAAAAATGTGTTTCCAATCGATAATACGGCTTTGTCGCATCATATGTAAAATTTTCGATTGTCGTATAACCATCGTTTTTCGTACTATTTTCAAGCGTAGTTGCAGCCATAGCATAATTCCGTCCCGCAATAAGCTTCGAAAATGTTGCTTCGCCCTCTTCCGAGCCAACCGCATCCTCCACTACCTCACCTGTCTCTACATCTGTAGCAGTTATATAAAGGTTAGGTATTGGTGCACCACTATTAAACTCTACCGTTAACACCGTTAATCCTTTGTTTTGTGTTTCCAGCTGCGAAAACGGATTACAACTCGAAAGTAGCATGATTATCATAATACCTATTAGTAAAAGGCGTTTATACCTCGTCCACAAGACAAATTCCGCTCCTATCTTGTTTGAAGACAATAACTTCAATTCTATTATATTATTTCAATTTGTCGCAGACTCTATTATACGCTAATTTCATAGACGTTCCTATTTTAACTTCTTTCAGCAATTATTTTCTGTAGCGAAAGCAAAGCGTCAGCTACTGAAGTCTCCCACCTCTATAGGTAGTAACTATTAAATACTTATATTTCAGTATGGTTAACCTAAGTTAACCTATATTTTAAACAAAGAGACACTGTATTTTAAAGGTATAGACAATAAAAAAAGCTTGCTACTATGGCAAGCTAAATTTTCTTTTATGCTTTTTAAAAAGTTTCAGTTTATTCTAGAGTCCAAAAAGGAGTAGCTGCTAGAATTTGAATTGGTACCGGAAGTGGTTGTATTACATCACCCATCTATCCAATATAAATACTACAGATATTAGTTGTATTCAAATTCTTTTTGCGTATACCATTTAGCTTGCATATTAAATAGTTCTGTATATTCTCCATTCAGGAGTATCAATTCATCATGAGTGCCTTGCTCAACGAGTTCTCCATCTTTCATTACTAAAATTACGTCCGCATTTATACAACTTCCCAAACGATGTGTAACGAAAATTGAAGTTTTCCCTATTGAGATATCTAAAAATTCTTCAATAATCTTTGCTTCACTAACGGGGTCTAAAGCTGCAGTTGGCTCATCAAGTATAATAATTGGACTATCTTTAAACAATGCCCTACCTAATGCAATTTTTTGCCATTCTCCTCCAGAGAGTTCTCTTCCATGCAAAGTGGCACCGACATTATCACTTATTTCTAAATCATACTTATGTAATAAATCAGATGTTCCAGTTCTTTTAATAACTTTTAAAAGTCTATTCTCGATTTCATCATCTAGGTCATTAGTTAAAGCGATATTCTCATGTATCGACATTTCATATTTTAGAAAATCCTGAAAAACAGCACTAAAAAATTTCTCTCTAATTTCTTTAGTGAGAGGTTCTTCATTTACTAAAACTTCCCCACCTACGGTTGAATATAAGCCTGTTAAGCATTTGACTAATGTGCTTTTCCCTGAACCATTTCTACCTACAATAGCCACCTTCTTTCCAGCAGATATTTCGAATGAGATGTTTTTCAAGACAAGGTGTTCATGATTGGGATAGGAAAATGAAATATTATCCACCCGCATACTTTTAAAATTTTCCATTTCACTATTATATTCCAAGTATGATCTCTCAGATGGCACAGTGTCTTTAAATACGTAATAATCATTAAGAGTAAGAGAATCTCTAAAAATTTTACCCAATGCTGACGCAAGTTGATAGCTAATATTTATTGAATTTGAAAGAACTTGAGATAAAGCTACAAATTTACCTATAGTAATTTTTTTTGTTATAACATAAAACCCTATTAAGCTCAAAAAAACGAAATTCAGAAAAAAATGCAGCAAACTAACAGTAAATAGCTTCCTACTATTTTTTTTCTCCAAGCTATATTGTTCATCACTAACAAGCCAAAAAAGCCCCTTCCATTTTGTGAGTAAGTATGGACTATGTTTAAAAATGCGTAATTCCTTTGCAACCTCTTTAGATTTAAATAATGATTCGAAGTAATCTATCTTCCTAGCTTTTAAGATTTGACTTATGAATTGTTCATAATCTGATTTTGATGTATATATATTGATTCCTATTAAAAGTATGACTATAAAAAATAAAAAAAGAGCGATAGACCAATGGATTACATAAAGACTTATAACAAATCCAATAAATGTAATACTTGATTGTATAAATGAACGTACCTCTTGTAAATATACACCTGACCCTTTACCTATTCCTGTAGTAGCTTTTTCTAATGAATTATAGTAATCGAGATCATCATAGTAAATTAACGGAATATTCGTACAAATCGAAAAGGTTTCATCATTAAAATAATATTCCATTTTTTGGTATAAACGAAAATTTATTATCCGGTCTATATAATTTATGCCTTCCATTACCACTAAATATAAAAACTGCATAAAAATGAAAAAAAAGGGTGTTGCAGAAATAGTCGAATCGTTTAGGTCATTAATAAGTGAACTAACTGTTTTTTCAGTTAAATATATGAAAATTAAAGGGGAAATTCCTTTTAACAAAGTTAGAAAAAATGTAATTATAAGATAGAAAGGAGAAACTTTATGAGAAGTTGAAATTGTATTTATGGTTACAGAAATTATTATCCTACTATGATAGATGATTTTCTTAATCATATCAAAACCTCCGCTAGACACTGTTTTAGATACGTTTCCATATGTAAAAAATTCTTCTCCAAGGAATTTAGAGAAGAATTTTTCTGAGCATATTAGCAACAACCTACATATTCATCTGCAGTACATTTTGCTCCCGATGCATATGTGTACTCCTTTTTTTGCCATTCTAATTTTTTAGATCCGCCGCAAGAACCTTGGCAAAAAGTAGCACCTACATTTCTTTCTACATTCCATCCTCCTGGACATGCCATATTAATCACCTCCTTTAAATTTAATTTTTAGAACAGACTTTCTGAGCATATTAGCAACAACCTACATATTCATCTGCAGTACATTTTACTCCCGATGCATATGTGTACTCCTTTTTTTGCCATTCTAATCTTTTAGATCCGCCGCAAGAACCTTGGCAAAAAGTAACACCTATATTTCTTTCTACATTCCATCCTCCTGGACATGCCATATTAATCACCTCCTTTAAATTTAATTTTTTAGAACAGACTTTCTGAGCATATTAGCAACAACCTACATATTCATCTGCAGTACATTTTGCCCCCGATGCATATGTATACTCCTTTTTTTGCCATTCTAATCTTTTAGATCCGCCGCAAGAACCTTGGCAAAAAGTAACACCTATATTTCTTTCTATATTCCATCCTCCTGGACATGCCATATTAATCACCTCCTTTAAGAGCAGATTTTCTGAACATATTAGCAACAGCCTTGATAAACATCTTCAGTTCAAGTTGTACCAAATGTGTACCACCATGTATATCTTGTAACAAAAAGGTGAACTTATTGTTCGTCTATATATAACGGATATTTGAATAGCTTTTTATTATTAGCATAAACAGTATATTCATAGTTTCCACTGATATAAACAGGAAATCTAATTTCAACCGCTCCATCTATTCCTGGTGACATTTCAGGTGACCTAAAATTACTAAGGTCAGGTAATACAGCTTCATATACAATTTCACCTGAAGGATCCGAAACTTTAATTTCACATAAACAATCTTCTAATAAAATTTCTTTTGTAAAAATGAATTTAGAATACACATATGTAATTAATACTGTTGGAAAAGTAGGAACAGAAACTCTATTTAATACATTATGAATCGTATGTTGTTTAACAATAGGATCAAATTCTACTTTTTCTGCGATTAATATTTGACAATTTATATCCATGCTTTTTTTCCTTTCACATTAAAGTTTTTATCTTCTAAAGCTTCAATACATTGTAATATTGCTAATGCATTAGAATGTTTAGTTAATTTACCTTTTACAGAGTCATATAAAATAAACTCATAATTATCGTCATACAAAAAATCTGTCTTTTTGGTATGAACCACATAATGATTTAACCATTTTTCTTTTCTGGTATTAAATAACCAAGTAGGTGAATTTAGAAAAATATGATATTTATTTTCAGTAGTACAGAGAAATTCATCCAATTTTTTAAAATCAATGGAATCATAATTAATGAATAAAATTTTGTATTCTAATGTTTTATCAAATTTCAAATCTAAGCTTGAGAAGAAATTCTTAAGTATTTTTAAATCATTGACATGTGCTTTTCTTTTGATATAAAAAGTACATGACAAACCAAACAAAAGAATTAAAGTAAGTAATAAAATAGAGAGTTCAATCATATGTAATTAACCTTCAACTTTTTAATTTGGATTAATAAATTGTAAAAAATAATTAATATGAATATTATTAAAAATAAAACTATTTGCAATCTAAATGTTAAATCATAATTAGGTAAGAAAAATTGAATAATTAGTAACGCTAATAAAACGAAATTTCTAAATAAAGGATATTTATTCATAAACTCCATATCTCCGAAGCATCCACAACTACTTTTTGTGTTTTTCTCTTGTTTTCTCTTTTTCAAAAGTATTATACAAAAAAATATTAATAAAAAAGCACAGAAAATGTTCTTTTTAAATCCAAATAAATTAAAAGCAAAGCACAAGGAAATCACAAATTCTGTTAATAACAAAATATAACTAGATAGTTTTACGAGATATCTATTCTTTAAAATATTATAGGAATAGATCTCACAACTCGTACTAAATATTGACTGAATTTTCATGTAAAAAGAAGATATAAATACACAATATATCGTCAAATTAATAACTAAAGTAAAGTAATGCAACTAAAATTACCTACTTTCTTCAATAAAACTATTAACCTCTTCAATTGTTTCAATAGATACAATCTCCAATATATTCCCATCCGTTTCAACAAGCATCAAACTCGGAGTTTCTACGATTAAATTATGAAATGAATCGTATTCAATGGATAAAACAGGGAAGGAATATTCAAACTCTTTAATAATTTCTTCATTATCTAACTCTGTTCCATCTGTTAACAAAGCAAACCCCTGACTGATATTTCCTAATTTCGGTAATAAATCGATACAAATTTTACAATATAAAGATACAGAACAAACAACAAATTTATTATTGAAGGTATAACCTTCTAAAGAAAACGGAAATTCCTTACCAACACTTAACGGTTCCATACCATCTACAACTTCAACTTCATGTCTATGGTTCATGAACATTTCCTTTAAACTTTTAATATCTAACACTCCTATCTATGTATTATTTTTAATAATGTTTTTTCAAGCTGTTCAAACATACCATCCATATAACCTAATTCTGTATAAAGAACTTGTCCTAATTTATTCAATAGAAAGATACTCGGTACCCCATAGACATTAAATTCTCTTTCCATTGTTCTCTTAGATATTTTGAAGACACTGGTATCATCATTATAGAATTTTTGTAAAAATTCCACATTTTCTGCAGGGCTATCAAATAAAACTATCGAATTTGTATTTGGATGCTTCTTTAAAAAATCTTTAAGTTCTTCGATAACTGGTAAACACCCTTTACAAGATGTACTAAAAAAGCAAACTAGGAGATTATCATCTAGGAAATCATATAGTTTCACATTATTACGGGTATCAATAGTACCATTTTTTATATAATCTCCTATCTGTAAATCCTCGAAACGTTTTAGAAAACGTAAATTGTTGTCATTCATAAGGCACCTCTTAATTCGACTTATTATTACCAATTATACCTAAACATTACATATAATTACAATAATTTTCTGAAAAATTAAATTCTGTCGTTTCTAGTTAGTTCAATAATTTCCAATATAATCAATTTTAGTATAGCATAACCATGGAAATATTTTCAATAATAATTATAAGTTCTTTTTAATATTTATCTATAGCGAACAATACCTCAAAATATATAAGGATAATATTGAATATTCAGTATGATAAAGAAAAGGTTCTAAATTATAGACAAAATTGATATTTTCTACATAAAAAAACGCTATGATCCTATTGGAACATAGCGTTTTCCTTTCATCTATAATATTTGCTTTTATAGGCCTAATTGATCTTCATATACCCTCTATAGGTGACACAATAGCATCTCTAAATTCAGGGTGCGTCCGATCAAGGTATTACTATGTTTGCTACTTTCGAGTTTCATAAACCGTTTTACATGTTTTAGTTTAAGGTGTGCTTACTCTTGGACGCAATGTATGTTTCAAAACTTTACCTGAAGCATTACGTGGCAATTCAGTTAAAAATTCAATTTCATGTGGCACTTTATATTTTGCAAGCTGAGTCCGACAATAAGCCAAAATCGCTTCTTCATCTGAAGACTTGCTTTCCTTCAATACGACAAATGCTTTCGGGACTTCGCCATACACTTCATGTGGTAAACCTACAACAGCTGCCTCTAAAATTTCTGGCAGTTGATATAAAACCTCTTCGATCTCGATAGGATAAATATTTTCGCCACCTCGAATAATCATATCCTTTTTACGATCTACAATATAGAGATAGCCTTCCTCGTCAAAACGTCCTAAATCTCCTGAATAGAGCCAGCCACCTTTAATTGCTCTAGCTGTTTCTTCAAGATTACGTAAATAACCTTTCATGACTTGTGGTCCTTTGACACAAATTTCTCCTACCTCACCTGCTGGCACAGTTTCACCAAAGCTATCAACAACACGGACTTCTGTTTGTGCTAATGGTTTTCCTACTGATCCAATCTTTGTCAATGCATCGGCATCTAAAAGGGAAGTGGCCGCAGGGGAATTTTCAGTTTGTCCATACAGGTTTTGTACTTTCACATTAGGGAATGCCTCCTTCACTTGCTTAACAAGCTCATAAGGCATCGGTGCCGCTCCGTAACATAATAAACGTAAATTTTTAAATGTATGTTCCTTAAAGTTAGGTGTGTTTAAAATAATTGTATACATTGACGGAACTCCAAAGAAAATTGTCGCAGCTGTAGCGGCAAGCTGTTCTAATGTGTTTGTCGATGAAAAAGCCTCTTCTATAACCATCGTACCTCCTTTATAAAACATCGGCATCGCAAAAACATGAAGACCTGCACAATGAAATAAAGGCGTACAAACAAACATTCTATCCTCATTGGTCATATCCATTGATGACGACCATATATCTGCAGTTGATACAACATTTTGATGAGTTAGCATTACTCCTTTCGGTTTACCTGTAGTACCAGAAGTATACATAACAACAGCAGCATCATGAGGCTCCAATTTGACAGCTTTTCTTTGACCTGGATAGTTTTTAATCACTTCTTTCATTTCTTTGAAACCTATAATATGTTGAAATGGATACGCAATAGTTGCGAGTACATCCTCTAACCTTTCATCATAAATAAGTCCTTTAGCTTCTGAATGATTAAAAATAAATTCGACCTCTGGAGCTGCTAGTTTTGTATTAATGGGCATGACAACATAGCCCGCTAACTGAACACCGATATAAGCAATTAAAAATAAATCTGAATTGAGCGTATATAATGCAATTACATCATCTTTTTCAAAGCCTTGCTCTTGTAAGTACGCTGCGAATTTTTCTGCACTTTTATAAAATTCACTATAATTTAGCTTTGTCCCATCGTATACCGTTGCAATCCCTTTTGGTTGCTGCATAGCATATTTTTGTAGAATATCTGTCATTAACATCGTCATCATAAGCCCCCCAAATCTTTCATATTCATTACCCTCACACCATGTAGAATCACCATAAATTAAACTGCAATAAGAAAATTCAGAAAATTACAATTATATTTTATCAATCTATGAAAAAGTTGGCAATTTTTCTATACATAAAAAAGTATGAGGCCTAGAGCGCAAGTTGGAACAGAAATCAGCTTACGCTATGGCGATGAACCAAAATATGATCGATATGTAACCAAATATACTTATACATTTTACTTTTCTATCAATTTCTGTTAGGTGTATGATATTTGTATAACGATCTTTAGGAAAGGCTGGATAAAAAATGCTGTACGCGCTTTTAGGAGATTTACATTCTAATATAGAAGATACGAAGGCAGTTCTAGCCCATATTCAGCAAACTGCGAAAGATGCAAAAGTATTGGGATTAGGTGATTTATATGAATGTACTGTAAGCAAGAAAAAGGCACAAACATTGTCGGGTATACCGCTACAAAAAGCTGCAATAGTAGAAAATGATTTTGAAAATTTACTAACATTCCCCTCAATTCACGGCAATCAGGAAGAGCGGATTACACGTGTCACTGGCATCGAACGTTTTACAGAACTACCTGAAACAATGGAGATTGATGGTGCAACACTTATACATGGACATCAATTTCAATGGAGTGTGACGTGGCAGCCTACATTTCCGCCATTCAAAAAATCACTTCTTTTCTTTGGACATAGTCATGAATCAGGTCTTTATCATCGCAATAAAAAGTTACCTATTCGCATTCGCTTTGGCCAACCAATCGCACTACAAGAAAAGCAGTACGGTATCAATGTTGGATCAGTTGTTGATCACCGTGAGTGGTGTCTTTACGATAGTAATAAACGAACAGTAACATTTATGTGCGCTCCTGCCGTTGAGAATGTTTGATGGCATTTCGCTGTTATACATCGTAGTCACAAAAAACGCTAAAGTCGACTTCGACTCTAGCGTTTTTTAAACTAGCAATTTTCACAATCCTTTAAAGCATCTAGTAATTTTTCCATTTCACAAATACGATCGCACATAGTTTGAATCATATTTCGAAGGATCGGTATTAATTCTTGGCAAATACAGAACCTTAAAACGTTTTGCGCTAGTCGAACACCTGCCTGATGATGAACAATCATTGTTCGAAGAAAGTTTATATTAATATTATTGGAAACTGGCGGTAAGCTCATTGCTTGGAACATAACCCCGGTAATTTCTTTATACGCACACATATATTCGTACAATTCACATTCCGAGTTTTGTACGATACAGCATCTATTTTGTATCGCTTCGAGGCATTCAACAGTTTCCGTACTTGTTTTTATTATTTCTAATGCGAGATTTTGTACAAGTATATTTGTGGTGTATCGCAAAACATTTTCCGATAATTTAATAGCAGCTACTTGATGCGGTAATATTTGCTTAATAAAATTTTCTGAAATACTACATGTAATGGTCACATAGGTCATGCCCTGCATCATTTTATCGAGGATCCTTTGGTTTTCCTCTAAATAAGCCTTTGTTACATTACTGAGTACAACTGTTTTAGTCATTAGACACACTCCTTTCAGAGTAATATATGTCCGATAGGTTGTTGTGCGGTAGACAATTGTACCAAATGATCTTTATTGTTTCGTAACAGCTAATGAAGTATTTTTAAGGTCTAATATTAAACGATTAATCTTTTTTATATGTATCCAAGCAATTTTGACAAATACATCGATTGCGGGGTACTTCTTCCAAAATTCCCTCTGGAAAACTTTCTGTCATACACCAGCAATCCTTTTGCCCATTTACAACCCCACAATGATTATCTTGTCCACATAACGGACAACGTTTTTCCTCCATTTGTACACCTCCTTACATGTACTCATTGTAAAATAAAGTGGAATTTTAATCAGTGATTTTTCCATCCCAATTGCGCTTTCGAAATAAAAGGAGGAGTACATAATTTTATACTCCTACCCAGATAGCTTATTGCTTTTTCCCATGAATCTCTTGCTTTACTTCTTCAACATCTGTATCACTATATATTCCTGTACCAGCCCCACCTCTTTGGGCTAGCAGTTTTTTCACTTCATTGTAAGATAAACCACCTTCTGCATTTTGTCTTTTCACTTCATTAATATCCGTACCAGCAGAAGTAAACTGTGCTTCGTTATGGTCAGTCATGAAAATCCCTACCTCCTATAATTCATCAGGCTGCAATTCGATCAATTCATCGCCTTCACGTTCTACTTTTTTATTGAGTTCCCTTACCGGTATAGGATCAACCGTTTGCATATCTTCGTGTAAATCGAAAAGACTTATATTATCTGATTCAACCATGTCTGGCTTATCCTTACTTGCTAAGTTCATAAACATTTTTTTCTCATGTGGTATTATTTTTTCTATATCCATCATTGCTCACTCCTTTACTTATAGCATGTGCAATGTTGGACAAATCATGTGCCTTTCGCTTTCGAACTTTTATCGATGCGGTGATATTCAGATATTTGAATGACCCGAACATGTCTTGTATGCAGCTCATGATACATCCCTCTACTATCTGTAAAGGATAGATATTGATCTCGTTCGCTTCGAACTAATGCCTCTGCTTTTTCCTGTGATTCGATATGGATAAATCTCCGGATATAATGCATTTCATCAAAAAAATAAGTAATTTTAAATTCTTTCATAAATAACTCCTCGATTACTGGATATGGTTTGTTACTGCTTATCATATCCAACTAACTGCAGTTGCTATCCTTATGAAAATATTAAAGGTTTTTTTTATAGCTGCAGCATACCCTGTATTAAAGTATTTTTTATGCACGTCACCATAATGTAGGGATGCTTTCCGTTCCGGTTGGGCGTTTTCCTAGGGGCATCCAGTCTCCATTCCAATCAACATATATCATTGCATACCTAATTTTTGGTGATGATCCTTATTGTATTGGAGGTGATAAATTTGATCCATACAGTTAAAGCAGGCGAAACCTTGGCCCAAATAGCTAGAAATTATCGTACACCGTTGTCGTCCATAATGGCTGCTAATCCCGGATTAGATCCGAATGTACTTTATATAGGACTACAAATTGTTATACCTGGATTTCCCAATCCAAATACTATTCCTTATAGAATAGATATTTCTACTGAAAATCGATGGCTACGGTTGTATAAGGATAACATTCTTCAAAAGCAATACCCCATTGCAGTTGGTAGAATACTACATGGTACACCTACTGGCAATTTTATAATCATTAATAAGGATCCAAATCCCGGCGGTCCGTTTGGGACAATGTGGATGAGTTTATCTAAAGAGCATTATGGAATTCATGGAACGAATGATCCTAGCTCTATTGGTCATGCCGTTTCACGTGGCTGTATTCGTATGCATAATAAGGATGTCGAAGAGCTTGCAAGCATTGTCCCAATCGGCACCGGAGTTTTTATCCATCCTTAAAATTCAACAACGTGAGTGAAGCCGAGTAGCCTCCACTCATTTAAGTTAGGCGCTTAATCATTAAAATTCAGACTAAAAACATTCCTAAGATTTTATTGGAATGTTTTTTAGTTTTATCGGTACATTATGCTGATTTATCGGAATAAAAAAGGCAACCTGAAAACCTCAGATTGCCATCACTATTTATACCTACATTTCAAAAATGAACGCTATGGCCACTTACCATAATTGGACAGAATACACGTGCCAGAACATGCTATGTGAAGTGATTGATTGGAGTGGAGGCGTCACAGATGAGACCCTGCAGCGAAGCGCCAATCGGAACGGAAATCAACCTCTCACTTTACTAAAGAGACCTCTTTAGTGAAATTAACCTTCACCTCTAGATTGTGCAAGCTTCGATAAATAGTATTGCTCCTCTCTTAGCATATGATCCGCCATCAGAGCTGTAAATGTTCCTAATACTTCTGCACTTAACTCCATCTCCTCTAACTCCCGTAAAAAAGTTTTGAATAACCCCATTTCTATATCCACATCATGATTAAAGCGAGTTAATGCGGGGAATGAGTTTATATTTGAACGCAAATATCCTGTAAGCTCCACTGCTTTTAAATAAAATTCTTCAAAATGTTGGGCAAAGATAGTACTTTTTTGCCTCAATCTTCTTTCTACACCATCCAAATCGTCATGAATGATACCTGCATGTCCTGATGCATCTAATAGCCAGAGTAAGTGATGATGTAGCTCATGAAAGATTGGTGGGACTTCCCCCTTCTTCAAATAGCTCAGTACATTTTGATACTCCTCTAGTTCATTCACCATATGATTAATAAAGGTAGGTGGTAGATGAATATTAACATTTCCCGTTAACTGCTTTCTAAGCAAATAAAATTTAAATTGCTTTAGTTGTTCTACAGCTTCATCGACTGTAAGTGAGAAGGAAACCGCATTATTGGCATCTATCGAATTAACATAGGCAAGAAGTTGAGAAAATTGAAGAATAAATGAACTCGCTCTTTTAATATCCTCTGTTTCCGATGGATACAATGAATCATGAATAAATTGAGAATGATCTTTTAGTATCCTTAGCCAAAACTTATGTTCAAACATCGCATGCTGTAAGTAATTAGACAACCAGGCACATCCCCTTTATTCTATACGTTCCTCTATTCTATTCTTCTTGAAAATCTAATATTAATGCTTAACCTCAAATTGTCTTTTCGTATAGGATGAAACGCTTAAAGCTATACTACATAATGCTGAAGCAACGAAACAAAATTTCATTAAAGGTACATGCAAATTAACCAAAAATTTAGGAGGGAATATGCTTGTCAACAAAAGACAATACATTATCGATTTTCGCCTTAGGTGGCATTAATGAGATTGGCAAAAATATGTATGTAGTACAGTATGGGAATGATATTATAATTATCGACTGTGGTGCTAAGTTTCCTGACGAAAGCTTACTTGGTATCGATTTAATAATTCCTGATATTACGTACTTACTGGAAAATAAAGAGAAAATCAAAGGATTAATTGTGACACATGGACATGAGGATCATATCGGTGGTATTCCTTATCTGCTAAAAAAAATAAATGTCCCTATTTATGCGACACGTTTTACTCTTGGGTTAATCGAGCTAAAGCTAAAAGAGCATAAGCTTTTAAGAGAGACAGAATTAATAGAAATTCATTCCGATTCATCATTAAATTTCGGACAAGTCGATGTTAGTTTCTTTAGAACAAGCCATAGTATACCTGATTGCTTAGGAATCGTTATTAATACACCTGAAGGAAATGTAGTACACACTGGCGATTTTAAATTTGATTTAACGCCTGTCAATAATCAGTTTGCAGATATTCATAAGATGTCTGAGATAGGTTCAGAAGGCGTACTAGTTCTGATCTCTGAAAGTACGAATGCCGAACGACCTGGGTTAACTCCTTCAGAGAAGCTTGTCGGTAATCATATTGAAGATGCATTTTTACATGCCGAGCGTAAAATCGTTATCTCTACTTTCGCTTCTAATGTTAATCGCATACAGCAAATTGTAAATGCAGCGATTACTGCAAATAGAAAGCTTGCATTACTTGGCCGTAGTATGGTGAATGTTGTAGATGTTGCACTTGAGCGAGGCTATTTAAACGTTCCAGAGGATCTGTTAATTGATGCACGCGAGGTGAAATATTTTCCACCTGAAGAAGTTGTTGTACTATGTACGGGTAGTCAGGGTGAGCCATTAGCTGCACTCTCTCGCTTAGCCAGTGGAAATCATCGCGAAGTGAAAATTTTACCTGATGACACAATTATTTTAGCCTCATCCCCTATTCCAGGGAATGAGAAGGGTGTTTCACGGATCGTTGACAATTTGTTCCAGTTAGGTGCGAATGTTATCTATGGTTCCGCTAGTCAAACAGGTATGCACGTTTCAGGTCATGGCTATCAGGAAGATTTAAAACTAATGCTTACACTAATGAAGCCTAAATTTTTCATTCCGATTCATGGTGAATTCCGTATGTTACATCAGCATCGTTTGCTAGCTGAGTCCGTTGGTGTCAAAAGAGGGCATACGTTTATCATGAAAAATGGAGATGTTGTTGATATTGAAAATTCAATAGCTAGGCAAACACGTAAAATTCCTTCAGGTGATACGTATGTCGATGGTATTGGTATCGGTGAAGTCGAAGGAGTTGTCTTACGAGATCGCAAACAGCTTTCAGAAGACGGTATGCTTGTTATCGTTATAACGCTTAATAAGGTAGATGGTACCTTTATTTCAGAACCAGATACAATTTCGCGAGGCTATGTTTATGCCAAAAACTTTGAGGAGCTTTTAACTAAAGTAAATAGTCTCGTCAAAGAAACGGTAAATGAGCTTCAGGAAGAAAGTAAGCAGCAAATACATGTCTTAAGAAGAGAAATCAAAAGAGCTGTCGGTCAATATCTATTTTCACAAACAAAAAGAAAACCAATGATTTTACCTATAATTATCGAAATTTAAAAAAGTCGGTGTAAGGTTTCTTTCCTTTACACCGACTAAATATTATCCGATTCCAGCGAGGATGAAGAACTGTTTATGGATTGTGCAATTTTATTTAAGCTCACCTTTGAAAATTTTGTGTAGCATAATATTGTAAATATGCTGAGCCTGATTAAACCCATGATGTAAACTATTGGAGTGATTTTCTATTTGCATTGAAAAATTGTCAAAATGCTGTGGTAGCCCCTCTACTGCTGTTATCAAAGACTCTTTATTTTTTAATAAAAGCTGAATCTTATTTAAAATTTGCACCTTTCTATGTTGGATATCTATCATCGGAATATCAATGGATATATGGTACAAATGGTGCCATTCTTTATTAATTTGATACCATCTGAGAAAGTGTAATAAATAATCACTTAAAATAATTGTTTCATTTGGAATAATTGCGACGATATCATTTGCAATACATATTTCAGTTTCACATTGATAAATATATTTATTTTTGTCCTTCAAATTAGCTTTAGTAAGAATGATGGTTTTAGCTGGTACTGGTGCACACTTAAAATGTTTTTTAAATGTAATATTAACTTTTGGTAATTGTTCGATATCACCATCTTGCATTAACTTTTTTAAATTTCCTGCTGTAATTAGGGGTACTCCGACGTTCGTAAAATACTTTTTCCTCGGTACTATTTTCCCCTCTTTTATTATAGCAACCTCATCTAATCGATAACGCCTTACCATGCCTGAATCCTCCAATCCTTAACTTAATTAGTTATACCCTAAAACAAGCTACTGAAGAATCATCAACACTATTTTGCATAAGTCTTTTTTCTCAATAAAAAACTTACTACCAATTATTGTACCATTTTAATGTAACATTATCTCTATTATACCACTATAATGGTATAGGCATTTTTAATGTTTTTCACTAGCTTTTTACATAGAGGTGAATCATATGTCAGACTTTTTAAAGCTAGTAGGTGAACAACTCCGTATTATTAGGGTTTCCAAGGGGCTTAGTCAGGAAGAAGTAGCAGAAAAAACGGGGAAACTCGGTTTTAGTAAAGGACGAATCTCAAACATTGAACACGGGCAATCTAATATCACTTTAAGCACTTTAGAAACGCTGATGAAAGCATTAGACATTGCCCCTGAGGAGCTTTTTAATTTTCAAAAATTATCTGGTGTTACTGATATTGAAGAAAAGAACCTTGTGCTTGACATACATCGATCAGTATTAAGGGAGCGCAATTTAGACGAGGTAAAATACGTAGTACGCATTACGAAGGATTTTTTAGATACTATTGATTCACAATCAAAGAAAAACAGCTCCAATAGTCAATGACGTTGGAGCTGTTTTGACGGCTAGCTACAAATTATTTTTTTGAAAACTCTTGATACACTGCTTTAATGCGACTAATTTCCACCTCGTATTTATTTTCATATTTTCTAGCAATATTTTGAATTGGCTCCTTTGGCCCGAAGTATATAATATTAAAATCATCATTACTATATTGTACAACGAAGACTTCATCAAATTCGTTAAATGTATTTTGATTTAACGTAATAAAACCTGTACTTTGTGCTGTCGTTTTCACACTTATTCTTTTCCCGTTACTGATGACATCAAATCCATGCTGATTCGTCTGTCTAGAAAGACTTCCTTTTGTAACGATTGCACATAAAAACTCTCCAATTCGGCCAATTAAATGACGTAATTCTGTAGGTTTGCAGCCAAGTAGGCTCATTTCATACTTTAATATCTCATTATAATCCTCGTATAATTTAACGATTTGATTAGTACTAACAATATTTAATGACTCCGTTGTATTTATAGGTTCGTCATAAAGTACTTTTACACCGTTTCGCCATTCTCCTACGATTTGCTCACCACTCTGTTTTTGTGGCTTGTGAAATATAAGACCCGTATATGCGAAATTTTCCCCTATGTATTTGTAAGTGCTTTTTGTAATGTATTGAAATAAATGTTTTTGGAAAAGAATCCCTTTGTTATAGCGATTGTAACAATAGTCCGATAAAATGACACTTCCTGGATTGGTATTAAATTTCCTTTGTAGCTCTTCTTTCACTTCTGCAGGTGTCACCATTTGATTCTGTTTATCCGCCAGTACTTCTTTTATTTGCTCATAGATAGTCATAGTCATAATTACTTATACCTCCCTTTTTGCTTTACCATGCGGGTATCCCATATTTTATCCATATAAAAAATCCATTTAGTCTAAAACCAAATGGATTTGTCTTTTACATTCCAAACTTTTGACGATAGCCACATTTTCTACATAGCTCTTCGACTGCTTCTCTACGTGAAAATCCGTCGACAATATTATTTGCACGTTCACCTTGAACAATGTCTGTGAAGGATTTCTCGTTCACATTCCCCAAATTAATAACGCCCTCACCATCTAGACAGCACGGCACTACTGTACCATCTACTAAAATAGCAGCTTGGCTTCGGAGTGCATGGCAAAAGCCTTTTCCTTCATCCTCAGGCTCCAGTAAGCTTGGCCACTTAAATTCATGATCTTGATTTAAATAAATATTATTAGCGATTTTTACACCTTTACCAGGTTGCACTTTTTCTTCGATGCGATAATCAAGATTATATTCATTTTCTAGAATTTCGAGCGTTTCACGATTTCTTCGTGCCGCAATATCCGTTACATGATCCCTTTGTAAATTCCATAAACGATATGAAATAATTGTATTATATTCTTTCGAGGCACGCACAAAATCCAAAATATCTCCTAAATATTTCTCACGATTTTCCGATCCCTCATGACCGTCGAAACTATGCAAAGAAAAATTGATTTGGCGTAAGGCTGGTTTTCCTAGTATCTTTTCATGATTCTTTTTAATCAGTGTACCGTTCGTTGTAATATTAACTTTAAAACCTTTCTCATGCGCTGCGTCAAGCAGCTGATCAATACGTGGGTGTAATAGCGGCTCCCCTTTTACATGCAAATAAATATATTTCGTATGAGGACGTATTTCATCCAATATTTTATTAAATTGTTCCACTTTAATAAGTCCCTTTGTACGAGCAGTTGGAGGACAAAAGCTACAAGCTAAATTACAGACACTCGTTATTTCTATATAAACCTTTTTAAATGTTCTCAACGTTGATTCACCGTTCCAGTTCTTCTTATATTCAAATCCTATTCATTTTAACAAATTTTACGATAAGGAACAGTTTTTCCGTCTCCTTCCCCTCGTATTATTTATACATCTTAGGGCTACATGAACAAGTAAGCTTGAGAGATTAATAACTTAATAGTAATCCTGAAATGAAGGAGGTGAAAATTATGCCTGATAATGAACATTCAAAGGATCCATCTAAAAATCATATTACCATCAATCTTACTATTAATATTGGCAATAAAGAAATCCATTTTGAACAAAGGGCTGAAGGTGGGAATCTTCTCCTGAATGAAGATAAATAAAGATGTAGGTACTAATGCCAACCAAGGCGGTCAAAATGCCATAAACGCCAGTACTAGAAATGTAAACTCCCAATTCGCCGATGGAAACGGCAGAAGCGGTATTGCTGGTGACGATAATGATGAGGCTGGCGGACAACAAGGAATAAAAGTAAGAGACAGCAGAGTAATCGACAGCGATATCCATTCATCTTCAAATCATAGTGAAAGTAGTGAAGATGAAAATGAGTCATCTCCCTTGTTAGATGAAAATAAAAATGAATAAAGTTTAGTTTAGATTCATCCCGCTCAGCCGGAACGGAAATCAGCCCCACATTATGATGAGGCCTTTATTTGAAAGAGCAAAAAACTTCTATCTGCAAAAATATTCCATACCAACAGATAGAAGTTTTTTGTTTTGTTATCCACCAAGGAATCACGCCTCACACATTGCGTTTATAATTTTTTGTACCATCATATGAATACAGCATTGGCTTTCCATCCACATATGTTTCTACATGAACAGGACGACCCCATAGCTGGTAAATATATGGCAAAACGTTTTCTAAATAGCGTGGATCGAGCTCCATTCCCTCATAGCCATGCACTAAATAGAGCTCTCCGTTGCGAAGGTAATCCCCATTTTTAACGACGATATATGGGAAACCCCCGTTTACACGCATCGATACGAGCTGATCTCGTACCATTTCATAATCCTTATCTGTAATACGGTATTCATTGCCCTTTTTCTGGAACAAATAAAGATCCTCTCGCTTTGCTAAATCCTTCGTTAAATAATTGCGGATAAAGGATATATCTGACTCTATCTCTCTAACCTCAAACATTTTCTCCCGCCCAGAGTTCGGTTGTACACCTAGCTTCCTCATCTCTTCCGTTGGCTGATTATAGCGCTCTTCAATGTCCTCAAATATTTTCACACCAAGGTAATAAGGATTAATGGATGTCTTTGAAGGCTGAACAACACCTGCATTTAACTTCGCAAATTCAATCGTTTCCGCTGTTGTCAGCTTAAGCTCCCGCATGATACGTTGATGCCAAAAGGAAGCCCAACCCTCATTCATAATTTTTGTCTCTAATTGTGGCCAAAAATAGAGCATTTCCTCACGCATCATCGTTAATATATCTCGCTGCCAGTCCTCGAGCTCTCGACTATGCTCCTCTAAAAATAGCAATATATCTTTTTCTGGTTTTGGCGGGAATTGCTTTATTTTTCGCCTTACCGATTTATACTCTTTTTCCTTATCATCTAAACGCCATAGATCATCATACGGTGATTTTGCTTGAGTAATTTCCTCTTCAAGTTCATCTTCTGTATTCCAAGACAATTTTGGTCGTAAAAGGGATGGATCGATATGCTCCTGAATCGCTAAAACCGCATCTAAAAACTGTTCGACCTCATCCTTTCCATATTCTCTTTCATAGCCAGCTATCCGTTCAGCTGTTGCAGTCATACTCTCCACCATATCTCTTCTAGTATTGGAAAAGCGTACATTATTTTTAAAGAAATCGCAGTGAGCCAATACATGCGCAATAATTAATTTATTTTGTGTTAACGTATTTGTATCAAGTAAAAATGCATAGCATGGGTTTGAGTTAATCACTAGCTCATAGATTTGACTTAGCCCTAAATCATATTGAAGCTTCATTTTATGGAACTGTTTGCCGAAGCTCCAATGCGAAAATCGAGTAGGCATACCATATGCGCCAAATGTATAAATAATATCTGCCGGACAAATTTCATAGCGCATTGGAAAGAAATCTAAGCCAAAGCTTGAGGCAATTTCTGTAATTTCATCAATCGCTCGTTCAAGCTCTTTTTTCTCCACTTTTTTAGTCCTCTCCTTTGAACATGATTTAAGATTCACTTTTTTTGAAAAAGCTCTTTAAGGCATCGTACACATCGCCTTTTTTTCTCAAAATATGATATCTAAATTTAGGGTCATCTATTTTTTTGTATGTGTACATAAGTGTTGAAAAGCGGTTATGCTGATTGACTTCACCGTATCCAAACATGCTTGATACATCCATTAACTCTCCCACTAGCTTTAAGCACTTTTCATTATCCATTGATATATTTTCACCATCTGAAAAATGTACTGGATAAATATTATAGCGAGCAGGGTTATACTTTTCCCGAATTAGCTCCAATGCCTTTATATAGGCAGATGAACAAATTGTTCCACCACTTTCTCCCTTCGTGAAAAATTCCTCTTCTGTTACTACTTTTGCCTCGGTATGATGTGCAATAAACTCAATTTCCACTGTTTCATATTTGGAGCGCAAAAATTTGGTCATCCAAAAGAAAAAGCTTCTAGCGCAATATTTTTCGAAGGAGCCCATTGAGCCACTTGTATCCATCATGGCAAGGACCACTGCCTTCGATTCAGGTTTTTCCACTTCATCCCACGTTTTAAAACGTAGGTCATCATTGTGAATCGGTGTAATTTCTGGTTTTCCTTGCATAGCATTACGCTTTATCGCATTGAGGATTGTGCGCTTTTTATCGACATTTCCCATTAAACCTTTTTTCCGAATATCGTTAAACTCAATTTTTTCCGTTTTAATATCCGCTTTTTCTTTCTGCTGTAGGTTTGGTAACTCAAGCTCGTTAAATAACACATTTTGAATCTCTTCAATGCTTACTTCAGCTTCATAATAATCCTGGCCTGGCTTGTCACCAGCTTCTTTTCCTTTACCATTAGCCTGATTGCCTTTGCTGGCATCACGCGCAATCACATCACCTACATTACTGCCCCCTTGCCCTTGCCCAACATGCTTGGAGTTATCATAGTTATATCGTATTTTATATTCATCAAGTGAACGTATAGGAATTTTAATAACCTCACGACCATTGGACATGACAATGCTTTCTTCACTAACTAAATCGGGTAAATTATTCTTAATAGCATCTTTTACTTTTTCCATATGCCGTTGCTGGTCCTGGTGCCCTTTACGATGGAGGGACCAATTTTCCTGAGAAATGGCAAAGCGTTTATTTTCGTTTTCAGTCATTTTTATCCTCACCCATCTATCAAATTCGCTTTTTCTATACTATGCTAGTCATTCGCTTTCTTGAACTTAAATGAAGATAAAAGGAGTGCCCTAAAATGGGACACTCCTATTCATTCCTATCAATAGTCTTATAGTTTTCACTGAATAGGTCAAAGCCACTAACGATTCAACAGACTACCTACATACTGCAATAATTCATTAGCAGATGTTGTATTATAGCCATGCTCATCAACAAGTCTTGCCACAACCTCATTAATCTTCTTCAGCTGTGATTCATCCGGCATTTTTGAGGATGTTGTAATTTTCACGACATCCTTAAGATCCGCAAATAGTTTCTTCTGTATGGCTTCTCGTAATCTTTCATGAGAATTATAGTCAAAACGCTTACCTTTTCGAGCATAAGCAGAAATACGAATTAATATCTCCTCACGGAATGCTTTTTTCGCATTTTCCGAAATGCCAATTTGCTCCTCAATAGAGCGCATTAATTTTTCATCTGGATTCATTTCTTCACCAGTCAATGGATCGAAAATTTTATTTTTATTACAAAACGCTTCTACATTATCAAGATAATTATTCATTAATGTTTTTGCAGACTCTTCATACGAATAAACGAAAGCTTTTTGCACTTCATTCTTGGCAATTTCATCATATTCTCTTCGAGCAACTGCAATATAGTTTATATATTTTTCTCGATCTTCCTGAGAAATTGAAGCATGTTGGTCAAGTCCATCCTTTAGTGAACGCAGAACATCTAACGCATTAATAGATGGTACCTCTTTTCGAATAATAGCAGAAGAAATACGATTAATAATATACCGTGGATCAATACCGTTCATGCCTTCATTCGGAAACTCTTTTTTCAGCTCCTCTAAGTCAACGGAATTAAATCCCTCCACATTTTCTCCGTCGTACAGTCGCATTTTTTTTATAAGGTCCACACCTTGTTTTTTCGGTACTTCCAATCTTGTTAGAACCGAAAAGATTGCTGCGGCCTTCAATGCATGTGGCGCAATATGAACATGTGCCATATCGCTTTCTTTAATCATTTTTTCGTAAATCAATTCTTCCTGACTAACTTTTAAGTTATACGGAATCGGCATGACAATAATACGGGAATGTAACGCCTCATTCTTTTTATTTGAAATAAATGAACGATACTCCGTTTCGTTAGTATGCGCAACAATTAGCTCATCTGCACTAATTAATGCAAATCGACCTGCCTTAAAATTACCTTCCTGCGTTAACGACAAAAGATTCCATAAGAATTTTTCATCAAGCTTTAACATTTCTTGGAATTCCATCATACCCCTATTTGCCTTATTTAGCTCACCGTCAAAACGATATGCACGAGGGTCAGATTCTGAACCAAATTCTCCGATTGTAGAGAAATCAATACTACCTGTTAAATCAGCAATATCCTGTGATTTTGGATCTGATGGCGTAAATGTTCCTATGCCCACACGTTTGTCTTCAGAAAAAGTAATACGTTCAATCATCACATTTTCAATACGTCCATCATACTCCTTTTCAAGACGCATCGTATTTAAAGGCGATAAACTTCCTTCAATTCGTATACCATACTCCTCGTAAAAATCATTACGTAAATGATGTGGAATTAAATGTAGAGGATCTTCATGCATTGGACATCCCTTAATTGCGAAAACTGCGCCTTCATCTGTTCGCGAAAATTGCTCAAGTCCGCGTTTCAACAAGGTCACTATTGTTGATTTACCACCACTTACTGGTCCCATTAATAACAAAATACGTTTCCTAACATCCAATCTTCGTGCTGCTGGATGGAAATATTCCTCCACCAGTCTTTCAATTGCTGTTTCAAGCCCAAAAATTTCTTGCCCAAAAAATTCATACATTTTTTGCCCATCGCGTTCCTCTACACCACTATTTTTGATCATATTGTAGACGCGTGAATGGGCTGTTTGAGCAACTTCAGGTCTTTCCTTGATGATGTTTAAGTAATCTGCAAATGTACCTTCCCACTTCAATTGATTTTCTTCTTCGCGATAGCTTTTCACTTTATCTAAAATGTTGATAGCCTTCCCTCCATTCAGGGCTTGATTTATAACATAGTATGAAGGAAATGACATTATGATACCCAATACTTTTTCTTTGTCGAAGTTTCTTCTTATTGACAATAATTTTCTTCCTACAGAATAATGGAATTCAAAGTCAAACAAAAAGAATGTTTTAAACTTACTCGTTTCACCTGACGTTTTTTGTTTCATCACCAAAGTTAGGATGACATTTGTTAAAAGATACTCCTTGAGAATAAGTTGATTGAAGTGGAGACTGGGCGACTAGACCCTGGAGCGAAGCGGGAGGGGAACGAAGGCTAAAACCATCACGTCCTGTGATAACGCCTTCATGACCAACCTCCTGTCGCTGACACTTCGCTTTCGCACAGAAAACATTTGTTGCCCCGACGCGCCCAGTCGGAACGGAAATCAACCCTACGCTATGAGCCCGTTTTTATCACAAAAAATTGCTCATTTCTACCGCTTCGTTTTCCCACAAAAAGTGCTGAATGAAGATAAAAAATTCGGTTATTCTAACGTTAGAAAGGAGGTCCATTATTGAATCGCCATTTTATATTCCTTTTATCATGGATGTTTTTATGGAGCTTTACTCTCCCCACTGTTGCTTTAGCAAAAGAAGAACCTACCCAAGAAGAAATTGTTCAGCAACGTATGGCTTATTACGTACAATTTGACGAATTATTCATTCCGTGGCATTTCTTAGCAGCCATTGACCAATATGAACGCAATTTGCAATCAGTTCGTAAAGATATTCCAAAACGCGATGGTATCATTGCCATTCAATTTTCTGATGAATATTGGTCAGGTGCTTTAAATCCTGTAAGAGATGATACTCGCCCAGATACAATTAGTTACTTTGGCGGAATGGGGCTAGATGGCAATGGTGATGGAGTTGCTAGTCCTAAGGATGATGTTGATATCATATTCTCCATGGCTACTTTTTTAAGTAAATTTGGAACAACTGATGAGGACTTTAAATTAGCTTTATGGGAATATTACGGAAGTGAACAGGCCGTAAATCAAATTTCCACCATTTCCAAAATGTATAGCCATTTCAAAACAACTGAACTCGATGCCCACACATTCCCAATCCCTACTAATTACGATTACAGCTATCGGAGTACATGGGGTGCCAATAGGGGCTGGGGTGGACGCCGTATTCATGAAGGAACAGATATTTTCGCTAGCTATGGTACTCCAGTAGTTTCTACCTCTTATGGAGTAGTGGAAATAAAGGGCTGGAACCAATTTGGTGGTTGGCGCATAGGAATTCGAGATAATCATAATTCATATCATTATTATGCCCATCTTGGTAGTTATAATAAAAAGATTAAAGTAGGAGACCTTGTCGAACCTGGCACTGTTCTCGGTTATGTTGGTAGCTCTGGCTACGGTAAAGAAGGGACGTCCGGAAAATTCCCTCCTCATCTTCACTACGGTATATATAAGTTCAATGGACGTACAGAATGGGCATTTGATCCATATCCATCATTACTACAATGGGAACGAATTGCTAAAAAAGCGAAACAATAATCAATTACGCCTTGGCAAATTGTGTCCGGATTTTAAATTGTGCTCACACAATTCATCCCTTTTAAAATCCGTGACATCCGCCGGAGGCTATCTTCATTCAGTTGGTGTTTGGACATCCACTGAAAAAAATCCTACCTCCATCTCGCTACCTTCCAAGGTGAGAGGTGCTGAATGAAGATATTTTCGGAGCGCTTGGTGCACTTTTGCAGCAAGTGCTTTTTCATTAAGTAGGAAAAAATACATAAAGCTAATAAAAAAATTCCATAATTGCACTAAAGACACATATTTTTAACTACCTACTTCATTAACATCAAAATGTTATTGTACTAAAAAACTATTTTTCACTTTTCCATTAAAAGGGCTTATTTATATAAAGGTTTAGTTATAAAATAATATTTGTACTATAACAATTTATACCATTGAAAATTAGCAAAGGGTGGGGAAAGATGAAAGGTATTTTTCAGTTTAAAACACTTAAAGCTCGAATATTAAGTGCATTTCTTCTTTTGTTAGTATTAGTTGTTTGTTTTACAACCTATACTTACGTTTCTAATAATAAGATGGAAAAACAAGCAGAAGGTTTAGTGAAAGAAGATTTAATCGTCTTAACTGCAAGTAAAAATTTAGCAATGTCTATGAGTGTTCGTCTCTCTGCAGCTTTGAGTTATGTTGTATCTGGTGATGAAAAATACATAGAAACTTTTAATGAATATCGTCAAATTGCTGAGGAAAGCAATAGTATTGTGGAGAAATACGTAAATACGCCTGAGCGTGAGGCGCTAGTAGAAATGGCACGTACATGGAGCAATCGCGTAAATGCCGAAGTATTTGATGTTTATAAAAAAGGTGAAAAAGATTTAGCATTAAAAAATTTAACAGCTATCAATAATCTTGTAACTGAAGTTCGTATTGGTTATGAAGAATTAGCCAATACACGCTCAGATGCCATTACTAAGATAGGAGATGACGTAGTATCAACAAGTTTAAGCAATAAAACAGTTGGACTGATTGTTAGCATTGTGTTGACGATCGCAGGTATCCTAATCGCCATTGTCACTGCTGGCAATATTTCTAAGCCTATTAAGATTGTCTCAAAGCGCATGAGCGAATTAGCAGATGGTAATTTGCAACATGAACTACTTCCAATAACTCATCGTGATGAGATTGGTCAATTAATGCTTTCTGCAAATGATCTGAATGAAAAATTAAAGCAAACGATAGGATCAATCCATGCTGTTTCTGAAACAGTAGCAGCTAGTAGCGAAGAGCTGGCCCAATCTTCTAATGAAGTACAATCAGGTACAGAACAAATCACCGTGACTATGCAGGAGCTAGCCTCTGGCACAGAAACGCAAGCATCTACAGCAGGAGATTTAGTCGAAACAATGGCTTCTTTTCAGCGTAGTATTCTTGAAACAACACAGGAAGGCATTGAATTAAAAGAGCATTCAAGTCATGTACAAGAACTAACAACTACAGGTAAAGGCTTAATGATACAATCAACACAACAAATGGCAGCCATTAATGAAATTGTTTTAGATTCAGTGAAAAAAGTTGAAGGCTTAAATGTGCAGTCTGCTGAAATATCCAAGCTTGTTTCAGTCATTGATGATATTTCAAATCAAACAAATTTACTTGCCTTAAACGCTGCCATCGAAGCAGCTCGTGCAGGAGAGCACGGTAAAGGTTTTGCAGTTGTAGCCGATGAAGTTCGTAAGCTTGCTGAACAAGTGCAATTCTCTGTCACTGATATTTCAACAATCGTCAACCGTATTCAAGGTGAAACTGGCAATGTAACAACTGCCCTACAATCCGGCTATGAGGAAGTAAAAAGAGGAACAACACAACTTAATCAAACAAATGAAACATTTGAACAAATTTCGGAAGCAGTTGAAGACATGATTCTTAACATAAATACCATTTCAAGCAATCTAAATTCAGTTGCTAAAAATTCCGAGTCTATCAATGCCTCCGTTGATGAAATGGCTTCTATTACTCAAGAGTCTGCGGCTGGCGTAGAACAAACAACCGCAACTGTAGAGGAAACTGCCGCTACTATGGAGGAAATTTCAAGGAGTGCAAATCAACTCGCTAGTATGGCTGAAGAGCTAAATATCCAATTACAGCAATTTAAAATTTAGGTATACCTGATCACTTTTCTGACTTACCCAAGCACTTTGAGACGATACCTGATCATCACTCTAGATTTTCCTAGAAGTTAAAAAAAGCTATCTCGACATTACGTTTAAAATGTCCTTTACAAAGGGTACACTTTACGTTCGAGATAGCTTTTTTCTACAATTTTATTGCCAATGTCTAATTGGTACCCTTTCAAGCTCATAACGTTTGATAATAACACTGATCTTCTGAAACCATTCCTCACATAACTCAAGCGCTTCTTGATACTCATCCTCTTCTCTTGATATAGGCTCATCGTTATCCATAAAAGCATATTCTAGAATAGGGTCAGATAAGTTATCAGCTACAATTTTCAACGTCAATTGAGATACAGTGTTATACTCAGTGTCTTCTTCATCTAATTCCTCTTCTTCTAAATCCAGTTCTTCACTCAGTAATGAACCACTTATGAAGTTATTGCTAGTCCTTGCAATATACATTTCGTCCTCTACTATAGCAACTTCATATATTTTATTGAATGGAATTTCTTTTTTTATCAAATCTTCTTCTAAACCTTCTCTACTTACGAGGAAAAGTGTATTTGTAGGTTCATTTAATAATAAAGCACTTAAACAATCATGTGAGATGATGCAATGTGTATGAGGGATAGCCATAAGCTCCTCCTCACTTGCCTCTTTCATTTCATTTAATGTATTGATATAGATATATCGTTCTTTAATATAACGAATAATTCCTACTATTACTAATCCTAAACCAATAAAAAAATAGACCTTACTAAATATAGCCGTTTCGACTGAATTCGCTAGTAATAAATAGATCATCCCTAGAAATATAAGAAAAAAGGTTTTCATCTATATCCCACCCTCAAAAAGATAATCGATAGGATTATTTCATCCATGCTAATAGAAATTTTATTCTAACGATTATCATTTCATTCTTAATTTCTATGGGAATTATCTGCGTTTCTAACATCTACATCAAACTTTGAAACGGATTTTTCAAGTTCTTCTGCCATTTTATTTAGTTTTAAAATAGAATGGAGGATATCTTGATTGTATCTTTCTTGTTCCATCGTACGGTCTACAACACTTTCTGTTGCCTTTGCTGCCCGTGCAAACGATGAATGTTGTAACAGAAAATGTAGAAGACGGTTTACACCATTTTTTATCCGAGTCATCGTATACAAACTAGATACCTTATGAAGCTCTTTAACAGAGCTTCATTCTTTTTGTAACGTATAAAAATAGTCATCTTTTTTTGCACCAATCTCTATACTTTGATAGCCTTTAACATCTATCTTTGAGATTGCCTGATCAATCATATTTACGTTTTGCTGACCAACTGTTTCTTTTACTAGTTCCAATGAAGAACGATAAATAAAAAAGCTAATCAATAAACACGAAATAACAAGTAAAATTGAAAATACCATTAACATTTTAATTTTTAAACTACTTCTCATCGTTGAACTCCTTATTTTTTATTTCCTATGTGAATACTTACCGCAAAATTTTTGCGTTTGTTTTCTGCATAAAAAAACACGAGGGCGTTAAAAATCAACGCTCTCATGTTCCCAAATTTTTATTTATAAATAATTATCAATTTGAATGTTCCATTAATTCCTCTTTACTACCAACATTGTCTAAAGTCTTATCTTTTTCAATTTTATGCATCTCAAGAACATGTTGCGAAGGTGGAATAAGCAAACTAACGATAACAATTGTAATGCCTGTGATCACAACGCCTGAGAAAACAGGTGCCTGCCACAGCTCATTTAACAAACCTAAAAATCCTTCTGATTGGATATGAAGACTAGGCACATATGTTAACGTTGTAATGATGTAATATACTAACCCGACAGATATACTTGTCCAAACGGCAGGTGTACTTACTCGCTTCCAAAATGGGCCTAAAACGATTGGCCAGAAAATAGTTACGAAAATTATATCCCATGCTAAATAAGCTAAATCAATTACTTTCTGGAAGCTGACCGCTAGAACTAACCCTAGCATAGCGCTTAAAATAATAATAAGTCTTGAAAATCTTAATAATTTTTTAGGATCTGGGTTTCGATTAATAAAGTCTAAATAAATGTTTTTTGTGATAATTCCCGAAGTCGCAACATAACACGCGGCTACAGTAGACATCCCCATCGCTGCCATTGCTGTTAAAAAGATGGCTGCTAATAACGGTGGGAAATATCCTTGAGCAAAGGCAAGCATTAACGTCTCTGGGTTTGTACTATTAGGATAAATCGTTTTAAACGCTTCTCCTAACATACCCGGAATCCAGCTGATCGCGATAATAATTGTCCCAGCTATAATCATACTACGCTGTGCTACTTTTGGACTTTTCGCTGCGGCTACCCTTTGTCCTAAGTCCACTGCTGGAATATCACCAAGTGCTAACACAAGATATAGTGTCCAAAACTCTGCTCCAGCCTTATTGAAGAGTTCACTAATATTCCACCATTCTGGGTTAAATGTTACATCAGGATAATAGAATAAGATAAAAATTGTAATCCCTACTATACCCGCTACTGCCAGTGCCCCCTGAACAATTTCCGTATAGGCTACAGCCCATAAACCACCAATTACAGAATATAGGGCAGTTAATGATACAAAAAGTATTGCTGCCGGAACGAAATCAATTTGCAACAGCTGCTGAATAATATACGTGCCACCAACTGTTAACGCAGCTGCATTAAAGACACCGAAGGCAATCGCCATTACGACGCCTGTATATGCACCTAGCTTTTTACTGCCATATCGTAATCCATAGTAGTCTGCTAATGTCCAGCCTTTTAATCTACGTAATGGCTTCGTCCAAATAAGTGCTCCAAGAATCATACAAGTCCCTAAACCGCCCATTGTCGCTGAGCCTTCAAAGCCACCACTTGTATAACCTGAGCCTACTGCCGCAAAGAAGAATGGGGCAGCTAATAAGGCAGCCACTAGACTTCCTGTGACAACAGATAAAGGCATACTCCAACCTGCAACAATTAAATCCTCCGCAGTATTAACTCGTTTGTATCCTTTATATCCAATGTAATAAATAAAAATTAAGTATAAGCTAAAGATGATTATATTTAACATAGTATTGCTCCTTAGTTTTCCACATTATCCGTTCATAACGACTCCGCCATTAGGCGTTAATATTTGACCCGTATAGAAATCCGCATTTTCTGAAGCTAAAAATAATACACTCTTTGCGACTTCTTCTGGTTGAGCTAATCGTTTTAACGGATATTTAGCAGACTCTTCCTCTACATAATTTTCACCAAATTCCTTTAGGATGTCTGTAAATGTTCCACTAGGAGCTACTGCGTTGACTAATATCGAAGGCGCTAACTCACGTGCCAAAGCCTTCGTAAATGCATTAATGCCACCCTTTGCAGCAGAATAATGCGTAAATTCTTCACAACCTAAACTACCAATATCAGAAGAAATATTAATAATTTTTCCTTTGTTTCGTTCTTTCATTCTTTTTGCTGCTTCTCGGCAATTGTAGAAGCAACCGTATAAATGAACTTTTATCATTTTATCCCACTGCTCATCTGTTAAATCCGTAATGCTTGAAGCCTGTGCGAATCCGGCGTTATTGACAAGAATATCAATATCGCCTAAATGTTTGTCCATATATTGATACATAGCTTGAACTTGCTGAGAATCCGATACATCTGCATTAAATTTCATAGCCTTTACACCAAACTTTTCTGCTTGTGCACGAACCTCTTCTGCCTCGTTGTCATCACCAATATAATTGATGAATACATTGGCTCCTTGCTCGGCAAAACCTAAAGCAATGGCTTTGCCGATTCCTTTACTTGAACCTGTAATTAGTACATTTTTTCCTTTAAAATTAATTTCCATCATTGATCATTCTCCAATTTGAATTTTGCTACAAGTACCTGCAATTCTTCTGCTGTTTTTCCTAATGAAGTAGATGCCTCTTTCACCTCTTGCATGGTCGTCAATTGCTCTTGCGTTGCGTTTGACACATTCGACGAGAATTCAGATGACTGTTCCGCAGATTGTTTAATATTATTGACAGATGCTGCTACTTCCTCCGATGAAGCAGAAATTTGTTGAGACGCAGCCGAAATTTCGCGAATCTGACTTGCAACTTCCTCTGATGAAGTGAGAATTTCTTTAAAGATTTCCCCTACTTCGTTTGTAAACACCATACCAGCCTTTACATCTTCTTTACCTTTTTCCATAACAGTGATGGAAGCGTTAGATTCAGCTTGAATTGTACTAATTAAATTGTATATTTCCGTTGCAGATTGTGATGATTGCTCCGCTAATCGTCTAACCTCGTCAGCAACAACCGCGAAGCCTTTTCCATGCTCTCCTGCTCTAGCAGCTTCGATTGCCGCATTCAAAGCTAGTAGGTTTGTTTGATCCGCTATTGCTGTAATAAGGCTTACGATATCGCTAATTTTTTTCGTATTGATATGTAATCCGTTTATTGTTGTCCCTATTTGTTCAACAGAATCATTAATCAACTCCATTTGTGCAACGACTTGCTGAACAACATGATTTCCACGTTCTGAAGCTTGAGAAGAAGAGATAGATGATTCAGCAGCTGTATTAGCAGAGTCAGCAATTTGCTGAATGCCTGTTGCTGTTTCCTCCATAGCAGCGGCTGTTTCCTCAGTCATAACCATTGAAGCCTCAGCGTTTTGCGTGATTTCCCCCATGTCTTGAGCAATATTTGTTGCGCTGTTATATGTCTCTGTTGCATTAACAGTTAGCTGATTAGCAGCAGAAGAAACGTTATCAGATGTATTTCTAATATTTAAAATGATATGTTGTAAATTTGACACCATCGTATTAATAGATTCAGATAAATTTCCGATTTCGTCCTTCGTTATTTCTAAATCTACATTTATTAATTCCCCATTTGCTACTTGATTTGCAGCATTTACTACTTTCTTAAGCGGTTTTAATAAACGATCAATTATTATGTAAAGTAAAACTAATAAAATTAAAATTCCAATAACAGCGATAACAATTTGTTTTACGACACTTGTTTTAATGATGGTATTTATGTAGTCCGCAGAATAATCAATACCTAATAATGCAATGAGCTTGCCATTGTCATCTTTAATAGGGCTAAATACAGTTCGCCATGAACCATAAGGATCTTGGAAAATATCAGTTACCTCAGTGCTATTATTTTTAATTGCCAATTTAGCTGTTGTTACATGTTCATCTGCTAAATCAGTAAAGATTTCACCCGCTTCATATACGTCGTTCAAATTAGAAGTATAGCCTATAGGGTTAACGCCACCTGCATCCTTCACATCCCAAATGTAGCTCCAACTCATAATTCCTTGTTCTTCTTGAATCTTATTGAGTTGTTTTTGAATTTTCTTAAATTTAGCATTAGTCTCTCCCTTTTCAGTCAATAAATCTTTAATGTCATCACTATCAAGATTCATAGCTGTCAATACACCAACACTTTTCAACTCTTGTTCTAAATCAACAGACATTCGATTGTTTAATTCTCTAATACTTTGCGTAGTAATAATAGCAATTAGAAGTAAAACAATAATAGAAACCGTTAGTGAAAGTTTGTTTTTTAATGAAACATTTTTCAACAACTTCATGATTATTACTTCCTCCTTTATCGTATTTTTGGCAAAAAAATAACCTATTTCAAAAGAAATAGGCATCAAAGAATATAACTAGCAATATATGTACTTAACTAGTACTCCTTTGCAGCTCAGCCATCATAGTATTTATTACCTTAGACCTGTAACTTTGCGTCTCTACCTTTCAGTAGATTTGCCCATCTTTTTCCTCCTCAAATTAACACAATGGGTAAAAGTAGTCAATGTTACCAGATTAAAATACACATAATTTTTACTATTTTACTATTAGTATGAAATGAAGACTATTACGTAATTTTCTCGGCTCGTCCACAATTCTCTTCAGAGCAAATCAATTATGCCTCGGCATAATTATAGCTGTCGCTTTGCTTTCGCTACAGATAATTTGCCACAGGGCGTGACGTTCTTAGACTGAGTTCCTCTATTTCAGCAGGTGTTTGGACACCCGCTGAAAGAATTTAAAAACAGCTACACGCAATATTGTAGCTGTTACTATAATTTTAAATAATCAATTACCCCTAAATGATTATTCATATTAAAGATAGTTATTTAGTTAGTGTCATGAATAAGACTGACGGTATGAATGATAAAGCAAACATACAGGAATACCACATAGATGTACGGCGTAATGAAAAACGAACTTGTTTCTTTTCTGCATAAAAAATGTCTAACATCACTGAAGCAACAACAAGTGGGATCGTAACACATGCGATAGCAACTAATAAAATGTTTAAACTAAACATAAAAGCACCCCTCTGTTCGTGAACATTTATTTTTCCTCTTTGTGACAACTTTATGTCAATTTCATTGTACACATTTTGGTCACAAATTGTCAACAACATTCAACTAAGAAAAAAGTGCTTTTTGTAGAATATTTTTATCTAAATATAGATTTTTGTGCAAATCCCTTCACCAAAAAAGCAACTACAAAATTGTAGCTGCTTTTTTGATCATTAATTCATTAGCTCTTCATCAAGATTTACTCTTGACAATTTAGAGAGAACGTTTTTTAATCTCTATATTTATCTGTCAGCCCTCTTAAAAAATTTCTCACAAAGCGATCGCCACATTCTTTATAGTTACGATGACTTGGATTTCTTAAAATGGCACCTAATTCGCCTTTCGAAACGCTAACGCCTCCATCATATAAAATATCGAGCATCTCGTCACTCGTTAAGGCTAACGCTATCTTCACTTTCTTTAATAGCATATTATTAGGGCTTTCTTTTCCTGAAACAGGTGGTGGTCCTTCTGGCTGACCAGACTTAGGCTTTTGCGGACCTCGTTTAAATGTAATAAATCCATTTAAAAAAGCCTCGACCATTTTATTATTACATTTGATGTATTCTTCTGGTGCTTCTTCCTCATCATTAACTTTAATAAGCATGTTCAATACTTCTTCCTTCGTAAAGTCCATGCCGCCTAGCTTAAAAATTTCAACCATATCTTTATTTTTGATATCTAATGCATATCTTAAACGAATTAAAATATCATTGTTCGTCATTTAAAAAACCTCCAATTTAACTGTAAAGAGCTTCTAACAATCGTATCTTCAAGATTGAAGCATTACTTTATTATAGCAGAGACATTCACAATTTTAGCTAGCTTTCCAAAAGTTACTTTACTATAGTATTTAGAATGTGCATTTTATTTTTTAACATGTATGATTAGCTAACTCTCGACCATCCTAATCACAAGGAGGTGAGATAAATGGCTAATCGTAGTTCAAATAAGCTTCTAGTTCCTGGTGTAAATGAAGCTGTTAATCAATTAAAATATGAAATCGCACAAGAATTTAATGTACAATTAGGGCCAGAAGCCTCTTCTCGTGCAAACGGTTCAGTCGGAGGAGAAATAACAAAACGCCTCGTAGAAATGGCTGAAAAACGTTCAAAAGGTTTATTATAATAATAAATTCAAAAAGAACGAATCCCTTTTTCTAATTGGAATTCGTTCTTTCATGTTTTAACTTCTTTCAGCAGGTGTCCAAACATCTGTACCTGTCGCTACGCTTTCGGTACAAAAAACATCCGCTGAAAGAAGTTAATGCCTCCGGCGGATGTCACTGATTCCGGACGCAATTATACCGAGGCTTAATTGATGATTTATTATTTAATTTCAACTGGTTGTAAAGTCTCGCTTGTCCCTTTTTTAAGAGTTAGCATCACGATAAAGGAAATGCAATATAAGGCTGCTAAATAGATCATTACGACCGTCATATCATAACTTTGAAGAATATAGCCGACAAAGATTGGTGAAAATCCTCCAATTGCTCTACCGAAGTTAAAAATCGTATTTGTAGCTGTACTTCGAATTTGCACCGGATAGAAGCTACTAATTAAAGCTCCATATCCTGCGAACATGCCGTTTGAGAAGAAGCCGACAATCGCACCACCGATTAAAATTGCGACACTTCCTGTGGCATAGGAGTATAAAAACACTGCACATGCAGAGGCAAGTAAAAAGATTCCGAAAGCACACTTTGCGCCATATCGGTCCATAAATCGTCCAAACGTTAGCATCCCAATAATCATGCCAACTGCTGTACTAATTGTCCAAAGTGCTGAGCTTGAAACGGATAGACCTTGAGATTGCTGCAGCATAGATGGCAACCAAATCATTAAGCCATTGTAACCAGCAATTTGAACAGTTGCCATAACAATTAATGAGATTGTCGTCATCGAAGTTCGAGGCGTTTCAAATAGTTGCGCCAACTTACCTTTTTCATGTTGCTCGTTGATTCTTTTATTTTTCTGAGCAGCCAGCCACTCTGGTGATTCCTCAAGATTTTTTCGCACAATGAATGCGAAAATGACAGGTAACACACCAACAAAGAATAAAGCCCTCCATCCTAAAGTCGGAAGAATAACGGCACTTAGTAACGCTGCTAAAATAACTCCGTATTGAGCACCTACACTCACATATGAAGAGGCTCTTCCTTGCTTATTCTTCGGCCAAGCCTCAGCAACAAGAGCCATACCAATGCCGTATTCGCCCCCTGCACCAAGACCAGCGATAAATCTATAAATATAAATTTGTTCAATATTTGTTGCTAATCCAGTTAAAGCTGTACCAAGCGCAAACAACAAGACGGTATAAGTAAATACTTTTACTCGCCCATACTTATCAGCTAAAACTCCAAAAATAATGCCGCCTAACAGCATACCAATATTCGTTACGGAAGAAATCAGTCCACCCGTTGCAAAATCAATGTTAAATTCCGAAATAATCATTGTCATCGCAAAGGAAATAAACATAATGTCCATCCCTTCCAACGTTAAGCCAGCTACTGAAGCTACCACTGTTTTTTTACAATAATCCATTCTTACAATCCTCCAGTTTCTTGTTGATCAAGATCTCTTTTTGAGCGAATGGATTATACAATTCTTGTCCATTCTCTTTTGAAGCCTCACGGGACTCCTTTTAAAAGAGGTGTTAATTGGCGAAATAAAAGCCCTTCTGTCGCAGAAGACAAAAGGGCATGCCAAATCAAAGATATTATAGCCTTAAAATATCACGTAGCCCTTTTCAGCCTCTCTGGACCGTATTAAAGGAAATTTATTTCGTTCATTTATGTCGTTCTACATTCTATAAGATTATTATTGAAAAAGCAATGCTTTATAGTAGAAAAAATTACCTCAGCTCTTAGACAGTTGAGATAATGATTTTTACTGATCTATGCAGCAAATATTTTTTATCCTAATTTCATTTTTTAAATATGAGTTGTGCCGTTGCTTTCCTGTATCTGTTCATTAAGCTCTTTCTCTACGTTCTCCGGTTTTTTAGACCAATAAGTGGCGAGAATCGGACCGGAAATATTATGCCAAACAGCGGCAAGAACACTAGGTAAGGCAGCTAAGGGACCAAAATGAGCAGTGGCTAACGCTACACCTAGACCCGAGTTTTGCATGCCAACTTCAATAGAAATAGCTCTTCGATTACTTTCATCAAGTCCTAATACACGAGCTATTAAATAACCAAGCAGCAATCCGAATGCATTATGGAGTACTACCGCCGTAAAAATAATGGAGCCAGCCGAAGCGATGCTATCAACATTACCCGCAACAACAGCAGAGACAATGATCATAATAGCAACTACTGAGATAAGAGGAATGACATTAATGCTTTTTTCTACGATCTGAGGGGCAAATTTCCTTATAACAATACCTAGGATAATTGGGAAAATGATTACTTGAATAATTGAAATAAACATTGCCATTGGATCCACTGGCATCCATTTACCTGCAAGTAATAGTAGTATTAATGGTGTTGCAATTGGAGCTAATAACGTCGAAAAAGATGTCATTGTGATTGATAATGGTACATTGCCTTTAGCTAGATACACCATGACATTCGAAGCAGTACCCCCTGGAACAGAACCAAGAAGGACTAGCCCCGCAGCTAATTCCGCTGGTAAGCTCAGAATATAAGCAATTAAAAAAGCGGTAAGTGGCATGATTATATATTGGGCACATATACCAATGATGACTGGCACCGGATTCGTTAAGACCAGTTTAAAATCAACCGCTTTTAACGTCAGCCCCATACCAAACATAACAATACCTAGCAAAATCGTGATATATCCCCCAAATATTAAAAATGGATCCGGAGCTACAAAGGCAATAACAGCTATACAGATGACCCATACGGCAAAGTATTTTCCAGCTAACGTACTAATGGCTTCTAAAATTTTCATATTCCCACTCCCTATTTCTTTATTTTTAATATTTTATTTGGATTTAAGAGTGCGTCAGGATCGAGCGCTTGTTTAATCTTTTCCATCACAAGCAGTGCTTTTCCATGTTCTTTCTCTTGGTATTTCTGTTTACCAATGCCGACACCATGCTCTCCTGTACAAGTTCCCCCTCGTTCAAGTGCATACATCACAATCAACTCATTAAATTCATCAGCTTTTTTTATTTCATTAGAATCATTCATATCAATCATTAAAAGAACATGGAAATTGCCATCACCGACGTGGCCAACAATCCCCCCTGTAAGCGCAAATAAATTAAGTGTTTCTCTCGCATGGTCAATAGCACCTGCTAATTCGGAAATCGGTAAACAAACATCGGTCACCATTAGTTTTTTTCCTGGATGTCCATGAATATAGGCGTAAGCTAAATTATGGCGAGCTTCCCACAGCTGATTTCGAGCTGCATTATCGGTCTCAAATTCGATATTTTTACAATTATGCGCTGTTACAATCTCCTTCATAAATTCAACGTCCTGCTTTAAGCCGGCTTCATTTCCCTGAAATTCTAAAAATAAGGTTGGTTGTTCCTCATAAGCCGTTTTACTATGCAAGTTCACTTGTTTCATTGAAGGTTCATCTACCAGTTCAACTCTTGCAATTGGAATTCCCGCTTGTAAAATACTAACGACTGCTTCGACAGCATCATTGACTGTTTTGAAGGATGCTCGAGCAGCCATAACATATTCAGGAATTCCATATACTCTTAGCGTCAATTCAGTAAAGCAGCCAAGCGTTCCCTCAGACCCTACAAATAGACCGTTTAAATGATAACCAGATGAAGATTTTACTGCTAAATTCCCCGTATGAATCACCGTGCCATCCGAGAGAACAACCTCTAAATCTCGAACTTGATCGCGCATAATCCCATATTTAACAGATGTTGTTCCACTAGCATTTGTCGCTGCCATACCCCCAAGTGTTGCATCAGCTCCCGGATCCACAGAGAAAAACAATCCGTATTTTTTCAACTCTTTATTCAACTGAGAACGCGTAACCCCAGGTTGAACTTTTACAAGAAAGTCCTTCTCCCTAACTTCTAATATTTTGTTCATGAGGGAAAAATCAATCGTTATCCCATGGTCATAAGGAATAACATGCCCTTCTAAGCTTGTTCCTCTTCCAAAGGGTACTATCGGTACTTTGTATTGGTTTGCTATGTTTACTATAATACTCACTTCTTCCGTCGTTGTCGGAAACACAACAATATCCGGTAGACTGGCACTATGATACGATTCATCACTGCTATGTTGTTCTAATATCGTTTGATTGACCGTTACTTGACTTTCTGTAAGAACACTCCGTAGAGCAATCACCAATTCTTCATTTGTTGCAATCATTTTATGCTCCCCCTTTTTACTCTCATTCTTCCAAAGTACTTGTTAATGGAATTTTGGTTGTTTGAATTATAAATATATATGTCATACCAATTTCCCCTATTCTTAAAATTGGTCCAACCTTTTATAATTGTACTAAATATTCTGAAAATATCAATAATTATTATTTTTCTTGAATTGATAATCATTAAGTATTTCTGTATGATTAAAGCGTTTATAGTACTATGTATTCGAGGGGTGGGACATAGGTAATGCCACAACTAAAGAAAAAAGCATATCAAGTAATTGTTGATCAAATAAGGGAATATTTTTTAAATGGGGAATTACAGCCTGGAGAAAAACTCCCGACGGAAAGAGAATTAGCGAGTCGTTTTAATGTAAGTCGAACATCAGTTAGAGAGGCACTTCGAAAGCTTGAAATAAAAGGAATTATTGAAATTAAACAAGGCAGTGGCAGCTTTATCAAAACGCCAGAATGCCATTCATTAGGAGAAGAGCTTTCATCTACAATCATAAAAACTGAAAAAAAACTAATATATGAAATGTTAGAGCTTCGCCAAGCACTTGAAGTAGAATGTGCCTTTTTAGCTTCACAAAGAGCCACTTCTGAAGACCTAGAACGAATTGGTAAAGCATTAGAAATGATGGACCGAGTTAAAAATGATGTAGAATTAGGAATTCAAGCTGACCTAAGTTTCCATATCAATATTGTTCTCGCTTCACATAATTCGATATTTTTACAATTATTTCAAACCCTAAGCGAACATATGCAAGATACAATCCGAGCTACCCGAAGACAACGCTTGAAAGATCTAGAACGCACGCAAGAGACTATTGATGAACATAAAGAAATTTACTTGGCAATCGCTGCTGGTGATGCAAATCAAGCCAAACAACTCATGGAAAAACATATTAAACAAATAAGAAGAGAATTGACAGAGTCACTTTTAAGTCATATTAGAGAACAACACGACTAAAACCACACCTACTCTTAATAGACTACTATATATTTCATAATGACGAGGTGTTTTGAATTACTCTTGTCGGCGTGATTTGGTTTAAAATAAATTCGTTATAAAATAAGCGAAACTGCTTTGCTTTCGCTACCAAAAAACTTGCTATAAGACGTTAAATTATTCCACAAAAAGACCCGGATTTGTATTGAATCAAATCCGGGATATTTTTGATAAAGACCCAAAATAAGAAAAGCTTATTTTAACTGAACCGATCCTGAAAAGGCAATTTTTATTTTGTTGAAAAGAGTTTATTATTGTTTTACAATTCTGACGCCACCGCTTCACAATGTGCAGAGTGTATGTGGCAATAGAAGGGGAAGTACACACGAGGTGGTGTGAATCATTTTTCCTCTAACGTTTGAAGAGTTACATCATCTCATTGTCCCCGTCCCACTCATTTCCAAAGTTATCGAGCAATGAACGCACTTCATCTGTTGATTTCGTGTTCATCAATTGATTTCTTAATTCACCAGCGCCACGGAATCCTTTAACATAAATTTTGAAAAAGCGATGGAGCCCTGTGATGGAACGTGGTAGTACTTCTGCATATTGATCTTGAAGATCAAGCTGCAGTCTTAAAAGATCAAGGTACTCTTTACTGCTATGCTCTTTTGGCTCTTTTTCAAAGGCAAAAGGATTTTTAAAAATACCTCGCCCGATCATAACGCCATCAATACCATATTGTTCAGCAAGCTGCTGCCCAGTTTGACGGTCAGGAATGTCACCATTGATTGTTAGTAGCGTATTTGGTGCGATACGGTCACGTAATTTTTTAATTTCCGGAATTAGCTCCCAATGCGCATCTACTTGGCTCATTTCCTTTCTTGTACGTAAATGAATAGAAAGGTTCGCAATATCCTGTTTTAAAATATGCGTTAGCCACTCCTCCCACTCATTTACCTCTTTAAAGCCAAGTCGTGTTTTCACGCTGACAGGCAGTCCGCCCGCTTTTGCTGCTTGAATAAGCTCTGCCGCAACGTCTGGACGCAAAATAAGGCCACTACCTTTCCCTCTCGATGCCACATTCGGTACAGGACAGCCCATATTAATATCGATGCCTTTAAAACCTAGCTCCGCCATACCTATACTCATTTGACGGAAATATTCAGGATTATCCCCCCAAATATGTGCCACCATTGGCTGTTCATCTTCTGTAAAAATCAAACGGCCACGCACACTTTTCATGCCCTCTGGATGACAATAACTATCCGAGTTTGTAAACTCTGTGAAAAATACATCCGGTCGACCGGCTTCATTTACTACGTGACGAAAAACAACATCTGTCACATCTTCCATTGGTGCAAGTACAAAAAATGGTCGTGGTAAATCACGCCAAAAATTATCTATCATTTTCAAACTCAATTCCTCTCAATATGGATACAACTTCAAACTCTCGGTCAAACAATATAACGCCGAATGCTCCACTTCATTTACACTTATATCATGCTTAATAACTTATTATCAAACACAAATACATTTGACATTTATAATTTGTAAAAATCAGCAATGTTTATTTTAACGAAAATCGGTCCTGAATGATATGTTTATAAACTAAAAGCAGATGGCATAGATTTTTGAACTGAACCCCGAATAGTGGACACTTTATTCCAAAAACATAAAAAAGCAATTCAAGATAACGGTTAATTTATCATAAAGCAATCGAATTAAAACCCTTTGATATCAAACCCACGTTCTTGAACTGCCTATTATAATGTTCTGATACCAATTATGAGGTGTATAATTTTCATCACATATATCATTCTATTCAAGCATAAGATTCAACCAAAACCCTTCTATGCTTACACAAAAAGGATGGAATATTCACCCCATCCTTTCAGAGTTCTATCATTTACTAATCAATCACCCGAGCAACATCCCTACCACAAGTCTTGCATTTCCCCTTCAATACAGGGGCATATTCTCCCTCTTGTATCGTGTACTTCACAATTGCCGTTACACCACAATTGCCACAAAATACGTTTTTCACGAGCATTTCTCTGATATCTTTAGGGATAGAGAGCCATTTTTTTGCTACGTCCATTATGATCGCTCCTTTAGAGTTAGTTCCGTAACAACCTCTACATGCGTCGAATGCGGGAACATATCTACAGGTTGAATCTCCTGTGTTTGATACCCTCCATCCTCCAAAATTCGAAGGTCACGTGCTAGTGTACCTGGATTACAGGACACATAAACAACACGCTTTGGACGTTGCTCTAAAATTGTCTTTAGAAGTGCCTCATCGCAGCCTTTGCGTGGTGGGTCAACTACTAAAACATCCGCTTCTTTGCCTTCCTTATACCAACGTGGAATTACTTCCTCTGCTGGACCTGCCTCAAAATACGTATTAGTGAAACCATTTAATTCTGCGTTGCGCTTCGCATCTTCAATCGCTTGCGGTACAATTTCAACACCCATAACAGCCTTTGCTTTTTGTGCAAGGAATAATGAAATGGTGCCTATACCACAGTAAGCATCAATTACTCGTTCATCACCCTGTAAGTCAGCATAGTCTAAAGCTTGCTTGTATAAGACTTCCGTTTGTTGAGGGTTTACTTGATAAAATGAACGGGCTGAAATTTCAAAGCGAACATCGCCAATTGTATCAATAATAACGTCCTTGCCCCACAGATTCACGGTTTCATCGCCGAAAATAACGTTCGTTTTGTCGCTATTAACGTTTTGCATAATAGATGTGACATTCGGGACTAGCTTCTGGATTGTCGCAACAGCGGCTTCTTTTTGCGGGAATTTTTTCCTTTTAGTTACGAGAACAACCATAACTTCACCAGTTGCTCGTGCTTTACGAATAACTACGTGGCGCAGCATTCCCTCATGTGTTTGCTCGTTATATGGTCGAATACCGATTGCTGCTAATTCCTTTTTAAAACCTGCAAGAATAGCGTCCGCTTCCCCTGTCTGAATTAAGCAACGTTCCATATCCACAATGCTATGAGACTTCGTTTTATAGAAGCCAGCAATAGCTTGTCCCGCTTCATTTGAGGAGAAAGGTATTTGTGCCTTATTACGGTAATGCCAAGGCTCTTCCATACCTTTCACAGGTAAAACAGGCGCATCAATTTTACCAATGCGCTGCATGACATTACGCACCATGTTTTCTTTCCATTTTAACTGGCCTTCATACGATAGATGTTGTAATTGGCAGCCGCCACATTGCTTGAAATATTCACAAGGTGCATCTACACGATCTGGCGATGGCTTGAGAATTTCTGCAACCTTCGCAAAGCCGTAATTTTTTAACGTTTTTAAAACATGTACTTCCGCCTTTTCATTAGGAAGTGCACCTTGGATAAATAATGGATAGCCATCGACTTTTGCGACGCCATTGCCATCATGTGTTAAATCTTCTATATAAACTGTTAGTCGGTCATTTTTTTTCACGGGTGCTGACATTCGTACATCCTCCATTTCAATTTCTTTATTGTAGCATGTTGTGGCGGATGAAAAAAGAACAAGGCTTAATATTAACTGCTCGGGTGTGTCGAGTGATTTGGTTTGCCTCTAAACTGCTCGGGTACAACAAGAAAGTGATCTGGTTTGACTTCAAACTGATCAGGTATGACAAGAATGTGATCGGCTTTACTCCCTAACTGCACGGGTAGGCTGACAATGTGATCCGCTCTCCCTCCAAACTGCTCGGGTAGACCAAGAATGTGATCCGCTCTCCCTCCAAACTGCTCGGGTAGACCAAGAATGTGATCCGCTCTCCCTCCAAACTGCTCAGGTACGACAGGAATGTGATCCGCTCTCACCCCAAACTGCTCAGGTAAACAAATTGATCTGCCCTGCCTACCTGAGCACCCGAACAAATACATCTTCCCCTTTACACGAGTAGAAAAAAGAGCCGCTATTCGCGACTCTTTCCCACTTTCCTTACTGTATGGTAATCTCTAGGTGCCCACCAGAAAGCTGCGACTACACCTAGGATGACGACTATAAATGGTGCATAAAAAATCAAAAAACTTGCCATAGTTGTATCCCTCCTATGCGTGATTGTCTTCTTTTCCTGTCACATATTTTTTGTTGAAGAGGAATAATTTCAACAACAAGAACAGTGATGGAATCAGTAGACACAGTCCTAAAATAAACGCAATGACGAGTGCAATCGCCATCTGTGTACTTGTAAAGCTATCGTAAATTGTTAAATACGGATATAGTAAATATGGATATTGTGCGATCCCATATGCGAAGAATGCCACTGCAAATTGGGCAATCAATAATCCAACCGCAAGACCGTAATTTTTTCGCATCCATATTAATACTACAGTAATAATAAATAACACGGCTGAAATGGCAAACATCCACCATAAATTAATCATATGATTGTAACTTTCAGGGTTGATAAATTTCATTTCGTACATAATGCCGAGCGCACTCACCATTAATGGTATCGCCCAAGCAAGTGCGTATCTTCTCATTAAATTTGTGGCTTCTCTATCCTTTGCTTTATGAGCATACCAAGTTAAAAACACGGCTGAAATATAAAGTACAGCTGCAATGCTCAACACGACAATACTCCAAGCAAATGGGCTCGTATACAATGTCCAATAGTTTAGGACAGGTTGCCCATCAACAATATCAACATAGCCACCAGCAGCAATCGCGAATACAACAGAGAGTGAGGCTGGAATGAGTAAGCCTGCTACACCATACGTCAGCGTATAACCGATATGTCCACGTGCGCCATATGATTCAAACGCATAGTAGGAGCCTCGTATTGCAAGGAGCACTAGCGAAATACTAACTGGGACAAGTAATATCGTTCCATAATAGAACGCTGTTTGTGGGAAAAATCCAACAATCCCAACAAAGAAGAATACTAAAAAGACATTGGTTACTTCCCAAACAGGTGATAAATAACGCTTAATAATATTCGTTAAAATATGATTTTTTCCGATAAGTAGGCTATAGGCATTAAAAAAGCCTGCACCAAAATCGATTGAAGCTACAATGACATAGCCAAATAGGAAAATCCATAAAACTGAAATACCTAAAATCTCTAATGTCATAAGATGTCACCGCCTTTTTCAGCATGGCGATCTTCTATTTCTCGCTCAATTGGATTCTTTTTGAACATACGAATTAAAACCACCATACTGCCTACTGCTAATACGGCATACACACCTGTAAACAATAGCATCATTAAATCCACATGGTCACTCGTTGTGGCCCCTTCTGGTGTTCGCATTAATCCATATAAGATCCAAGGCTGTCGTCCAACTTCAGCAAGCCACCATCCTGCTTCAATCGCAATAATGGAAAGTGGTCCACCTGCAACAACAATCCATCTAAACCAACGTCTATGAATAAACTGCCAATCACGTGCTTTCCCGGTTACGTAAAGCAGTGAAACGAATGCCATGAACATGCCAATCATCACCATGAGATCAAAAAGGTAATGAATATACAGTGGTGGTCGATCTTCTTCAGCAAATTGATCTAAGCCAATTACCTCTGCATTTGGATTATTATGTGCTAAAACGCTCAAAGCATAAGGTACTTTAATAGCATATTTTACTTCTTCACCATTTAATACACCGAATAGTATAAGGGAAGCTTTATCCCCCGTTTCAAAATGCCACTCAGCTGCAGCTAGTTTTTCTGGCTGATATTCTGCTAAATATTTACCTGAAAAGTCTCCAATAATCGCTGATGCAATGGAGAAAATCAGACCAATCTTCATAAGTAGGTATAAGGATTTTTTATGGTATACATGCTTAGAACCTCTAAGTAGACGGTATCCTGCAATAGATGCTAACACAAATGCGGACGTCATGTAGGCTGTAACGAGAACATGCGCTACCTTTGTCGGCATCGCTGGATTAAACATGGCTAAAAAAGGTTGAATATTCACAAGCTGGCCGTCCACAATGTCAAATCCTTGTGGCGCATTCATAAACGCATTGACAATTGTTATAAACACAGCTGACATCGATGCACCGACAGCAACGGGAATTAATAGTAGCATATGCTTTTTCTGACTATCGAAGCGATCCCAAGTATATAAGTAGATGCCTAGGAAGATGGCTTCAAAGAAAAATGCAAACGTTTCCATAAAAAGTGGTAATGCAATTGTTTGGCCGGCAAGCTGCATAAAATTCGGCCATAGTAAAGACAACTGTAAGCCAATTGCTGTCCCTGTTACAACTCCGACTGCAACTGTAATGACAAAACCTCGTGCCCAACGTCTTGCCATTAAAATATAGTGCTCATCGTTCTTTTTATACCCAGTCCATTGTGCAACCATAATCATTAATGGGACACCCACACCAATCGTTGCATAAATAATATGGAACGATAAGGTTAGCTCCGTTAATGCTCTACTCCAAAAGACTGCTGATTCATTCACCATTTCATTGCCCCCCTAACCTCCAAATATTCTTCCAAGTATGGAAAGTAGCATGATAATTCCAACACCAAAGCTTAGCCAAATGAGCTTTCTTTCCTGTGACTTATACAAAGGCAACACTTCCTTTCCCTTATCTCTACCCCCATTTTCCACTATTGCAACGAAAAAAACCTTTATAATGGACCGGAATTTCGGCCTATTATAAAGGTTTCAAATTTTGTTCAAGTAATATACGCACATTTGCCAAACATTTTTCTTAATTCATTCACAATACCAATTATTAGAATTTTTTATATCTATATATAGGTATTTTGCCAATTTCAACCACTAATGAACAGGGCTCCCTCCTAAATTGAGTAGAGCCCAGTTTTAATGTTCACTACATACGGTCTTCCTCACGAATATCTGCTAGTGGAACAAAAATTTCAATATGGCGCTTTAAGTTTTCAAATGTAGCAGGTGCATCTCCACCATACTCACCATCTAAGTTTAAATGTATTTCATCTTCAGTAGATACTTTTACGACACTTGCCTTTTTATAAATCACACGATCATCATTCAAATGCTCACCTCTTAATGCCATTGCGGCAAGCTGAATAAATTCAGGCAGGCTTACTTTTTTCAATACTAATAAAGTAAAGTAGCCATCATTAATACTTGCGTCAGGTGCAAGCTTTTCAAAACCACCCACTGAATTTGTTAAGCCGCATAAAAACATCATGGCATCCCCATCAAACACTTCGCCATCATATTCGATACGCATATGGGAAGCTTTGATCGATGGGATCATTTCGACTGCTTTTACGTAATAAGCTAGCTGTCCTAGCATTGTTTTCATTTTACTTGGCACTTCATAAGTTAACTCTGTAATACGTCCGCCAGCGGCAATATTGATGAAATAGCGTTCCCCATTTAATAAACCAACATCTACCGGCAACGTTTCACCTTTAATAATGATATCAACGGCAGCTTCAATATTTCGGGGAATATGCACGGCACGGGCAAAGTCATTCGTTGTGCCCATCGGAATTAACCCTACTTTCGGGCGATTCTCAAATGGACTAACACCTGAAACAACTTCATTTAATGTGCCATCTCCGCCAACTGCAATGATTATATCAAAGCCACGTTCTACTGCATCCTTTGCTGCAATGGTTGCATCGCCTTCACAGGTTGTTGCGTGACAAGATGTCTCATAGCCTGCTACCTCTAATTTTGCCAGTACTTCTGGTAGATGCTTTTTAAACACTTCACGCCCAGATGTAGGATTATAAATGATTCTTGCTCGTTTCATAACATACCTTCTTTGCTTCATAAGATTCTATTTTTTTCAACGAATTATTCGTTTAAATGTTGCATTAATTTTACAATAATTACCGAATGCAAGGCTCGTCCTCATTCTCTGACATGCAGCCTTATAATTTTAAATTACTGTAATGCAGCTGTTACTTGCTTTTTAAAATCCTCATAAACAAATGTCCAATATGATTTATTCGTAATATTCTCTTCACGAATTTCAGCATATAGCGCTTTTTGTGCATCTTCAAATGTAGGATCTTCTTTATCAGGTAAAGTAGCTCGTTTACTCACTACTAGTTCTTGTAATTCTGGTGCACGTGGACCCCATTTTCCAACAACCTGACCAACATCATCTAATAAAATATAAACCGGAATTGCACGGCCACCATTTGTTAAATAGCGATCAATTAAATCTGTATCAGCATCACGAAGTACTGCGCGCATTTCTATACCTGCTGCCTCTGCAACTCGGCGAATAACTGGATTGTTTAACATTGCGTCCCCGCACCAGTCCTCAGTAATTGTTAAAATTTTTAGATGCTTGTCCTTCAGCAGTTCGATAAAACCATCATTTAGCGGCACTTCGAAGCCATCATAAATACGGAAGCTCTCCTCTTTTAACGTCGTCATATTATCCATATATTGTTGAATCGAAATCGCATCATCGAAATATTGTTGTTCAGTTTTCATTGATTGACCTCCTAAAGTTATATCATGTTCTATACTATATTTTGCTATGAATACTCTTTGAAGACAACTATTAAGTGCTAATTTGGTATTTTTTAGTCATATCATCATAAATTAAATATCTCGATGTAACTTGCATAGCGACCCTCTGACTGCCTTTTGGCACTATGCTTGTCATAGCCATTATCTTGTATAGATACCCCAAAGAGTCTTTTGTATGTATTCATTTTTAAAATAAAAAGCCAAGAAAACGAATTTGCTCTCTTGGCCTTCTATTGCAATTGCAATTAACGTTTTGCAATTTCTTGTTGTAATAATTTATTGACCATTGGTGGGTTCGCTTGACCTTTAGTGGCTTTCATAATTTGGCCAACTAAGAAGCCGATAGCGCGATCCTTACCGTTTTTGAAGTCTTCGATTGATTGTGCATTGTTGTCTAGAACTTCTGTAACGATAGCAAGTAATGCACCTTCATCAGAAATTTGAACTAAACCTTTTGCTTTAACGATTTCTGCTGCAGAACCGCCTTTTTCTACTAATTCAGCAAATACTTTTTTACCGATTTTAGAAGAAATTGTACCGTCAGTGATTAATTTCACCATTTCTGCAAGGTTTTCTGGCGTTAATGCAGTATCTTTAAGGTCTTTTTGTTCTGCATTAAGGTATGCAGAAACATCACCCATAAGCCAGTTTGCTGAAAGCTTTGCATCCGCACCTTTAACTACCATTGCCTCGAAGAAGTCTGAGATTTCTTTTGAAATAACAAGAACTCCTGCATCATATGGCGTTAAGCCTAATTCCTCAACATAGCGTTTTTTACGAGCATCTGGAAGCTCTGGAATTTCTGATTTTACTCGCTCTAACCATTCATCATCGATTGATAGACGAACTAAGTCTGGCTCTGGGAAGTAGCGATAATCATCTGTTCCTTCTTTCACACGCATCAGAATTGTTTTACCTGTTTTTTCATCGAAACGACGAGTTTCTTGATCAATTACACCACCTGAAAGAAGGACATCAGCTTGGCGTAATTCCTCGTGCTCTAAACCACGGCGAACATAGTTGAAAGAGTTCAGGTTTTTAAGCTCTGTTTTCGTACCGAATTCTTCTTGACCGTATGGGCGGATTGAGATGTTGGCATCACAACGTAAAGATCCCTCTTCCATTTTACAGTCTGAAACATCTGCATATTGGATGATTGATTTTACTTTTTCAAGATACGCATACGCTTCGTTTGGTGTACGAATATCTGGCTCAGAAACGATTTCTACAAGTGGTGTACCTTGACGGTTAAAGTCAACTAAAGAGTGGTCGCCACTGTGAGACAGTTTACCAGCATCTTCTTCCATATGAAGACGTGTAATACCAATACGTTTTGTGTAACCATCTACTTCGATATCAACCCAGCCGTTTTTACCGATTGGCTTATCAAATTGAGAAATTTGATATGCTTTCGGATTATCTGGATAGAAGTAGTTTTTACGGTCAAATTTTGTTTCTTGTTCGATTTCCATGTTTAGTGCAAGTGCTGCACGCATTGCGAAATCTACAACATTTTTATTAAGTACAGGTAGGACACCAGGATAGCCTAGGTCGATAACTGTAGTATTTGTATTTGGTTCAGCACCGAAGTGAGCTGGTGCTGGTGAGAAGATTTTTGAGTTTGTTTTTAACTCAACGTGTACTTCTAAACCAATGACTGTTTCAAAGTTCATGTTATTTTCCCTCCCAAATTTGAGGAACTTGTTTATGGAACTCCGTTGCTTGTTCGAAAGCATGAGCTACACGGTAAATTGTTGCTTCATCGAAGTATTTACCGATAATTTGTAAGCCTAGTGGTAGACCATTTTCAATACCACATGGGATTGAGATGGCTGGCACACCAGCTAAGTTCATAGGAATCGTTAAAATATCATTTGCATACATCGTCATTGGATCATCGACGTTTTCACCAATTTTAAATGCTGGTGTTGGAGCAGTTGGTCCAATGATTACGTCAAAGTCTTCAAATACTTTGTCGTAGTCTGCTTTGATAAGTGTACGTGCTTGTTGAGCTTTTTTGTAGTAAGCATCATACGTACCTGCACTTAGTGAGTAAGTACCTAGCATGATACGACGTTTTACTTCATCACCAAAGCCTTGTGCACGTGTTTCTTTATAAAGGTCCATCAAATTATTAACATTTTCTGCACGGAAACCATAACGGATACCATCAAAACGAGAAAGGTTAGAAGACGCTTCTGAAGAAGAAAGAATATAGTATGCTGCAAGTGCATATTTCGAATGAGGAAGCGATACTTCTTCTACTGTAGCACCTAAGCCTTTTAATACTTCTAATGCATCAAGCACTGATTGACGTGCCGCTTCACCAACACCTTCACCAAGGAATTCTTTTGGTACAGCGATACGTAAGCCTTTTACGTCACCTGTAAGGGCTGCTGCGTAGTTTGGTACTTCTACGTCTGCAGAAGTTGAATCGTTTGCATCTAATCCTGCAATTGCTTCAAGTAAAAGAGCGTTGTCTTCTACATTACGAGTAATTGGCCCGATTTGATCTAAAGAAGATGCAAAAGCAACTAGACCAAAGCGAGATACACGACCATATGTAGGCTTCATTCCTACAACACCGCAATAAGCAGCTGGTTGACGGATTGAACCACCTGTATCAGAACCAAGTGAAAATGGAACTTCACCTGCTGCAACTGCTGCTGCAGACGCACCTGAAGATCCACCCGGTACGTGGTTTAAGTTCCATGGATTTTTTGTTGTTTTATAGTATGAGTTTTCATTTGAAGAACCCATTGCAAACTCGTCCATGTTTAATTTTCCGATAGTGACCATACCAGCTTCACGTAGCTTTTTAACTACTGTTGCATCGTAAATTGGCATAAAGCCTTCTAGAATTTTAGAAGCACAAGTTGTTTCTAAACCTTCTGTAACGATGTTATCTTTAACACCGATAGGAAGACCGAAAAGTGGTCCACGCTCTTCAAATGGCACTTTGTCCATTTCTGCTGCTTGTGCAGTTGCTTTTTCTTCGTTTGAAGCAAGGAAAGCTTGTACATCGCCGTCAAGCTTCGCCACACGTTCGTATGCTTCTTTTGTTAAATCAGCGATTGTTAGGTTACCCGCTTTAATGTCAGCTTGTAGCTCCTTTGCTGAACGTTCAAATAACGTCATGAGGAATCCTCCTATGTTTTAGTATTACATGATAGCTGGTACTTTTACTTGACCATCTTCTTGTTCTTTTACGTTTAACATCATTACTTCACGGTCTAAGCCTTTTGTTGCCACATCTTCACGCATTACGTTTACTAGTGGTAAAACATGAGTTGTTGGTTCAACATTCGTTGTATCTAACTCGTTTAATTGCTCTGCGAAGTCCGTAATTTTACCAAGCTGTTCAGCAAATTTCTCTGCTTCCTCTTCCGTAATTGCAAGACGTGCTAAATTTGCAACGTGCTTAACTTCTTCTTTTGTTAATTTTGCCATTTTTCACACCTCCGAATACTCATTCCATTCATTGTTTTTGTCGATAACAATAGGGTTGAATAAAGTTAACCATGCAAATAATCATAACATTTTTCATATTAAAAATCACAACTTTCACCAAAAATAAAGAAACTTTCACTACTATGACGAAGTGTTGTCTTTAGGGACTGCTTTTCGAGTCCTTCATATAGACTTCGCTTTTCAGGAGTAGGGCATGGGTTGTGTGCTGCGCTCTTGAGACAGGGGGGCTTTCCGTCGATTCGAAGACTCTATCCGTCGCTCCGGGGTATCTTTCCGTCGCTTTCGCTTTTCTATCCGTCTCTTCGGTGGGACTATCCGTCGCCCTTGTTTCTTTCCGTCGATTCGAAGACTTTATCCGTCGCTCTGACGAATCTTTCCGTCGCTTTCGCTTTTCTATCCGTCTCTTCAGCGGGACTATCCGTCACTCTTGTTTCTTTCCGTCTTTTCGAAGACTTTATCCGTCGCCCTTGTTTCTTTCCGTCGATTTGAAGACTTTATCCGTCGATCTGACGAATCTTTCCGTCGCTTTCACTCTAAAGAGTCTATCCAACACTCTGATTAATTCTTCCAACGAACTCATTTTTCTTCCCATAAAAAATATAGTCAGCACGAGGCTGACTATAAATTAATAGATATGGACGTATGGTTCTTTTTCGTTGGCATTCTTTACGATTAATGCCTCCGGACCGTTAATTGAGGTAATATTTACTTCAACATTGATGTTAGCAAATTGATTGATAAGAACACCTGTTAAATATTGAGTAAAGCCTATAATTTCAAGCTTGCCGAAGAATTGGATTGGCACTTCAATCGTTAGCTTTTGAATTTTTTTATTTTGATAGAAACCTGTTCCTATTACACTAGTATAGTTAGAAAAGTATTTATCTACATCTTGTTTAAAATTTTTAAAGTTATTACTAACATCTCGGTATACATCCTGTGTTTCACTTGTTGGGAACAGTACATATTCTTCATCATTAGTTTTCCAATCAGCTACGTCGTTTTGTCCTGCTTTTGCTACGCCATAGCTAAAATACGTTCCTGGAATAATGTCATTGCGAGCTTTTTGTTTAAACAAACCTACTACAATTGGTATATCTTTCAATTCATCACGAGTTCTTAAGCGAGACACAATTTCAGCGGCCATCTTCTTTCCTTGCTCAACAAGTTTTGCCTCCGGAATTGGCTGCTCATAGTAATCCCCATACTTTTCTTTTTGATAGTAATAAATAGAGTTTAAGGAAAGTCCTATCGAAATACCACCTAATTTTACTTTGTTATCACTAGTTTTTGTTAAATAATTTTGTTCAACAATATGTGATAAATAGATTGGAGCCTTTGTTGCACGTTCTTCTGCCGGCATTGAGTCCGTCGTTGGAGGATTTAAACCCTCCTTCGTTTGTGAACTACGTGCAAGCCAATCTGTCACTGTACTTTCCGCTAAATATTGCCCCTCTTGGAAGAAGTAGTTTTCTGTGTCAAACTCATTTTGAGAAAGACGCATTAAACCTGTTTCTACTTCCTTCATATCATATTTCGTAAAGATATTTGAAACTACTAATCCTCTGCTAGCGCTTTGTTTATAAGGTGTTAGCGTTCTATAGTATGATTCATCAATCTGTATGCTTGGAATAATCGTTGTTTCCGCTTTTTCCTGTTGCGTATCCTGTGTAAGCTCTGTCTCCTTCTTATTAGAAGGCACACAGCCGACTAGCATTGCAGCAGCGACAATTGCTGGAATGAGTCGAAATGACTTCATTATTTTTGTACTCCTTTACTGAAATAATATTCTGCTCGGCGAATTGTCATACCACCTATGGAGACATATACTTTCCACCAAGTAGCTAGGACAATTCATCATACTTTACTATAATATTTGGATCATCACCATAACGTGTGGTGACGAGCCTGATATTTCCCATTATTTCACGAGATTAAGTTGTTCGATCAGGCCGTCTTCATTCCAAACTTCAATACCTAACTGCTCGGCTTTTGTTAGTTTAGAACCAGCATCTGCTCCCGCAATGACAAGGTCAGTTTTTTTGCTGACACTGCCTGTAACAATACCACCTAACTCTTCTATTTTCGCCTTTGCTTCGTTACGTGTCAATTGCTCAAGTTTACCAGTTAATACGATTGTTTTACCTGCAAAAGGATTATCCCCTACAGCTACCTCTATTTTTTTACCTTTATACATCATATTGACACCTACTTCAGCAAGGCGCCCAATGACTGCACGTGCATCCTCATTTGAAAAATACTCGACAAGCGATGAAGCCATTTTATCGCCGATTTCATGAATCGCCACTAGTTGCTCCTCTGTTGCTGCCATTACCGCTTCGATCGTTCCAAACTCCTCTGAAACGATTTTTGCTGCCTTTTCACCAACATGTCGTATACCTAATCCAATTAGTAGACGCTCCATCGAATTTTCCTTGGAAGCCTGAATAGCATTGACTAAATTCGTCGCTGATTTTTCTCCCATACGCTCAAGCTCGACAAGCTGTTCTACAGTTAAGTGATACAAATCAGAGATATCATGGATTAAATCTGCACGTAATAATTGCTCAACGACTTTATCACCAAGACCGTCAATATTCATAGCATTACGCGATACGAAATATTTAATGCTCTCAGCAATTTGTGCAAAGCATGCTGGATTTACACAACGTAATGCCACTTCTCCTTCAATACGAATAAGTTCGCTATCACAAACAGGACAATTTTCAGGCATTACATATGGCACTGAGTCCTCAGGGCGCTGCTCCAGTATTACACCTACAACTTGAGGAATAATGTCTCCGGCTTTTCGGATAATGACTGTATCTCCTAGTCGGATATCTTTATCTCGAATTAAATCCTCATTGTGTAATGATGCACGTTGAACCGTCGTACCTGCCACTTGAACAGGCGATAAAATAGCAGTTGGTGTAACAACACCTGTACGCCCAACCGTTAAATCAATATCAAGTAATGTTGTCACTACTTCCTCAGCAGGGAATTTATAAGCAATAGCCCAACGTGGACTCTTTGCCGTATAACCAAGTTCATCCTGCTGTGCATAGCGATCCACCTTAATAACAATGCCATCAATTTCATAGGCTAAATTCGGACGATTTTCAGTCCATTTTTCGATAAAGGCTAGTACATCTTCAATCGTTGAGCAGCGTTGACGCTCTTTATTTGATGGGAAGCCTAGTCCTTCTAAATAATCGAGCATCTCTGCGTGGCCGTCAATACCATATGCCTCACCATCTCCCCCAATTGCATAAATAAAGGTTGATAGTTGACGACTCGCTGCTATTTTAGGATCTAACTGGCGTAAAGAGCCGGCAGCCGCATTTCGTGGATTAGCGAATAATTCCTCTCCATTTTCAGCACGTAGGGTATTCAATTTTTCAAATGATTTTTTAGGCATATACGCCTCGCCACGTACTTCAATTGTAAGTGGTTCCTTCAATCGAAGAGGAATTGCTCGAATCGTTTTTAAATTTGCTGTAATATCTTCCCCTACAACACCGTCTCCTCGCGTTGCTCCTTGTACAAAAACGCCATTTTCGTATTTTAAAGAAATGGCAAGACCATCAATTTTCAACTCGCAAACATAGGAAAAGTTATCACCGATTGCTTGGCGCACTTTACGGTCAAATTCACGTAAGTCTTCTTCATAAAAAGCGTTTGACAGACTTAGCATAGGGTAATCGTGAGTCACCTTTTTAAAGCCTTCTACCACTGCTCCGCCAACACGCTGTGTCGGTGAATCTGGGTAAATGAGTGACGGATTCGCTTCCTCTAATGCAATAAGTTCATGTAATAATTGGTCATAAACACTATCTGCTACGACAGGTTTATCCAACACGTAATAGGCATGACCGTATTCATGCAATAATTTATTTAACTCCACAATGCGCTGTTCGATTTCGTTCATTTAAGTTCCCCCGCTTACCCTTTTTCAATAGGTGCAAATTGTGCTAGTAATCGCTTTATACCTATAGGCTGTGGAAAGGCAATATCTAGCTCTGTACTATCACCCTCACCTTTTACACTAACAACCATACCTGTTCCCCATTTTTTATGGATCGCTTTGTCTCCAGCCTTCCAGCCAAATTGGTCTCCACCAGTTGTTTGTAAACGAGCTGTTGCAGGCTGTGTTTTCTGAATTGCGCCAGATGTACGTTTTTGATAACCGCCTGCTGAACGATTACTAGAGGCAAACGGAACCTCAGGCTTCGTACCACCTTTGGATATCGATTCTGTAATATCTTCCGAAATTTCACCTAAGAAACGTGAGATATTGTTATAACTAAAACGACCAAAAATCGTACGACTTTGTGCACTAGTTAAATATAAACGTTCCTCTGCACGCGTCACGCCTACATACATCAATCGTCTTTCTTCTTCCATTTCATCCATATCATCAAGTGAACGAGAATGCGGGAAGATATTTTCCTCCATCCCAATGATAAAGACGACAGGGAATTCTAAGCCCTTTGCGGCATGCATCGTCATTAAAATAATGTTGCCCTTCGATGTATCATCTTTATCAAGTGCATCAATATCTGCAATTAGAGCTAAATCTGTTAAAAAGGCAATTAAGCTTTTATCATCACTGCGCTCTTCAAAAGCCTTTGTTACTGATAAAAACTCTTCAATGTTTTCTAATCGGCTTTCCGCTTCAATCGTCTTTTCGTTTTGGAGCATTGCACGATAACCAGATTTGTCAATGACCTGCTCTACAATTTCTGTCACCGATAAATAATCTTGCATCTCTGTAAAGCCTTTAATCATTGCATAAAATTGCTCAGCTGAATTAGCTGCCTTCCCAGAAAGACCCATGAACACAAGATCATTCATTGCATCAAAAATAGAGCGCTCTTGTTCAATCGCATAGCGCGCCATTTTTTCAAAGGAAGTTGCACCTATACTACGCTTCGGCTCATTAATAATACGTGCGAGTGATAAATCATCATCATTATTGGCAATAAGGCGTAAGTAGGCGAGTAAATCCTTAATCTCTTTACGATCATAGAACTTGGTACCTCCAACTATTTGATAAGCCATATTGGACTTAACAAGCACTTCCTCCATCACACGGGACTGAGCATTTGTACGATATAGTATCGCAAAGTCATCAAACGAACGATTTTCTTTTTGAATAAGCTGTTGGATTGTTTGTACAACGAATTGCGCTTCTTCTTGCTCGTTATACGCTTTGTACAATACGATTTTTTCACCTTCTGCATTTTCTGTACGCAGTTCTTTTGGATAACGTGTTGTATTATTTTGAATGACGTCATTTGCCGCTTGTAGGATGCGTCTTGTTGAACGATAATTTTGCTCAAGCATAATGGCCTTAGCATTTGGATAATCCTTTTCGAATGAAAGAATATTGCCAATGTCCGCACCACGCCAACGATAAATCGATTGGTCTGAATCACCTACAACACAAATATTTTTGAATTTCTTGGCAAGCAGCTGAACGAGTAAATATTGAGATTTATTCGTATCTTGATACTCATCTACATGAATATATTGGAATTTATTTTGGTAGTATTCAAGCACTTCTGGTACACGCTTAAATAATGTAATAGTTGTCATAATTAAATCATCAAAATCGAGTGATTGATTGCGGCGTAGTCTTTTTTCATAACCTTTATAAACACGGGCAATCGTTTTTTCGTAAGGATTGTTTTCATTGATTTGACCTGCATAATCGTCCGCAGTTTTACATTCGTTTTTAGCTGAACTAATCGCATTTAAAATCGCACGAGGTTCAAAACGTTTAGTGTCAATATTTTCATCCTTCATAACATTTTTAATAACCGATAGCTGATCAGTAGAATCTAAAATTGAAAAGTTACGTGATATCCCAAGCTGCTCAATATTGCGTCGTAAAATACGCACACACATCGAGTGGAATGTCGATACCCACATACTATCGCCAGTTCCATTACCGAGAATGCCATCTATACGCTCTCGCATTTCACGTGCAGCTTTATTTGTAAATGTGATTGCTAAAATCTTTGATGGGTATACTTCTTTTTCGATTACTAAGTATGCTATACGATGTGTCAATACACGTGTTTTCCCTGATCCAGCACCCGCCATAATTAGAAGCGGTCCTTCAGTCGTTTTTACCGCATTTTCCTGCTCAGGGTTCATACCTGCTAATAAGTTTTTCGTTAACTGTTCCATTTCGCACCGCCTTACAAACATTTGTTCTTAGATTATATATTATTTTTTACAGCCTTAACAGTCGCAAGTGCGGCTTTTAAATCTTCATAAATAATATTACCAACTACTACTGTATCTGCATATTTTGCCATTTCCGCTGCTTGCTTAGCAGATGTAATGCCGCCACCGTAAAACAGTCGCGTATTTTTCAGTTCATTTTTCACAGCTCTTACAACCTCAATATCGCCATAAGTACCGCTATACTCTACATAAAATACAGGTAGTCTAAAGAAATTTTCAGCCATACGGGCGTAGGCAACAACATCATCAATGGATAAATCAGTTTTCGCATTCGTTACTTCCGCTACTTTACAAGTCGGGTTTAAAATACAATAACCTTCAGCGACTAATTCATCCCATACCATAATATCTCCATATTCTTTAATTGCTTCATGGTGTAGATTTTTAATCCATTTTGGATCATCACTATTCAACACGGTTGGAATGAAATAATAGTCATAACCTGGTGTTACTGAATCAATCGCAGAAATTTCAAGCGCTATTGGTACTTCAAAGCGTCTTACACGAACAAGTAAATCTAATACGCCATCTAAAGTTACACCGTCTGTTCCGCCGACTATAATAACATCTGTACCTGATTCACAAATTCTTTCTAACGCCTCATCTGAAATATCTTTAGCCGGGTCTAGCTTGAACACATGTCTCCATTCTAAATAATCCATCTATTTTACCACCTATCATTTTCTATCTATTCGTTTACAAGTATAGCTTATGACTGTCTACAAAAAAATGAAAAAGACTGGGTAAAAACTCTACCCAGCCTCTTTACCTACTATTCTTTTGGTGCTTGAAACGGCTTTTCATCTGGATACAAACGACCTAACATTTCATCATATGTATCATTCCCATAATCAAAGCAACGACGTACACGCGAAATAGTTGCTGTACTTGCACCTGTTTCCTTTTTAATGGATTCGTAGGTTTTCTTTAAACGTAGTAAATGCGCAACCTCAAAGCGTTGTGCCAACGATTGAATTTCACTAATCGTACATAAATCATCAAAAAATTTATAACATTCTTCGATGTCTTTCAGCTCTAACACTGCTTTAAATAATTGATCTGTTTGATGCCCTCGAATTTTTTCGATTTGCATGCAATCTTCCTCCCTTTAAGGCTGCGTTTTCACCATTGCTTGTAACCCTGGTGAAGTTGGTACGAAATTTACCCAAGACTTCCCTGGTACTAGCTTTACAAGCTCACCAGACTCTTCTACAGCCATTGGTATTCCATCAATATTAGCCCATTTGACTTCTCTCATATAGCCATTTTGACATACATACGCTTTCCCACCAGAAGTTAAATCAATTTCTTGGCGCCCCTCATTATCAATCGTTCGATGTTTCATTTCAAAAAACAGAACATTTGAAAATGATAATGTGTCGCCTGTTAACATATCCTTTGTGTCAACGCCAGCCGATTGTCGTCCATAACGATTACTTTGCTTATCATACAAATACGAATTATGGAAATACTCACTATTTCCGTAGTAAATGTCCACTCGACTTGTTTCATTGCCTATTTTACCACGTTCATCGGGTTCATAAAAAGCCTCTTGTACTTTTTCATGGTAACTCATTGAAGCGCCCACTTTTTTCGCTCCATTTAATATATTTTCAGACGTAATATACGAGTTGTGTGGAGCAACACGGTCTTTTGAACGTTTAAAAAGTGTGCCATCATAATCCATACCATTTATATTGTCGACTACATTATTAGTAAGCATCGATTTTGCCTCTGGGCTATAGCCATGTGCTACGTAAAATGCACCATAGCCTTTCGCAAGATCAACAAAATAAGATCGAGCACTACGTACTGGCCCTACATTTTCTGGCAGCTCACTTTGATAAACTGCTAATAAACGCGTAACATTGCCTTCTGCTAGCATTTCATAAATGATATCTGCCGCTTCTATTCCTGATTGTGGACGTGCTTTCGGGTGATTATTAACAGTAACAATAATTGGACGTTGCGTAATTTCTTCCTTCACAGCTTCACCTGTTAACGGAGCAACAAACGCTCCTTCTTGAACAGGCTCTTCAATAGCTGTTCCATCGTCAACCTTGTTCGATTCCTTCACTTCCGACGAATCTTTTGAACATCCTCCTATCAATAAGGTGCTAAAAGCCATTGCGATAAATAGTTTCTTCGATTTGAACACAAGCATTACTCTCCTTTTTATCAATTACATCTACCATAGGGAAACTTCTATTAGCGCATCACTGCTGGTAATAATAACTTATTCTTCATAACATCAAAAATCCCTTTTGGTGTTATACGGATATATGGTAAATGTGTCGATTGTAAGAATAGTAAAGAATAAATTGCGTCTCCTAAGTGGTAACCACGTTCCGCTAATGCTTGTTTTAAGTACTTCTCTTTTTCTGTTAGCTCCTTAACATCTCCATCATATAAAAGACCGCCAATAGTTAAAGGAACAGCAGCAATTACTTCACCTTTTTCAACAAGTACAATACCACCACGCATTGCCTTCATTTCTTCAAAGGCTTTGATCATATCGTCTTTATTTTTTCCGATCAGCAAAATATCGCCTGTATTCGAATAAGATGAGGCAAAACCTTGAACACTAGTAGCAAAACCTTTAATCATCGTGTTAACATGCCAATTGCCATCTCTATTAATGAGCATTAAATAGCATTCATCATGATCTGCAAGTTGCCCTTCTCTAGTAATTAATGAGTTATATGGTTTCGTAATAACATCATTTACTAACTCAATTCCAAAAGGCATCGAGAATTGAAAATCATGAGATGTTAATGAAAAATCTAAGTCAAATGCAGGTAACGCTGAATAATCGATTGCAGCAAGTTTTTGCACTTGCTCTCCATCGCGTTTTAACCAAACACCCTTCGATAGTACGCTCTCAGGAACTGGATGCATTTCATCTTGTAAAATATTTAGCGAAGCAAATCGACCCGTTGCGATAAAGCCATGTAAATTGGACATATTATAATAACGTGCCACATTATAGGAAGCCATTTGATAAGCATCTATTGGTGCTATACCTGCATCTAAGGCTACTTGAATACATTTATCCATCACACCATCCTCATGAAAAGAAGGCGGTGAGCCATCTGTTGTCATCATTAAATGATCAAAAATAGGTAGCTCTTTTTCGACTATTCCCTTTAATAGATGTGGTAAGTCTGGACGTATTGAAGAATGACGCAGCGTTACTGCATATCCTTGCATAATGCGTCGCTCTACTTCTTCCACGGTCATAGCTTCATGATCACCGTCTGCACCAAGTAGCTTCATACGTGCTAAAGTTCGCTCTGATGCGCCAGGGAAGTGCCCTTCTATTTTTTTACCTTTGCCCTTAGCCATTTGCATGCGATAGAGCATTTGGTCATCTCCACGTAACAACTTTGGCCATCCGGTTAATTCTCCTCCAAGTAAAACATCCTCTCGTTCTAGCCATTCTAAAATGGACGTATTAGAAAAAATCTCTTCCTCCTGTTCCATTTCAGTTTGCGAATCAAAACGAGTCCACCAATAAAATGAAAATGGTAGCTCTTTCAAATTATCTAGTATTGAAAACGCTTTCTTATTTTCTAAAGATAAAACGAAGCTTAAATTATCTGAAATAAAAGTTGTAGTTCCTAGCTGTCCACAAAAATCAGCAAAAGATTGCGGATGGTATAGCTGGAACGGATGAACATGTGGCTCAATATATCCTGGTACAATTGTTTTATTCTTACAATCGACCACCTCTGTCCCTTCTAATAACGGAGGCATTCTATCACCAGCATAGACAATACGATCTCCTAAAATCCAAATGTTCCCTACTATCCATTGTTTGAGCATGCTATGTAAATAACGTGCATTTTTTAATACAATATCCGGTGCTTTTTTTCCATCTATAACAGCTAATTGCTGACGTAATTCTGTAATTTTCCATACTGGATCCATTCTATTCGCCCCTTCCTAAATTACGTAAAATTTCATTGTGTAAATCCTACGTGAAATCACATACTACTACTGCATAAACGCTTATTTTCATAAAATTAGTGCTTTATGCAATCATCTTGTTTCAATCGTAACACAGCACTTTCATAAAGCAAAGTGCACCCCGCTTTATTTTTTCCACAATGACTAAAGGAGGAAATATTATGATGCAAGAAACGAATTTAAGCGAAAAAAATGCCTTTTGTCGCTTTGCCATGGGTACAAGTTTAACGGCATTTGGTATCGCTAGGGTCGCAAGAAATCCTAACTGTACGAGAGGTCGATTGATGATTGCATTTGGTGCCATGAAAATGGCTGAGGGTATCTTTAAATATTGCCCAACTAAAGCTTTACTGGGCTCTTGTACGCAGAGTGCTATGAACAACAGCAATAGCAACAGCAACAGCAACTCTTCTATGCAAAGTATGTTCAGCGGCCAAAATTCTATGTCATCTGAACAAATCGATAAACTCATGAAGGATTTCTCCTCCGCTATATCTGGAAATACGTCAGGATCAAACGCAACTGCGTCAAAATCTGACTCCAGCACTTCAAATCAAAATTCCTCAGAAAGTAAAAGTTCTACAAATAAAGCACAAAATCCTTCTTAGTCAAAGGAGCCGTCTCAACTGTACAGTTGAGACGGCTCTCACCCTTTTTAAATCATACGTTTGAAAACAATAAGAAGTTTCATTGCATGATAAAATATTTAATTTCAAGTGTGTTGTTTAACCATTCTTTATCCGTCCTAATTAATTAGAAGGCTCTGATTTCCGCTGCGGGCGAGCGACGAGCCGCTTCTTCCGCTACGCTCCGTGCAGGGTCTCGTCTGTCTCGCTTTCCCGCGGGAGTCGAGTAGCCCTACGCTACAATCAGTTAAAATGGGCATACATTGCAAAATATCAACAAAAAAATCCTTTTATCACTCAATAATAAACCTATATTTCCCTAATCAACACGCTTGATTTATTTTACTAATCATTTAGTAGATCGCAACGGAAAAACAGCTTCTTCCAATTAGATTTATACTAAAAGTTTGAGACGACATTTATTAAAACATATGCTTTGTATATAAGTTGATTGGAGTGGAGACTTGGCGACTTCTTGGGGATCAGCGTCACAGATGAGACCCTGAAGCGAGCAACGCGAGTGAAGCGGCTCATCGGACGCCCCCAAGAAGCTTTGCTCTGTGCGAAAGCGAAGCGACAGCGGCAAATGTTTTCTGTAGCGAAAGCAAAGCGGCAGCTACAAAGCGCCCAGTCGGAACGGAAATCAACCCCACGCTATGGTGATAAACTTAAGTAAAATGTAAACAAATTTTATCGGGCAATTATAACCCTATAGTTACACAACTACTATTTAAAAGTACGCCAACCGATATCTTTGCGGTAGAAGAAATTGTTCCATTTTTCAGTTGCAATACCTGCGTATACTTTTTCTTGTGCTTCTTTTAAAGTAGATGCCTTTGCGCCAACTAATAAAACTCGGCCACCGTTACCAACAAAGTTCTCATCTACAAGCTTTGTACCTGCATGGAATACTGCGTGTGAAGCTGATAGAGCCTCTAGGTTAGGTAATGCATTTCCTTTTTCAACGTCCCCAGGATAACCTTCTGCGGCAATCACGACGCCCAGCATTGCTTCTTCAGACCATTGCAAATCAAATGGCTTTTCATCCATCAATGCTGTCATAAATGCACCAAAATCGGATGCCATGCGTGGTAAAACTACTTGTGTTTCTGGATCACCAAAGCGTGCATTAAATTCAATCACTTTTGGACCATTTTTCGTTAAAATCAATCCTACATATAATATCCCTGTAAACGATACACCATCTGCCTCCATACCTTTCACAGTTGGTTCAACAATCGTCTTATAAGCAACATCCACTATTTCTTGAGAAATTTGAGGTACTGGCGAATAGGCACCCATACCACCTGTGTTTGGTCCTTTATCGCCATCATAGGCACGTTTGTGGTCCTGCGCTATGACCATTGGATAAATCTGACCTTTATGGACAAATGACATAAAGGAGAATTCTTCTCCGTCCAGGAATTCTTCAATAACAACGCGAGAAGATGATTCACCAAAACGTTGGTTCCCAATCATATCCTCTACAGCTTCAATCGCTTCATCTTCAGTCATTGCTACAACTACACCTTTACCAGCTGCTAAACCATCTGCCTTGATAACGATTGGAGCACCTTGTTCTTTAATATATGCAATAGCCTTATCTGCTTCAGTAAACGTTTCATGGGTTGCTGTTGGGATATGATATTTATTCATAATATCCTTAGCGTATGATTTACTGCTTTCGATTTGTGCTGCTTCCTTTGTTGGACCAAATATTCGTAAGCCACGAGTTGTAAAGAAATCCACGATTCCTTCAGCAAGTAGTTGCTCAGGCCCAACAAAGGTTAAATCTACTGCATTTTCTTTAGCAAATTGCGCCAAGCCTGCAAAGTCCATTGAATCAATCGCTACAACTTCTGCATCGCCTCGCATACCATCATTACCAGGTGCTACAAATACTTTATTAACAGATGGTGAAATACTAAATTGTTTGGCGATAGCATGTTCTCGACCGCCGCTTCCAATGACTAATACTTTCATTTTAGGGAATCCTCCTCTTTGTGCATAAGACCGAGATGTTGCCCATCTCGGTCTAGTTTTTGGATATTTTAGTGCTTGAAATGACGTACGCCAGTGAATACCATCGCAATGCCGTATTCATTCGCTTTATTGATTGAATCCTGATCCTTTATAGAGCCACCTGGTTGAATAATAGCTGTAATACCAGCCGCTGCAGCTGCTTCTACAGTATCGCTCATTGGGAAGAATGCATCTGATGCTAGTGCTGCACCTTTTGCTTTTTCGCCTGCTTGCTCAAAAGCAATTTTAGCTGCTCCAACACGGTTCATTTGACCAGCACCAACGCCAAGTGTCATTTGAGAATCTGTCACGACGATTGCATTAGATTTAACGTGCTTCACAACTGCCCAGCCAAGTTGTAATGCTTCCCATTCTTGTGCTGTCGGTTCACGGTCTGTGACAACTTTAATATCTGCATTAGAAAAACCGTAGCGATCTGGTTCTTGTACAAGAAGACCACCTTCAACTGATACAACATTGAATTTGTCTTGTTTTGCTTGCTCAAAAGGAATTGTTAATAAGCGAATATTTTTCTTCTTCATTAAAATATCCAGTGCTTCTTGAGAGAAAGCTGGTGCAATGATAATTTCTAAAAAGATATGGCTTAATTTTTCAGCAGTTGCTGCATCTACTTCCATATTTAAAGCAATAATACCACCGAATATAGATGTTGAATCTGCTTCATATGCTTTATCAAACGCTTCTTCTAATGTGGCGCCCGTTCCAACACCACAAGGATTCATGTGCTTTACAGCTACCGCTGCAGGCATTTCAAACTCTTTGACAATTTGCAATGCTGCATTCCCGTCCTGAATATTGTTGTATGATAATTCTTTACCATGCAATTGCGTAGCATAAGCTAGTGAAAAATCAGAGCCTAGACGTTTTTGATAGAATGCCGCTTTTTGATGAGGATTTTCACCATAGCGTAAGTTTTGCTTTAATTCATATGTCATTGTTAAGCTCTCTGGGAACTCTTCTTCCGTTAAGTGGTTTGATATATATGAATCATAAGCGGCTGTGTGACGGAAAACTTTTGCAGCCAACTTACGACGTGTTTCAATAGTCGTTGCACCATTAGCTTTCAGTTCCTCTAATATGTTCGCATAGTCATTGCTATCCACAATTACCGTTACATATTGATGGTTTTTTGCTGCAGAACGTAACATTGTTGGACCACCGATATCGATATTTTCGATCGCATCATCCCATGTTACATTAGGCTTTGAAATTGTTTCAACGAACGGGTAAAGATTGACACAAACAATCTCAATTGGCTCAATTCCATGCTCATTCATTTGTGCTTGATGAGAAGCATCGTCAAACTTTCCTAATAGTCCACCGTGGATCATTGGATTTAACGTTTTTACACGACCATCTAAAATTTCAGGGAATTTAGTTACTTCATCTACTGCTGTTACGGCAACATTATTGTCTTGTAACATTTTTTTCGTACCACCAGTTGATAAAATTTCATAACCTAATGCTACTAGTTCTTTTGCAAATTCTAAAATACCATCTTTATTGGAAACACTGATTAATGCGCGTTTTGTCACAACAATATCCTCCTAATTTTTAGGATCATCACCAAAACGTGTGGTTGATTTCCGTTCCGTCTGGGCGCTTTGTAGCTGCCGCTTTGCTTTCGCTACAGAAAACATTTGCCGCTGACGCTTCGCTTTCGCGCAGAGCAGAGCTTCCTGGGGGCGTCCGATGAGCCGCTTCACTCGCGATGCTCGCTCCAGGGTCTCGGGCCAACACGATGTTGGTCACGAAGGCGTTATCACAGGATGTGATGCTCTTAGCCTTCGTTCCCCTATCGCTAATCCCCAAGGAGTCGCCCAGCCTTCACTCCAATCAACTTATTTACATAGTAGACGTTTTAACAAAAGTCATCCACATCTTTTGGTGATGAACCAATTTTATCGTGTTTGCCACGAATATGTCTTGCTATTATTGATAGCGTAGAGTTAGGCTGTATTGTTACAGAAGACCTAACTCCTCACCACTGAATTACTTTAATAAGTGCTCTAAAGCTTTTGTATAGAGTACATGCTCTTTCTGATGAATTGCCGCTTCTGTTGCCTCACGGTCACCTTCAACGACTTGAACTGCCGCTTGTGCAATAATTGGCCCTGTGTCCATACCTTCATCTACAAAATGGACTGTTACCCCAGTTATCTTAACTCCGTGTTCCATCGCTTGACCAATGGCATCTTTACCAGGGAAAGCCGGTAATAATGAAGGATGAATATTCACAATGCGATGTGGGTATGCAGTTAGTAATACTTCACTAATTAAGCGCATATAACCTGCAAGCACAATCCATTCTACATGACTTTCATGGAGAGCCTCGATAATAGCAGTCTCGTAATCTGCTTTTGAAGAAAACTCTTTCGGACTTAAAGCTAGCACTGGAATACTATAGTTCTCAGCACGTGTCACTACAAATGCACTAGGCTTGTCTGTCACAACAAGTTCAATCTTTGCATGTAGTTCACCACGTTCAATGGCCTCTTGAATAGCTTGAAAGTTACTGCCGCTACCTGAAGCAAAAACGGCAATTTTGGTTGGTGCCGTCATTACACTAAACTCCCATCATGTGAGCCATTGAATACAACACCTTCGCCTTTCACTACGCGACCAATTTTGTATGCTTTTTCACTATTAGCTTCTACTGTAGCAAGCACTTTCTCTACTTCAGCTGCTGGTACAGCTAACACGAAGCCAATGCCCATGTTAAAGACGTTATATAAATCCTTTTCCTCTAACTGTCCTTTTTCTTTTAAAAACTCAAAAATACGTAAGATTGGCCAAGAACCTAAGTCAATTTCAGTTGCTAAACCTTCTGGCATCATGCGTGGTAGGTTTTCATAAAAGCCACCGCCCGTTACATGTGCACAGCCATGAACGTCTGCTGCTTTTAAAGCTGCAAGTACAGGTTTCGCATATAATTTTGTTGGCACTAACAAAGCTTCCCCGATAGGACCAAGATCCTCGTAGCCTTCCACAATCGAATCAACTGTGTACTGATTATCTGCAAAAACAATTTTTCGCACTAATGAGTAACCGTTTGAATGCACCCCACTTGAAGCAATCCCAACAAGCACGTCACCCTCTACGATGTTCTCACCTGTTACGATGGCTGATTTTTCACAGGCTCCTACTGCAAAACCAGCTAAATCATACTCATTTTCTTCGTAAAGACCAGGCATCTCTGCAGTTTCTCCACCGATTAATGCCGCACCAGATTGCACACAGCCATCTGCAACGCCCTTTACAATTTGCTCAATTTTCGCTGGCTCTGCCTTGCCAAGGGCTACATAATCTAAAAAGTACAATGGTTCTGCACCTTGCGCTACGATATCATTGACACACATCGCTACACAGTCCACACCAATCGTGTCGTGCTTGTCGACCATAAACGCTAGCTTTAGCTTTGTCCCAACACCATCTGTACCTGAAATAAGAACAGGTTCCTTAAGATTTAGTTCTGACAAGTCAAACATACCGCCAAAACTACCAAACGTGCCCATCACACCTAGACGGTTTGTTCGTTCAACGTGAGACTTCATTCGTTTTACGGCTTCGTAGCCTGCTTCAATATTTACACCTGCTTGTTCATATGCTTTTGACACGCAGAGTTCCTCCTTATCATCCAAATCGCCTTGGCGCACATCTGAATCTAGATTTGTCTTCATTGCTAGACGTGTTTTGATGTTTTTCTTAACGTAATAGTTCTTTTTCATGTGGTAAGATTGTATCTGGGAAAATTTCTGTTGGATATTTACCTGTAAAGCACGCTAGGCATAATCCACGGTTTTCATCTTCATATGGTCTTGCAATCGTCTCCACCATGCCTTCAACGGATAGGAATGTTAGCGAATCGGCTCCAATAGCTTCACGAATTGCATCTACACTGTGGCTAGATGCAATCAATTCTTCATGTGTCGAAGTATCGATGCCGTAATAGCAAGGGTCTGTCATCGGTGGCGAAGAAATCACAACATGTACTTCTGCCGCCCCTGCATCTTTTAACATTTTTACAATACGTCGTGAAGTTGTACCGCGAACGATTGAATCGTCCACCATCACTACTCGTTTACCTTTTACGACTTGAACAACAGGAGAAAGCTTCATTTTCACTCCACGTTCACGTAATTCCTGTGTTGGTTGGATAAATGTACGACCTACATAACGATTTTTAATAAGACCTAGCTCATACGGAATACCGCTTTCCTCTGCAAAGCCGATTGCAGCTGAAATACTTGAATCAGGGACACCTGTTACAACATCAGCTTCAATATGGGCACATTCACGAGCAAGCTGTTTGCCCATACGTTTACGCGCCATGTGGACGTTAATACCATCAATATCAGAATCAGGACGTGCTAAATAAACGTACTCCATCGCGCACATGGCACGTTTATCCATATCTACAAAACGATCAGATTTTACACCCTCATCGTTAATAATTAATAATTCACCAGGTTCAACAGATCGAACAAATTCCGCACCTATTAAATCAAATGCACAAGTTTCAGAGGCCACTACCCAACCATCTCCTAGCTTTCCAAGAGATAATGGACGTAAGCCATGTGGATCACGTGCGACAAGCATTTCATCTTTAGTCATAATTAAGCACGAGTACGCACCCTTTAATAATGAGAGGGCATTTTTCACCTTTGCACGGAATGGTGAATGCGAACTTTTCTTAATAAGATGCGCTAGCACTTCTGTATCGGAGCTAGAATGGAAAATACTCCCTTGACGCTCTAAGTACTGTTTTAAGTGCGTTGCATTGACTAAATTACCGTTATGAGCAATTGAAAGGCTACCAGTTGACGAGTGGAATAATAACGGCTGTACATTTTCAATACCGCCTCCTCCAGCAGTCGTATAACGGACATGGGCAATTGCAGCTTTTCCGTCCACTGCCTTTAATTTCTCTTCGTTGAAAACATCATTAACTAGTCCTTCGCCTTTCACCGCGCGAAGATGCTGACCGTCAGAAACGACGATCCCAGCGCCTTCTTGGCCACGGTGTTGAAGAGCATGAAGCCCGTAATAACTAAGGTGTGCGGGATTCGGGTTGCCCCAAATACCAAACACCCCACATTCTTCGTTTAAGCCTCTGAGTTCAGCAAGCATGGAATTGCTCCTTTCCAATTAGAACGGAATTCCTCCACTGTACCTTCTACAAGCACACCGTTGTCACCGTTGATTTTAACAAGCGCATCGTTTGTTACGACACCGATTTTCATTGCGTCTTTTACAATTTCTACAAATGCAGCTGCATTTTCTTCTTTCACTGTTACAACGAAACGAGATTGTGTTTCACTGAATAATGCTGTTGTAGCAGAGCCTGTTAATGTCACATCAAGGCCTAAGCCATTTGAGCTAAATGTTGTTTCAGCAAGCGCAACTGCAAGACCACCTTCTGCTACATCATGTGCAGATTGTACGATTCCCTCTTTAATCGCTTTAAGCAATGCTTCTTGACGTGCAGCTTCAATCTGTAGGTCAATAGCTGGTGCTTTCCCTGAAATAACCCCATTATTTAATAATTTTTGAAGCTCCGAACCACCGAATTCAGTATTTGTATCGCCGATCACAAATACTACATCACCAGCAGCTTTTACTTCTTGAGTTGTCACATGTGCTAAATCTTCAATTAGTCCAACCATACCGATTGTCGGTGTTGGGTAAACCGCTTCACCAGAACGCTCGTTATAAAGAGACACGTTACCGCCGATTACTGGTGAATTCAGTGCTGTACAAGCGGCTGAAATACCATCAGCTGATTTTTCAATTTGCCAGAAGATTTCTGGTTTCTCAGGATTGCCGAAGTTTAAGCAGTCAGTAATCGCTAATGGTGTACCACCAGATGCTACGATATTACGAGCCGCCTCTGCAACAGCAATGGCACCGCCTACTTCTGGATCTAGGAAAATATAACGAGAGTTACAGTCAGTAGTCATCGCTAATCCTTTGTTCGTACCGCGAACGCGGATCACTGCTGCATCAGAACCTGGTGCAACGACTGTTGATGTACGAACTTGATAATCATATTGATCGTAAACCCACTCTTTTGAAGCGACTGTTGGGGCTTTTAAAAGTGCATTTAATGTTTCTTTGTAATCTGTTACCATCGGTTCTGTGTTTTCCATCGCCTGGAACTCAGCATAGTAAGCAGGCTCCGCAGATGGCTTATGATAAACCGGTGCATCTTCTGCAAGTGCATCAGCAGGTACTTCAGCTACAACTTCACTATTATGTAATAGGCGTAGCATTTTATCATCCGTCACGCGACCAATTGCCACAGCATCTAAATCATATTTATCGAAAATCGCTTTAATTTCATCTTCGCGACCTTTTTTCACAACAAGTAGCATACGCTCCTGAGATTCAGATAGCATCATTTCATATGCTGTCATGCCTGTCTCACGTTGCGGTACTAAGTCTAAGTTCATTTCTACACCAGAGCCAGCCTTAGAAGCCATTTCTGCTGATGAAGAAGTAAGACCAGCAGCACCCATATCTTGAATACCTACTAGCGCGTCAGATTTTACAACTTCTAAACATGCTTCAAGTAAAAGTTTCTCCATAAATGGATCTCCTACTTGTACAGCTGGACGTTGGTTCTCAGATTCTTCTGTTAACTCCTCAGATGCAAATGTTGCACCATGGATACCGTCACGACCTGTTTTAGCACCCACATACATTACCGTATTCCCTACACCAGCTGCGATTCCACGTTGAATATCTTTGTGGTCAATTAAACCTACACACATTGCATTCACTAGTGGGTTGCCTTCATAGCAAGGATCGAATTGAATCTCGCCACCTACTGTAGGAATCCCGATACAGTTACCGTAACCTGCGATACCAGCAACTACTTCTTCAAATAAATATTTACCACGCGCTGATTTCAATTCACCAAAGCGTAGTGAGTTTAGCATCGCAATTGGACGTGCGCCCATTGAGAAAACGTCACGGATAATACCACCAACACCTGTAGCAGCACCTTGATAAGGCTCAATTGCTGATGGGTGGTTATGTGATTCCATTTTAAATACAACTGCTTGTTCGTCACCAATATCTACGATACCAGCACCTTCACCTGGACCTTGTAAAACTTGTGGACCCTTTGTAGGGAATTTACGTAACACTGGTTTTGAATTTTTGTATGAGCAGTGCTCAGACCACATTACGGAGAAAAGACCTGTCTCTGTCCAGTTTGGTAGACGTCCTAAAATACCTTCTACCCTTGCAAATTCTTCGTCTGACATCCCCATACCAGCGTATAATTTTTGATCTTTAATTTGCTGTGCTGTTGGCTCAAACTTAGTTGTTGACATGATTTTCCCTCCACTGCTTCACAATTGATTTAAATACTGCTAGACCGTCTGCTCCGCCCACCAGTGCATCGACAGCTCGCTCTGGGTGAGGCATCATACCTAGTACATTGCCGCGCTCGTTTATGATCCCTGCGATATCTTCTAAAGAACCGTTTGGATTTTCGCCTGAGTATGTGAACACGATTTGATTGTTATCTTTTAATTGTTGTAAAGTTTCCTCATCACAGTAGTAGTTACCTTCACCATGTGCGATTGGAATATTGATAATTTGGCCTTGCTCATATTGGTTTGTGAATAATGTATTATTGTTTTCAACTTTTAGCTGGATTGTACGACACATGAATTTCAAATTTTTGTTACGAAGTAATGCACCTGGTAACAAACCTGCTTCAGTTAATATTTGGAAGCCATTACATACTCCTAATACTGGCTTACCAGCATCTGCTGCCTTCTTAACCTCTGCCATAATATTAGATTGGTTGGCCATCGCACCACAGCGAAGATAATCCCCGTATGAGAAGCCTCCCGGTACTAAAATGCCATCAAAGCCACTTAGATCTGTTGCTGTATGCCATACATATTCTACTTCTTCACCTAGCTCGTCTTTAATCGCATGATACATATCGATATCACAGTTTGACCCAGGGAAAACGAGTACTGCGAATTTCATGATTAGTTAGCCTCCTCGACTTCGTAGCGGTAGTCTTCGATTACAACGTTAGTTAAAACCTTTTCACACATTTCTTTTACTAGAGTATCAATATCACGTTCTGTATCTTTAATTGTTAGTTCAAGATATTTACCGATACGTAAATCTTCTACTTCAGCGTAACCCATTTTCACTAAAGAACCTTGTACAGCTGAACCTTGTGGATCAAGAATGCTCTCACGTAATGTTACGTAAATTTTAACTTTTTTCATTGTTATTTGCCTCCGAGTCTAGAAAGTATAATAGTATAAACTTCAGTTAAATTACCAAGGTCTCTACGAAAGACATCTTTGTCTAACTTTTGCATTGTAGTTGCATCCCAAAGTCTGCATGTATCTGGTGATATTTCATCTGCCAGTAGTACATTTCCGTCATTGTCACGTCCGAACTCTAATTTAAAGTCAATTAGTGTAACGTTGACATCTGCAAATAGTGGTTGCAAAACTTTGTTCACTACAAGTGCACCATCATAAATGGCTGTCACTTCCCCAGGTGTTGCAAGATCAAGTACGTCGATATGCTCCGTTGTAATGAGCGGATCGCCTAGCTCATCGTCTTTATAATAAAACTCAACGATTGGGCGTTTTAATGGTGTACCTTCCTCGAGACCAAGACGTTTCGCTAAGCTACCTGCCGCTATATTACGAACTACGACCTCAATTGGAATAATATCTACCTTTTTTACAAGCTGTTGCGTATCAGATAATTGTTTTACGAAATGTGACGCAATTCCGTTTGCTTGTAATTTTTCGAAAATTAAAGAGGTAATGCGATTATTTAATACGCCTTTGCCTTCAATTTCTTCTTTTTTCTCACCATTAAACGCTGTTGCACTATCCTTGTATTCAACGAGTAACACATTTGGCTCCTCTGTTGTATACAATTTTTTTGCTTTACCTTCATACAAAAGTTGACCTTTAGTCATTTCGTTACTCCCCCTGATATTATGAAATACACGCGTATTGTTCAGAATTGAATCGTACGTATACGATTCAATTCTGTAACATCCGCTAGTGACTCTACTCAATAAATATTAGTACATATTAGTTAAGTCCAAGACGCTCAAAAATCATATCTACATGCTGTAAATGGTAGTTGTAGTCAAAGCACTCATCTAGCTCTTCCTTCGTTAAATACGATGTAATTTTTTCACTTGCATCGACTAACGTACGGAACTGAACTTGCTCGTCCCACGCCTGCATCGCTAAAGGTTGTACTGTATCATACGCTTCCTCACGCACTAACCCTTTATCGATAAGTGCTAATAAGATACGTTGAGAGTAAATTAAACCAAAAGTGCGACCCATATTACGTTTCATGTTTTCAGGGAATACTGTTAAGTTTTTCACAATGTTACCGAAGCGATTTAACATATAGTTAAGTGTAATCGTTGCATCCGGTAAAATGACGCGCTCTGCAGATGAATGTGAAATATCACGCTCATGCCATAATGCTACGTTTTCATAAGCTGTTACCATATAGCCACGCATTAAACGTGACATACCAACCATGTTTTCAGATCCGATTGGATTACGTTTATGAGGCATCGCTGACGAGCCTTTTTGACCTTTTGCAAATGCTTCCTCAACTTCACGCGTTTCAGATTTTTGCAAGCCGCGAATCTCTGTTGCAAATTTCTCTATTGATGTTGCGATTAATGCCAACACACCTAAATATTGAGCATGGCGATCACGTTGTAATGTTTGAGTTGAAATAGGTGATGCTGTTAGTCCTAATTTATCGCATACATATTGCTCAACTCGAGGATCGATATTGGCATATGTACCAACTGCTCCAGACATTTTTCCTGTTTCAATTACTTTTGCCGCAGCATCAAAGCGTTCTAGGTTACGCTTCATTTCTTCATACCATAAACCTAGTTTTAAACCGAAAGTTGTTGGCTCAGCATGAACACCATGTGTTCGTCCCATCATAACCGTGTGCTTATGCTCTTTCGCTTTTGCTGCAATAATATCAATGAAATTCACGATGTCTTTACGTAAAATATCATTCGCTTGTTTAATTATATAAGAAAGGGCTGTATCAACTACGTCCGTTGAAGTTAAACCATAGTGTACCCATTTTCGCTCTTCACCAAGTGTTTCAGAAACGGCACGAGTAAATGCTACTACATCATGACGTGTTTCTTTTTCAATCTCTAAAATACGATTAACATCAAAAGAAGCATTTTCACGAATTTTAGCTACATCCTCTTTCGGAATGTCTCCAATTTCTGCCCAAGCTTCACATGCTAAAATTTCAACTTCTAGCCAAGCTTGATATTTATTTTGTTCTGTCCAAATTGCGCCCATTTCGGGTCTTGTGTAACGTTCGATCATTGCGTTTCTCCTTCTATTCTGACCAAATGCCAGAACTCTCGATTTGTTGTAGTGTTTCTTCTAAGTTTTTTGTCATAATCGTTACGTGGCCCATCTTACGGTTCACCTTAGCTTCAGCTTTCCCATAAAGATGTATAGACCATTCAGGATATTTAGCAATTGAGTTACTAAGTGGCATGACATGCTGCCCTAAAACATTTACCATAATAGATGGTGCCCAAAGTTGTGGTTTACTTAATGGCCAACCACAAACAGCACGTATATGCTGGTGGAACTGTGAAACGTTACATGCTTCTATAGAATAGTGACCTGAATTATGAGGTCTTGGTGCTAATTCATTAATAACAATTCCACCATCTTCTAATACAAACATTTCTACAGCTAATGTCCCTACTAAATTTAGATAATCAGCAATTTTAAAGGCTTCTCGCTCTGCAGTCAGTGATGTTTCCTCTTTTATACGAGCTGGTACGATCGTTTCATGTAAAATATGATGAACATGAATATTTTCTCCAACTGGCTGACAATATGATTCACCATTACCGTTTCTTTGAACAATGACAGACACCTCTTTAACGAAAGGTACAAATCCTTCAACAATACATTGTGAATGTGAGAAAAGCCCTTTTGCTAACGGTAGGTCTTCTGTAGATTTTAAAAGCTGCTGCCCCTTGCCATCATAGCCACCTCTTGCTGTTTTGACTATACAAGGATAACTAATCCTATCGATATTGGCTAGTAATTCTTCATATGTATTTACAACCAAATAAGGGGCTACTGGACAACCTGCGTTCACAATCGCTTCTTTCTCAGTCACACGGTTTTGTGTGATGCGTACTAGCTCTGCTCCTTGTGGGACGTAAGCCATTTGTGTTAAACGTTTTAAGCCATCATAATCGATATTTTCAAACTCATACGTTATAACGTCACTTACCTCGGCAAGTTCTTCTAAAGCTGCCTCATCATCATATGGGGCTACAATACGTACATCTGCCACCTGTCCACCTGGTGAATCCATTGATGGTTCAAGAACGGCGATTTTAAAGCCTGCTTCTTTAGCAGCAAGTGCCATCATACGGCCAAGCTGCCCTCCTCCGATAATGCCTATCGTCTGCCCTGGATAAATGATCTTTGTCACACTAAGTCACCTGTGCTTTCCAGTACTTGTTGCTTTGTGGATTCACGTCTAGCATCTAGTTTATTAGCAAGCTCTACATCTGTTGTCGATAAAATTTGCGCTGCCAGCAAGCCTGCATTCGTCGCTCCCGCTTTGCCAATCGCTACTGTTGCTACAGGTACACCGCCAGGCATTTGAACGATTGATAATAAAGAATCAAGACCGTTAAGAGCACGGGATTGCACAGGTACACCGATTACCGGTAACGTTGTTTTAGCTGCTACCATTCCAGGTAAATGCGCAGCTCCACCTGCACCAGCAATAATTACTTGAATACCTCGCTCACGTGCTGATTCTGCATACTCAAACATTAAATCAGGAGTACGATGTGCAGATACAACCTTTTTCTCGTACTGTACCTGTAATTCATCTAAAATATCACATGCATGTTTCATTGTTTCCCAGTCACTTGAACTCCCCATAATGACACCGATTTTCGGATTCATGATTGTCGCTCCTTCTTAACGTTAGAAAAATGATCAAAATATTTTATAGCTACATTCTTTACTTTTTATAACAAAGAAAATCCCCAAATAAACTACTCCCTACCATACACGTGAAAGCAGTTTACTTGAGGACTTATTATGAAAAGAATATGCAAATGTACATTTCTGCACACAAACCTTCCCGTAACATGCCAAAAGTGCTTTCCCGCATAGTCCAGCATTTACGGTGCCGGGTAGAGACACTAGAGCCAATCCTCTAGCATATATGTGGGATTTATTTGTTTTTCCTTCTCATATTTTAACAAGTCATTCCACTATCGTCAATGCAAAAATGCGAACAATTTATTTTAGTCATTTGTAAACGTTCGGATTTTAGTCAAATCCACTCAGATTCTTGCCATAACATCGCTTTAAATTGTATTTTTTGACGTAAATACGTTGGTTCTCCATCGACTAAGTGAAAAATCGGTTCTTCTTTTCTTCCCACTGCCATATAACCATCTCGACGCATTCTCGCCAAGCAATCTTCAATCGACTCGTTTTCTTCTACCTCATACCAAATTTGTTTTTTTCCCAACTCTTTCTTCCTTTCAATCTTTGTTTCCAATTATTTTCCCTTGTATGAATTCCATTATACCTTGAGAATTCTTCATTTAGTATGTAGATCTATTAATAAAATGCTCTTCACCATAACATAGGGTTGATTTCTGTTTCGACTGGGTGCTTTCCTAGGTGCGTCCGATGAGCCGATTGGGGCAGCGCGCGAAAGCGGCACGATGTTGGTCACGAAGGCGTTATCACAGGATGTGATGTTTTTTAGCCTTCGTTCCTCTGCCTGCTCACTCCAGGGTCTCATCTGTGAGGCTGTGATCTCCAATGAGTCGCCTAGCCTCCACTCCAATCAATTTTATCCATAGCATACGTTTTAATAAATATCATTCTCAACTTTTGGTGATCAGCTTTAAAAAAGAATTATATCTTTATTGTTACTATTCGAAGACAAATTAAAAGAACTGCAGAAAAATAAACTCGGCAGTTCTTTATTAAGGATTTTGAAATCCGTAGATTCCAATTAAATATGCACCTAGGAACAGGAACATTAAAAAAGCATTGAGTACAATCAAAACCATACGGATATCGCCTTTAATACCCAAAATTGCGCTAATTATTCCTAATCCTCCTAATACAAATGGCGTAAATATATTTAGATCATAAAGGAAATTAAAAAAACTACCATACCATTTTGATGAATCATAGCCAAACATAAAGAATGTAATCATTAAGGAAAATATAGATATAGCAGAAAAAATGTTACGCCTCATTTTTTAATTCCCCCATTATTAAAGCACGATATGTATTATAGACCTAACTTCAATCTTCAAACTCAATTATGCCTCGGTATAATTGCGTCCGGAATCGGCTTTCGCTTTCGCTCAAAACACTTGCTGAAAGAAGTTAAAATTCGCCAATATAGCTCGTCCGACTTTTATTCTTTGAGCAATAAGTGATGGATATATCAAATGTTGAGGCAATATACAATGTGAAGCTTCCGCCGAAACGTTCTGGGGACTGCCTCTTCCTCTTTTATTTTTGAGCATTCCAGCAAGTTGTAAGAATCTCTCTTGATGACGTTCTATCCACCTGTTCGTTGATTCTATCAGTCGTTTTTGTTTCTACGGGCACAAATAGTGTTGCTTCCCACCGAAACATTCCACAGACAGTCTGCTTTGCCCGTTTTTTCGTCAGGTATGTCGGTTCGTTCATATTTTATACAACCAAATTAATTATGTGAATTTTAACTTTTAAATGAGTATATCACTTTATTATTATGTTATAAAACAAAAAAAGTCGAGGATTAAATCCTCGACTTTTTTAAGTGCCTAGCGACGTCCTACTCTCACAGGGGGAAGCCCCCAACTACCATCGGCGCTAAAGAGCTTAACTTCCGTGTTCGGTATGGGAACGGGTGTGA
>NZ_JBNNVG010000009.1:106342-144506 GCF_050280425.1 Lysinibacillus sp. NPDC093190 | reverse complement strand
GATCCCAGAGGCTGGTCGACTTTTCTTCACTTCTACTAAATAAAATAGTAGCACAAACCATGGCCTTGGTTTGTACTACTAATCTTAGTATGTTTCTTTTTAGACGTTATGTTGTCGCATTATGATGGTCTCCCTGATTTAGCAGAATAACTCCACCAATAATCAGTGTAATTCCGATCGCTGAATAAAGATTAAAAATATCTCCCCATACAACGATACCTACAATGACTGTTAATGCTGTACCTATGCCAGACCAAATGGCATATGCAAGGCTTAATGGTAACGTTTTTAAGCATATGGACAATGAATAAAACGAAATGCCATATCCTACTGCGACAGCTATGGATGGACCTAGAATTGTAAATGCTTCTGAAAACTTAAGCATCGTTGTTGCAATTACCTCGCTGACAATGGATAACGCTAAAAAAGATAACCCTTCATTACAAATTCCTCCTTAATGTTCGCTACCAGCAAGGTTAAGAATAACCACACCGACAATAATTAATAGAATACCCATAAGTTTTTTTAGATTGAACAATTCCTTATAAAAGACTACACCGATTATCGCCGTTAGCGCCGTTCCTATCCCTGCCCAAATCGCATACGCAGTGCCAATTGCTAAAGATTGTAATGTTAGAGAAAAGAAATAAAAAGCCATTCCATATCCAACCACTACACCAATTGAAGGGAATAATCGTTTAAAGCCATTTGTAAGTTTCAGCATCGAGCTTGCAAAAACTTCTGAGATAATTGAAATGAATAAAAAACCAAAAGCACTCATGTATGTTAGTCCTTCCTTGTCATGTGCATTAATTGCTCAAAGACACCGTCTGCTGCCTTAGCGGAAATCGGTGCGATATTTAATAGTTTTGAATAATACAATCCATCAATCGTTAACCGAATCAAATGAACAACGGATTCCTCCAAGCCATCTTGAAACAACTCTACTAGTAAACATTCATAAACTGTTGAGATGGATGAATGGTCGTTTTGCATAATTTGAATCGCAATATTTAAAGCCGCCCCACTCGCAAGATCTTTTTGAGAAGCTAAAATAAATGCTCTCGTTAATCTCCCTGTTCCTTGCTCAAGGCTTGCTAAATGTTCATAGGATTGTATAACTTCGTTCAAAATCGTTTCAGCGATTGCTGATTGAAGGGCATCCTTCGTATTATAATGATACAGTAATCCACCCTTACTAATGTTCGCCCTACAAGCAATTTTATCTAAAGTTAAAGTACTTAGATCATTGTCCTTTAAATATTGAATCGCTGTTTGGATAATATGTGAACGTTTTAAATCTGCTTTTGATGACATAAAATCGCCCCCTAGAAAAGCATAAAAAACCGTCTGGACGGTCTTTTTTATTTTATAGCTCTTATTTCACATCGTCAATTACAATGCTAAAAAAATTGAGACCCGATTATCATTCACTTTTCAAGTCTCTAGTATTCCTCATGCTCTATATGCTCTATAATATTTCTAGGTTGAGAGCCCACCCATACCTTACATATCGCTTTAACTTAGAAAAACGTACAGCTCTCACATGAAAGCCCTAATACTAATGATGGAAAGATTGATGCTCCTCCCGCGGAAAGCACCAACTCGGAGTGAAAATCAGCCTTTGCTTATAGCTACACATTTTTTTATTCTTTTGCCGCCAAGCTAAAACCCTCTCAAATTGTGAGAGGGCTCCTGCATTTTATTTCGGTAATGTAAACGTTTCTTTTTTACCTTTTGAAGTATCCTCTGCTCCTTTATTTCGGATAGGACCTAATTCGATGTCAAAGGCTTTGTCTTTCCAAATTTTCTCATATTGTTCTTGATCTAATACGAATACTTGTAATAGCTCGCCAGTTTCGCCAGCTTTAATAACTTCATTATAATTGTAATTTAATAGCATACCTTCGCTTAATGAATATTGCTTGCCATCATTAACTGTCAATTTCGAAGACATAGACGATAAGCCAATTTCACTTGACGCTTTATTTTCCAGCTTAAATTTCACTGTTAATAAAGTGACACCATTTGTGAAATTAGAGAAACGAGGAGCTTCCACTTCATTAGGTGTAAATTTTGTAAATTGGTACCCTTCTAGAATAGCATTTACATTCCCTATTTTCTTACTTTCATTGATGTCGCTTTTTTCCTTCAACATCGTCTTTTCGCCCATATTATCCATTGTTACTTTATCTTGATAAAATGACGAATTACTTGCTACTTTTTTCGAACCATCCGTATTTAAAGCAAGATTAAATCTTCCATCCGAACCAATAGTAGTGTCATACTTTTCTTTTTCAGTAAACGGTTTTGATACCTTTACTGTTACTGTACCAAGTTCATTGATTTTTGCTAAATCTGTTTCACCGAATGGATAAGCGATATATCCCGTTACCTCTTCACCCGCTTTTAGCAAATAATCTGTTTTATAGCTTAGTTTTGTTGGTAATTGATCTTCTTCAGGAATTAAATACTTATCATTCGTATAATCTTTAGTTGCACCCGTGAATGTAGCGTCTAAAGTAGGCATGTAATACACATCTTTATCCATGTCATTCTTCACTGTATATTTTGCTAAAATGACACCACCGTTTGTTTGTTCACCAAATGGAATATTAAAGTCTGTGTGGAAATCTTTTAATTCTACTACCGAATATGCATCAAGCGAAATTGAAACATTCTCCATTTTATGTACTTGTGGTTCATTGTTTTCAAAAAGAACTTTAGTTTTCCCTTGAGTTTCTTTTTCCATATAAGAAATTAAAGAAGCAAAGTCAGCTGATCCTTTAGTTGAATCTTGATCTTTTTTAGGTTCTTCCTTTTGGACTTTATCTTTATCTTTTCCTTTTTCTTCCTGTGTTTTCTTTGGTTCATCGTCTTTTTTTGTTTCGTCCGCGCTTTTTCCACAGCCACTAAGAATAATTGAAGTTGATAAAATTAGCGAAGACATTAAAAATAAACTTTTTTTCATTTTCCCCTCCAAAATTTGTCTTTTTAAATTGAGCTGATACCCATTTTAATCCACATTTAGGTCCAAAAACAACTTGTACTGGAAGAAATTATACTATCGATGTAATGACCATCCATATATTGTTTATTGAATAATTCAATTCTATTTTTTATTTTCAATTATTTTCCATATTCGTTCTTTTTTGAGTTATTTTCTTTGAATAATAATTATTAATGTACTAAAAAAACTGTATCGCTCTTAGTTTTCAGAAAATAAGTATAATATACCCAAGAACATAGTCGCATGTAAAATCATGTTTTTTTAACTTTGCTGTCGTTTCGTTGTATATAATTCTCTTTTTAATATCTATGATAATAACTAACAAAAAAAAGCTAGATAAAAGATAAGCATCTCTTTTCTAGCTTCTTGTACCATATGATTTTCGTCTTACAGCAGTCCTGCTTTTATTAAATATTCGCGTGCCACGTCTTCTATGTTTTGGCCTTCTACATTTACTCGATAATTCATTTCGCGCATCTCATCATCTGTTATTTGATTTGCCAGCTTATTTAAGGCTGTTTCAATCTCAGGATATTTCTTTAACGTCTCTTCCCTTAGTAAAGGAGCTCCTTGATAAGGTGGGAATAGTTGCTGATCATCTGTTAAAACTTGTAGATTATATTGACGTATTTCACTATCCGTTGAATAAGCATCTAGTAAATCTATATTTCCTGATTCGATCGCCTGATATCTAAGCTTTGGCTCCATTGTTGTTATGTTAGAAAGTGTAATACCATAACGCTTTTGAATGCCTAAATAACCATCTTCTCGATCATTAAATTCCAAGGTGAAACCGGCTTTTATCGTTTCTTGAATAGGCTTAATGTCAGAAATTGTTTGCAAATGATAGGTTTCAGCCATTTCCTTTGATACTGCCAATGCATACGTATTGTTATATTTCATTGGACTAAGCATCACCATACCAAATTTATTTATCATGCCTTCTTTCGCCTGATGATAAACATCTTCCTGATTATTATTGATGGCTTCCTCTTTTAAAAACTCTGAAATTGCCGTACCAGTAAATTCTGGATAAATATCGATGCTACCAGATTTAAGTGCATTAAATACAAAGGAAGTCTTACCAAGCCCAGGTTTTAATTGCACCTTTAAGTCTGTTTCATTCTCAATAAGCAATTTATACATATTAATTAGAATCTCTGGCTCAGAGCCAAGCTTACCTGCGATAACAATTTCTTCTTTCTCTTTGAAGTTTAACAACGGGAAGATCATCATTAATAAGGCCACTACACTAATAATACTCAATGCTGTCATTGTTTTTTTAAAGGAAAGTGATTCTAGCTTTTTAAGTAAAAAGTCGAACACTAATGCTAAAATCGCCGCAGGAACAGCCCCTAAAATAATAAGTGCTGTATTATTTCGGTCAATACCAAGCAAAATGATATCCCCTAAACCCCCAGCTCCGATTAATGCTGCTAAAGTTGCCGTTCCGACGATTAATACCATAGCTGTTCGAATCCCCGCCATGATAACAGGCATAGCAAGAGGCAATTCTACTTTCACTAATCGCTTTCGCGTATTCATCCCCATAGCCATCGCTGCCTCTTTTAAAGAAGGATCTACTTCGTTTATCCCAGTAAATGTATTACGTAAAATCGGAAGAAGTGCATACACAACTAAGGCAATAATTGCAGGTACTTTTCCAATGCCAAACAATGGAATCAGTAGCCCTAATAACGCTAATGAAGGAATCGTTTGTAAAACTGCACTAATACCAATAATACTTTCTGCTATTTTCTTTTTATTCGTTAAATAGATTCCTAGAGGAATAGCAATCACCACTGCAAAAAATAGTGCGATGAAGGAAATTTGAATGTGCTCTAATAAAGATGCCAATAGTTGGCCTTTTCGTTCGCTAAACACTCCCAAAAAATTAGCCATTTATATTACCTCTTTCTAAGGAATCTTGCGCTAAATACTGAAGCATCGATGCTCTTGTGACAACGCCAATTATTTCCCCGTTATCTTCCACACCTAAACATTCATCATGAGCTAATTTTTGAAGAATGGTATGCAAAGAATCTTTGGAAGAAATGGTGTTCTCCCGATTTCTTTGATTATCTTCATCAGCTATTGGTTCGATTACAGCTTGGATATTGAATGTATTCATCCCATACTCTGTTACCCCAATAAATTCTCGAACAAAATTATTAACAGGATTTTCTATGATTTCACGTGGAGTACCAATCTGTACAATCTCTCCATCCTTCATTACACATATGCGATCACCAAGTTTTAAGGCCTCTTGCATATCGTGCGAAACAAAGACAATTGTTTTTTGTATCGTTTGCTGAAGTTCAAGAAGATCATCTTGTAATTTTGTGCGGCTAATCGGATCTAAAGCACTAAAAGGCTCATCCATTAAAATGATTTCGGGATCAGCTGCTAATGCACGAACAACACCGACCCTTTGTTGCTCACCACCAGAAAGCTCTTTAGGCTTACGCTGACTATATTTATCTGGTTCAAGCCCAACCATATCCAATAACTCGCAAACTCGTTGCTGGATTTGTGGTTTATTCCATTTCTTCAATTCAGGTACAACAGCTATATTTTCTTCAATCGTCATATGGGGAAAAAGTGCAATCTGTTGAAGGACATAGCCAATATTCCACCGCAATTCATGAATGTTGTAATCACTAATTCTTTTACCGTTAATTCGAATGGTACCTTCTGTTAAATGAATTAATCGATTAATCATCTTTAATAATGTTGTTTTTCCACAACCACTAGGTCCAATAAGAACAAAAAATTCTCCCTTATTGATCTTTAAATTAATAGCTTTTACTGCGACTTGATCATTTACATATTTTTTTGTGACATTTTCAAATGCTATCATCGTATAAGCTCCTTTTAATAATGCTCCTCAATAATCACACACTCTTTTGCGTAAAATCACTATATTAAATGTAAATACATATTGTTGATAAACTATAAAATGAGGGGGTTGATTTCCGTTCCGACTGGGCGCTTTCCTGGGGCATCCGATGAGCCGTATCGATTTACTTCAATCAACTACTCCACTTAGAATGGAACGGAAATCACCTTCAACATTTACAAAGATCACCTTGACCGTTTTGATAACAATATATACATAGACTTAAAGTTTTAATATAGAAATAAATTACTATTTTAATCCTCTTCATTTCATATACGTTAAGCAAAGTAGGTCTAGAACTAACACTATTTAAAGATTCATCATGTACCTATATATATTTCACTATCCTAAGTCATTTCAAACTTATTTTTTTGTTTTATATCAAGACGTTGGTCCTCTTGACGCTCTACTCTATTTGTCTCATAATTTCCATAGAAAATCGTATACTGTTTTTGAGTACGAATAAATAATCTTCAATAAAGATTTCCTTTCGAAATTAATAGCTTCAGAAATGCTAATAATACCATTTTTGTTTTTTAAGTAACTATTGCATCTAATCACCTTTCATTTCTAATTATGCTGGAAATTGAGGAACTAAATGAGGGGTTTTTTCGTTCTATAAATAATGTACTCTATAAAAATAGTCCTGACTTTATTTCTATTTATGACTCTGTATAATTAGAAATATATGAACCTCGTTATTGAAAAGAAAGGAGGGAGATGTTGTAATCTACCAACATCAATGACAATGAAATACTTTATTAATTTTTTAAAAGGACTTATGATTACTGTTATTGTTATCTGTATTTCGTTTTTTATGGTGACGCAGCTTTTCAATACTAATGAAACTGAAGAGTCTGTCGTTGTCGATAATCGCCCTAGTGTAGAAGAGTTTATTGGCGCTATTGCTGAAATTGCTCGGAAACAAGGTGCTGAAAATGATTTGTATGCATCAATTATCATTGCGCAAGCCGTTTTAGAAAGTGAGCATGGACAAAGTGGCCTTGGATCTGCTCCAAATAACAATTTATTTGGTATGAAAGGTAGTTACCAAAATAACTCCGTTACATTTGAAACATCTGAGGATGATGGTTCAGGTAATATGACTAGAGTGATGGCTGAATTTCGCAAATATCCTTCCTATGAGGCTTCCATACAAGATTATGTTAAATTAATGCGTAATGGAGTTTCCTGGAACAAAAATTTCTATGCAGGAGTTTTTAGAAGCAATACAAAATCCTATACAGATGCTACGAAGTTTTTAACAGGATCCTATGCAACAGATTCACAATACAATGAAAAGCTTAATGCCGTGATAGCAAAGTATGACTTACAACAGTATGACAGTCCTGTCAAAGATAAAAAAACAATTACCGTAGCTGATGGTGACTCTCTTATGCATATTGCAGAGGCTCATAATGTTAAAGTTACATCCATTAAACAATGGAATCAGCTTCGATCTGATAGAATTGAAGCCGGCCAACAATTAAATATTTATAAATATTAATGTAAAAAATCTCCATGTGCAATTTTTGACATGGAGATTTTTTATTACTAACTTATTAATCTGTCAATCACTGTTTCTATATCTTTGTACCGAAAGCTAGGCGTCAAGTACAGATGTTTTTTGTAACGTAAGTGAAACGGCAGTTACAGATGTTTTTTGTAACGAAAGCAAAGTGACAGGTATAGATGTCTCCAACCTCTGAATGAAGATAAATGGCATACGTTTTAACAAATGTCATCCACAACTTTTGGTGATGAGCCCCTTTTTATTTGAACAAGCTACCCACAGCGGTAATAGTTGTTGCCAAATCTTTTCGATATTGCTGATGCTGGTCGTCTAGACTATTAATATTTACCTCATTCCCGCCAAGCGAAGAATGTACATAAAGGTTGTCGCCTATATATAAAGCAATATGTCCTGGGAAGTATAATAAGTCTCCCTTTTGTATGTGCTCTAGAGCTATTTCCTTGATAGGAAAACCTTCAACGATTTTGGCATCGCGATAAATATATACCCCATTTAGCATATATGCCATTGAACATAGACCTGAGCAATCGATACCTAGTGGCGATTTTCCTCCCCAGCGATAAGGTGTTGCTAAATAGCTAAGCGCCGTTTGGACAACATTTTCTCGTAATTTTTGCTCAGATAAGCTGTTTTCTGGAATTTTTTCTTGTAGCCATTGCCTACGTACATAGCCGATCTCACCCGCCACTAATTGCACTGCTACCCATTCAGGATCTATCTCGTCAATAGTAATCGAACAGATGATTGAGCCTTTAACGAGCGTCATCATTTTCGTGCTCTGGATTCGAGGCTGCTGTAAAACATCGGCGAAGCTTTGGCTAATAAAATGGTTTGCTTCTTGTAGCCAGGTGTCCATTTTGGCATCATCCACTAGTAAGTTATCCTTCTGGCAATAACCTTCATAGCGATAAGCAGTTTGGATGCGTACCCAGCTCTCGTCTATGTCTTCCATGATTTGCACCGTCATTCCGTATAGTACCTCATCCACTAATTCTGAGGCTGCATCTGGCTTTGCGTGTAAATTTGCAATCATTGACGTTACAATGGCATTCATTCTATCATCTCCTTCCGCTTCACCAAATAATCATAAACAACTTTGGATATTCGACCAATTAGCTGTCTTGCATGATCATTGTTAGTAACCTCAGTGACGAAAACGCCAATAAGATAATCCCCAGAGCTGCTGTACACAATCCCAACATCATGATCTACCGTATCAAGACCACCTGTTTTATGAGCAAGTTTCACATCATCTACTAAATAACGCTTTAGTGATTCGTGTACACGTTGACGACTTAAAATCTCTAGCGTTAGTTCACTAAATGCTGATGATAACAAGTCCCTGCGATAAATTCTTGAGAAAAGCAGTGCCATATCACTTGCCGTCGTAGTATTATCTAAGCCTTTTGCAAGCCTCTCAAAATCCATCATCTTTCGTTGAATTGTTGTTTGCAGTAATCCAATTTGACGAAAATATTGATTGAGTGCCTCCATCCCTAGAAAATTGATTAGTACATTTGTTGCTGTATTATCACTCGTTATAATCATCCATACTAAAAGCTCATAGATGGTACTTTGCTCTAGGCGTTGCTCACTAATAACACTAAAATCCACCCATTCTTCTGGTGCTATCTTAATCTCTTGCTCTAATGATAGGTTGTTGCTTTCTACATAATTCAGAACAGCAAGCAGTATAGGCACCTTAATTAGGCTAGCACTGGAAAACGTGTCTTCTAGCTTTTCATTTATGAAAAAATGCTCAGTCTTACAATCTTTCACAAACATATGCACTTTATCGGGAGCTTTTTGAAGGATCTGTGTAATCGTTTGCTTCATATTTCACCTACTCTATAACTTTTATCATCTGATTCTCCGTGTCCATTGTTATAGTTCGACCTAGTGGCAGGGACATCGTTGGTAAACAGTGACCGCAAGTAATGTCCTTAATGATAGGTATATTGAGTGGACCTAAAATTTCTTGAAAAATTGTTTGTAGTGATAAGCTATGCTCTGGATGTTTTGGATTTTCAGGACCGCAATTTGTCCAAGCTCCTAATAAGATACCTGCCACCTCATCTAGTTTGCCTGCCAATTTTAGTTGCGTAAGCATCCGATCAACTCGTTGCTCACTCTCGTCTACATCTTCTAAAAATAAGATTTTACCCTTTGTATCAATTTCATAAGGTGTCCCAAGAGATGCCGTCACTAGTGTTAAGTTCCCTCCAATAAGCTGCCCTGTTGCATTTCCGGCTACAAAAGTCGTCATTGTACGCCCAGGTGGATTTTCAAGACAGTACTCCGTACGTTCTGTTGCTGTCACACTTTCGATAAAGGACTTCCATGTATATTCATCCATCTCTGGCCGAATAAATTCTGTAGAGGGCATTGGTGTATGATACGTGACAAAGCCACATTGTTGGTTAAAAGCGATATGTAATGCCGTTACATCGCTATAGCCAGCAAATACTTTTGGGTTTGCCTTAATCATATCGAAATCTAGAAGCGGTAAAATTTTCGTCGCCCCGTAACCTCCACGTATGCAAAAGATGCCGTCAATACTAGAGTCCCTAAACATTTGATTAACTTCAGAGGCTCTTAATTCATCAGAGCCTGCTAAGTAGCCATGCCTCGCCTGACATGTTTCCCCAGTAACAACCTTAAAACCTAGCTTTTCAATACTTTGAACGGCAGGGAGAAATTTTTCAGGTGGGGTTGCACCCGAAGCACTTATAAGACCAATCGTGTCACCTTTTTTCAATGCCTTTGGAAGAATCATTTATTTACCTCCATTTTTAGTGAAGTTCGATATTTCTCCAATTCCTCTTCATTAGCCAAGACAAAATGACCTTCTTCTATTTCAATAAATGACGGTGGCTGAATGTCATAACGGTGCTGTGACGGATCATAGATTTCTACGACTTTGTCACGCTCCTTATAAGGATTTGGCTCAGGTACTGCCGATAATAATGCCCTTGTATATGGATGAAGGGGATTAGCAAACAGCTTATCTGTCTCTGCTAGCTCAACAATTTTACCTTTATAAATAACAGCCGTTCGGTCCGTAATAAATCGGACTACAGATAAGTCATGCGCAATGAATAAATAGGTTAAATCATTTTGCTGCTGTAGGTTTGCTAGTAAATTTAATACTTGTGCACGAATGGATACGTCTAATGCTGAAATTGGTTCGTCCGCAATAATAAATTCTGGCTCCATTACTAATGCACGTGCAATGCCGATACGCTGACGCTGCCCTCCTGAAAATTCATGCGGGAAGCGACTAGAAAACTCCGGTAATAATCCTACATTTAATAAGGCATTGCGTACCTTCTGTTGACGATCTGCCTCATTTTTGAAGTTTTTTGTATTAAGAAGTCCCTCTGAAATAATATAGTCTACCTTTGCGCGTTCATTTAGCGATGCCATAGGATCTTGAAAAATCATTTGGATTTTCTGTGTAATTTCTCGATCCCACTCTTTCGATATTTTGCCATTTAGTTTCTTACCGTGATACAGTATTTGTCCTTTAGTGACTTCATTGATACGCATAATAGCTCTACCGATTGTTGTTTTTCCAGAGCCCGATTCACCTACTAAACCAAATGTTTCACCTTTAAAAATATCGAAGCTGACATCATCTATCGCTATAAATTTATGTTTGCCTTTCCCAAAAACAACCTTTAAATTTTTTACCTCAACTACTACTTCTTTATGACTCATGCGCGTATCGTCTCCCTTCTTCGAAAAAGGCTTGTAGCGCTTCAGGAGGCACTACTTTCGGCGCAAGTGGATCTAATAGCCACGTACGAGCATAATGGGTGTCACTCACCTGAAAAAATGGTGGACGTTCCACAAAATCAATCTTTAACGCATATTGATTGCGAGGAGCAAAGGCATCTCCTTTAATTTCTTGAAAAAGATTTGGTGGAGTACCTTTGATAGAATAAAGCTGCTCCCCTTTTGAGCCTAGTTGCGGTAAAGAAGAAATGAGTGCCCATGTATAAGGATGCTTACCATTAAAGAAAATTTCATGCGTCTTCCCTATTTCGATGACATCACCTGCATACATCACTGCAATACGGTCAGCAACCTTCGCGACAACGCCTAAATCATGCGTTATATAAACGGTTGTTAGTCCATACTTTTGCTGGAGATTTTTTAGAAGCTGTAAAATTTGTGCTTGGATTGTTACATCTAATGCAGTTGTCGGCTCATCGCAAATTAAAATTTTTGGTTTACATGCTAGAGCAATAGCGATCACAATTCGTTGACGCATACCACCGGAAAATTCGTGAGGATATTGCTTATAGCGCTTTTCTACATCGTGAATGCCAACATCGTTTAACAATTTTAATGTTTCTTCGTATGCGACTTGCCCCTTTAAGTCTTGATGTAAATGAACACATTCCTCGATTTGCTTACCGATCGTTTTAAGTGGATTTAATGATGTCATTGGATCCTGTGTAACCATTGCCACTTCTTTTCCACGAATGCTTAGCCACTCCCGCTCGGTTCTAAACTGCGCTAAATCCCGATCATTGTAGATGATCTGCCCCTGATCAATGTAGCCATTTTTGTCGAGCAATCCCATTATTGATTTCATTAGAACAGATTTCCCTGAACCTGACTCGCCAACGATTGCAAGACTTTCACCTTTGTACAAATCGAGGGAAATATTGCGAATAGCCGTTAGCACTCTGCCACGAAGTTTAAATTTAATAACAAGGTTTTGGATGGTTAAAATAGGTGATTTAGTTTGTGTCACTTCCATCATCCCCCTTTACACGTGATTTTTCGGATCTGCTGCGTCTGCAAATGAGTTTCCTATAATATAAAATGCGATTGTAATCATACTTAATACAATACTTGGAAAAATGAGCTGATATCTTAATTCTGGAGACATCATGAGTACTCGACCTTCATTGATTAAATTTCCTAAAGACGGCTCACTAATCGGTAAGCCTAATCCGATGTATGTTAAAAAGACTTCTGAGCCTATTGCAAATGGGATGGCTAGACTCATTCGTAACATAATGACAGAAATGAGATAGGGTAATAGATTTTTTAATATAATTCGGTAATCAGGTGTTCCTAAACATTTTGAGGCTAAGTTATATTCACGATCTCGTAAAATAACGATTTGATTGCGTATAAATCTCGCCATTTCAACCCAGCCCGTAATACACATGGCAATAATAATGGTTGAAATACTTGGCCGCAAAATATAGGACATTAAAATAAGTACAATCGTTGTCGGTATATTATCAACGACGTTGTAAAGCTGTGTAATGGGCACCTCTAATTTACGCGAAAAGCCCCAAAGTGTACCGACCGTAATACCAACGATTGCCTCTACTAAAGCAACCATACAGCCAATAAATAACGAGGTCCTGCTCCCTGCCCAAATACGTGACCATAAATCCTGCCCAATGGAATTTGTCCCAAACCAAAATTCGGCGTTTGGTGCAATATTACGTGCTTGGAGACCTGTCTGCTCATCTAAATATATTTCAATCGGTGATTTTTGCGCTGGTAAATACGGCTGTAAAATGGTAAAAGCTACGATAATAAGCACGCCAACTAATAAAAAGACAGCGATGCGATTTTTCAAAAAGGATTTCCACGTTGAACGCCAATAGGAATAATTAGAATAGGCTGTTTCTTCAGCTTGACGTTCATCTACTTCCGCAAACTCGAACAATGTTTCACGTGATTTGTTTGAAATATTGTTTATTTCTTCTGAATACATTCCCATTAACGTACACTCTCCCCTTTCCCCAATTTAATCCGCGGATCAACAAGGGCCATTGCAATATCACCTAAAATGAGTCCGATAATTCCAAGTGAAGAGAAAACAAGCACTAAGCCTTGTACAATCGTATTATCCTGTCGTTGTATAGCATCTACGAGTAAGCCCCCCATACCAGGAATGGAATATAAGGATTCAATGTAGATGGAACCTGTAATGGTAAAAAGAATAGTTGCTGGTAAATACTGTGCCATCGGAATAAAAGCGTTTCGTAGTACATGTTTAAACATCAATGTACGTTCTTTAACGCCTTTTGCTCTTGCTAGTTTGATATAATCCTTGTTGAGTTCATCTACCATATATCTCCTCATCCACATGGCATATGATGCAGTCGGTGCTAACGCCATTGAAGTCAGTGGTAAAATCCAAGTAATAGGATTATACTCATCAAAAAGCATTGGTAAATGAAAAATTTCTGTAATATACATTTGAATGACTAAATAATAGACGGCGGCTGGTACTGCAACGATAATGACAATATAGCCAGTCCCTAAGCGGTCCAACCAGCGCCCCTTCATCTGAGCCATCAATATTCCGAGCGGAACTCCAATTAGAAGAGATAGCACAACCGCTCCTAAACCAAATAGCAAGGAATACATGATCTTATCTGCAATAATCGTGACGACTGGTACATCTGTCCGATATGTAACGGATTTACCTAAATCACCATGAAACAGCTTAGCGTAAAAATTTCCCAATTGTACAAGTAACGGGTCACGTAAACCTAAATTCGTTAAATATACTTCTTGTTGTGCAGGTGACATTTTATTCGCTGCTGCCCCTAAATAGCCTTCTTCTGGCATTAAACGTAGTAATGAAAAAACAATCGTAATAATAATAAATAGTGTTAAAACTGATTGTAATAAACGTTTCCCTATATACCTCAGCATCATTTCATCCTCCTTCTTCAGAAAGACAGAAGGAGATGCCGACTTGTTTTTTCGGTATCTCCTTCATCAATACTCACCGCTTATGACTTTTTTTGAATGTAGCAATGATCCTAATATTTATTCCAGCATTAACTGCCCTAATGCCCGATTGTTTCAACTATCATTTCGCTGCTTTAGCTAACGCATCCGCACGTTCTTGCTCCCACTTCGCTAAAGCTGCTTTAAACTCATCGTTACTCATTGGTTTGTCTAAAACTTGCTGACCTTTAAATTTCTCGGAAGTCACACCAAATGGAGAATATTGAGCTTCAAATGGATTTAATTTAGAAGCAACATAGCCGCTCCCCCCTACTGAATAAGGGATGACAAATGCCTCATCAATTAAGAAGGCTTCTGCTTTGGCAAACAGTTCGTAACGTTTTGCTGTATCGATCGTCGTCTTTGCTTCGTCCACTAAGTTTTGATATTTTGATTTTCCGTTTGCTTCTGTATAACCATCAGCTAGCTCCGGTTTATTATAAGTACCATCTACAGTGAATGGATCCGTATACGTTGATGGATCAGCATAGTCTGGACCCCAGTTTGCTTCGAGTAATGCAAATTTACCAGGTTTACGAACCTCTGATAAAAAGCCTGTGGATGGTCCGGCCTCTATGATAATATCTACAAAATCAGTACCTAATAATTTTTCAATCTGCTGTTCAACCACTTGTGAACGATTTGCCCAATCTGGCATACCTGAGTTATAAGGCATTACCACTTTTACTGGGAAAGTTACTTTTCCTTCTAGAGCTTTTTTCGCTTTTTCCTTGTACTCCAATGCCTTCTCCTTGTTGAAGGAGTCGTTATTTGAAATATCAGCTAATGGTGCTAACTGTGTATAGTCAACCCCATCCACATTGACAAAGTTTTTAGGAGTAATCGTGTTGCTAAGCAAATCTTTTGGATTATAAGGTTCTAAAGTTAGCATTGCAGATACACGGTCGAGCGCATGGAACAATGATTTTCGGAAATCTTTATTATTAACCGCTTTTTTCCAATTGTCAGGCTCGTATTCTGCATCAAACTGCGGGTTAAAGTTTAATGCATAGAAATACGTATAGAAGTTATTTTGTGTTTGACGAATTTGTGATTTTTTCTTATCATCTTTAAACCACTCATCAATAATAGAAGTTGGTATACTAGCTGAATCGACTTCTTCTCGTAAAAATAATTCCGGTGCCACTGTAGCCGCTTCTTTATTGTATTTATAGCGAATACGATCAATCAGTACATGGTCTTTATCCCAATACTTATCATTTTTCACAAGTACTCGCTCATTTTGCGGTTCAAATTTATCTAAAATATAAGAGCCGTTATAAAGGAAATTTTCACGAGTTGTACCAAAACTATCACCTTTTTCCGCTAAAAACTTACCATTAGCTGGGAAGAAGCAGACATAGTTCAACATAGAAAGGAAATAAGGTGTAGGCGTTTCTAAAGTATATTCTACTGTATGTTTATCTATCGCCTTTATGCCAACCTTCGTAAAGTCTGTCATATCACCGTTATAGAAGGCTTCCCCATTTTTTACGACCGTAGCAATCCAAGCTGTTGATGATTCATTTTTTGCATCAAGCACATAATGTAAGCCATCTACAAAATCTTGGGCAACAACATCCGCATACTCTTTACCGTCATGAGTAACCCATTTTGCATCGTCACGTAGCTTGAACGTCCAAACTGTAGCATCGTCATTTGATGACCATTCTTTGGCTATGCTTGGTTGTACAACACCATACTTATCATACTCAATTAATCCATCGACCAAGTTCGCAGCCATAGCAAACTCATTGGTTTCAGAGGTCTTTAAGTAATTTAACGTCTTTATTTCCCCTGAATAAACCACGCGATACTCAGATTTTTTTTCACTTGAAGAATCATCACTACAGGCTGCACAAAGCATTACAACAAGACACGCAAAAAGCACCCAATACCTTTTCCTCATAAGCATCCCCCTAGTAATCTTTTTTATCTACATAAAGTGACAGTTAAAAACCCAACTATAGCGAAAAAAAAAGTGAGAGATCAACTATCCATAAAGCCAGATTTGTTCTATTTACATGACGAACCCCCACCCTGATTAAAGCAACACTTTACTATGAAAATCCAATTCCAACAGCATCCGTCATCCTAATTCGATCATTTTCAAATATTGGACCACCTGCAATAGGATCTTTCAAACATAAACTTGGTCCGTCTAAATCTACCATCGTAATATTTTTCTGTGATGCGGCAAAATGTGCAGCGGCACTAACGCTAATTTTTGTCTCTAGCATACAGCCGATCATGCATGGTATGTCGTTCGCCTCTGCAATGTGGCAAATTTTTTGCGCTTGATAAATACCTCCTGTTTTCATGAGCTTAATATTAATCAAATCCGCAGCTCGCTTTTCTATAATTGTATAGGCATCTTTTGCAGAGAAAACACTTTCATCCGCCAAAATATTTGTCAATGTATTAGCGGTCACAAATTGCATTCCTACTAGATCATGGCAATGAACAGGCTGCTCCACCAATTCAACATTCGCACCTGCATCTTCAAGTGCACCAATAATTTGTACAGCTTGCTTCGGTGTCCAGCCTTGATTTGCGTCAACTCGTAATGTTATAGCGTGTCCAACTGCATCACGAATAGCGACAACTCGCTCTACATCACCTGCTGGATCTTTCCCCACCTTGATTTTTAATATTTGAAAACCACGCTGTACGGCGGCTATACTATCCTTCACCATTCCTACTGAATCATTTACACTTATCGTAATATCTGTTACTAATTCTTTCCGATAGCCCCCTAACAATTTATACAGAGGTGTTTGATAGTGTTTCGCAAACAAATCATAAATCGCCATATCTACCGCAGCTTTTGCACTGGTGTTTTGATAAATACTGCTGTCAATGCGAACCATGATTTCTGTCAATTCTTCAATATCCATCCCGATAATGGCTGGCTTTATATACTCTTCGATAGCGTGCGAAATAGACCCTAGTGTTTCACCAGTAATGGCCGCAGTCGGTGCCGCTTCACCGATGCCTATTTGCCCATCATCAGCGTGGACATAGACGGCAATATTGTGAATGCTATGAACAGTTCTTAAGGCTGTTTTAAACGGTGTTATAAGCGGTGCCTCTACCTTCCCCACGACAATATTTTTAATTTTCATCCATCCACCTACCTTTTCGTGACTTATGTTAAGAACTGTAAAATCCGAAGAACCTCATAAAAATCATCCGTTACGAATTCCACTGTATTATGAGGTTTAAACGTAGCATTCGGATAGAAAGAATTTCGATAAGCTCGTGTATGATCACGATAAATGATTTCCACTTTAAAGCGTTCAGGTAATGGGATTTGTAAATCTTCACGTGACACCTTCATCGAGTCCTCAACAAGTCGTTTCGTTTCTTTCATCGTCAGCTGTGGACTTACACTAATGGTTGCATTCCCTATCCCTTCTTTCGTGGCAAATGTGATGATGTTATTATTGACAGATTGAATTTCCTCTGTTAATCCCACATCTCCACTGACAAACGAAACTGGAACACCATGTAAAGCAGCCGCGTACGTATTAATTAAAAATTCACTCGCGTACTCCCCATTAATTTTCACATCCGCAAAAACACACAGCGTATGCGCTAAAGGATTACGTTCACTTCCTCCTTTACTGTGATAGCCAATAAAAATTGCGCGATCAAAGCTCTTATCAAGTCCCGCAACCATACACATCGGGTCATACGTCCAACCACGAATGACCTTGCAGTTAACTGGTAAATTAGAAATATCAAGATTACGTGCTGAATCATGAGCATCCTTTAGTAAAATTTCGGTTGCTCCACCAAGAATAGCCCCCTCTATAGCGGCCTCTACTTCCTTTGTCATTTGCTTTTGGAAAAACTGATAATCTGGCGCGTTTAGCTCCGTCTCACTCCAAGCTGTTGTGCCAGTAATCCCTTCAATATCTGCACTAATATAGACCTTCATAGAAATCGAAACTCCTTTACTTTTTTGTCTTGGATCATTGCTTCTACAGCCCCATAACTAGCTTCTTGTGCACCTACACGTCTTGCCCATGAAACATTATTAAAATCGAAATGCCACCATTCCTCTGAATAATTCGTAAAGCCAACCATTGTCATACAGTTATATAGAAGACGTCGATGAACACAGGCTTCCCAATCTTCCTCTGGATGTTGTTCAAAATAGCGTGTCGCAGACTTTTCGCTGATTTCATCAAATGCTGTACCTAAATTTAAAGCATTGCCGTCTACATCTCCTAGTGTCACATCAATCGCTCCACCTGTTAAATGAGGCGCAAAATGAGCATGATCAATGCTAGGAAACGCAACATACTTTCGCGTTTCTCTTTCAATCTCTTGCTCAGTTAAATGCGGAAAACTCTGTGCTATTTGCTTTGAAAAACTCGTAAACAAAAATTGCTGCACTTGGAACGGACGATAACCATCATATAAAATAAGGCTATAATTTTTAGACAATAATAATAGCGCTTGTGTTAATCGCTCATACACACTCTGACGTAAATAAATTGCTTGTAGACTGTTTGGTATTTTTTGATGATAGTAAATTGGGTTAACATAAATCCTCGAATGTTCTTCTCCGATTTGAATGAATGGCTCGCCATTTTCACGAATTGCTGGCGTTGCGTCCCTCATTGAAGTTTTATTTACCTCAATAGGATGAAAAACAGCGTCATGTATAGTACACACCTCCAATTTCAGGTTTTGATAAAATTTTCCGATAATTCAGTTTTTAATGAATGTATCATACCTTAAATTTATTGACCAGATAAAAAAAGAAATATTACAGAGTAATAGCTATTTTCTTCTTTTCAAACAACATACGCCAAATAATTGATGCAAGAAGTCGAAAAACAATGTTTCTTCACCTATTTAAGAATTTTATTCATGAATGGGATAGAAGATTACCGAAATATAATAAAAAATGACGAATTTAAGACTCTTCAAATTAAAGCTCTTCACCATAACGTGTGGTTGATTTCCGTTCCGACTGGGCGCTTTCCTGGGGGCGTCCGATGAGCCGCTTCGCTTCGCTGCAGGGTCTCATCTGTGACGCTAATCCCCAAGGAGTCACCCAGTCTTCGCTCCAATCAACTAATCTCGCTTTATTATAAAAAAACCTCCATTTTGATATTAATCAAAATGAAGGTAAATTCTTCTATTTATTTTTACCATAATTAAAATTGATAAGCTTCAACTTTATGTTCATTTCGACCAATTGTAGTCTGTGCCTGTGAAAGTGAATTTAAAATGGCTTCCTCGGTTGCTTCTGCAGCTGCAGCAAATAATCGATTCATGATAGGGTGATCCTCACGTAGTTGTGTACGTGTTTCAACAAGCTGATCTGATTGATGTGTGATATGATGTGCTGTTGTAAAGCCAATGACTATATCTCCGCTGCCATGTGAAAAGTGACTTCCTGTTCGCCCTAGACCGATACCACAACGTTTAATGACACGTGTCAGTTGACGACTACTAAGCGGAGCATCAGTGGCAAGTACGATGATAATGGATCCATCTGTCGGAGATAATGTTGACTCACTTTGAATGTATGAAGCATGATATTGATATGCTAGAAATTCTGAGCTTTGCCCGAAATTACTAAGGACCATACATCCTACCGTATAGTTCGTTGACCCATGTGTCACGATGCGGGAAGATGAGCCAATCCCACCTTTGTAACCAAAACACATCATTCCTTTTCCTGCACCAACTGCCCCTTCCTCTGCAGTTTCATTTGACGCCTTGCGAATCGCCTCTACAGCATGCTCAGGTGTGATAGGACATTCTCGAATGGAATTTAAATAACTATCATTACATTCCCCAACAACAATATTAATAGTTCCTGTCGAATGACCTATTTCACTATTCATATCTAGCATAAATTGCAGCGTTCCCTGTGTTACAGCTGGAACGCCAAATGTATTCGTTAACATAATTGGTGATTCAATAACCCCAAGCTCATTGACCTGCACGAGCCCTGTCGTTTTCCCAAAACCATTTAGCACATAGCTTGCAGCAGTAACCTTTTGCTGAAATAAATTGCCTTCATGCGGTAAAATCGCAGTTACTCCTGTACAAGCATAAGCGCCATCTTGATTCATTTTCTCATCAAGCGTTACATGGCCTACACGCACGCCAGCTACATCGGTAATACAATTTTTCTCACCAGTTGATAACGTTCCAATGACGATCCCCATTTCTCGAGCTTTTCTTGGCATATTAGTCTCCCTTATGAATCGCCATATTTACTGCAGCCTGTGCATGTAAAACTGTTGTATCAAAAACAGGTACGTTTACATCTTCCTGTTTAATAAGTAATCCAATCTCTGTACAGCCTAATATAATTCCTTGTGCACCCGATTGCACAAGGTTCCCAATCACCTGTAAATAATAGTCCTTCGATGCTTGTTCAATTTTTCCCAAGCATAATTCTTCATAGATGATACGATTGACCGCAGTGCGCTCCTCAGCAAGTGGAACAAGCACTTCAATGCCAAACTCCTCTACCCTAGCTCTATAGAAATCTTGCTCCATCGTGTACTTTGTCCCAAGAAGGGCAACTTTCTGTATACTAGCTTTTTCTATTTGATTTGCTGTCGCATCGGCAATATGTAAAATTGGAATAGTGATCTTTGCCGCAATGATATCAATAACTTTATGCATTGTATTTGTACAAATGACTATAAAATCTGCCCCTGCACGCTCCAGAGATTGCGCCGCCTCTGCAAGCACTTGCCCAGCCTTCTCCCACGCTCCCTCAGCTTGATATTGCTCGATTTCTTGAAAATCTACACTATACAAAATACATTTTGCTGAATGTAAGCCTCCTAATTGTTGCTTTACCTTTTCATTCATCAGACGATAATACTCTGCAGAAGACTCCCAGCTCATTCCGCCAATCATGCCAATTGTTTTCACAAAAATTCCTCCATTTATTTGGCTCATTATCATAACGTAAGGTTGATTTCCGTTCCGACTGGGCGCTTTCCTGGAGGCGTCCAGTCGGAACGGAAATCAACTCATATACTTGACATATGTTTTAACAAACGTTATACCTACTTTTGGTGATGAACCTTTAATTTTAATTATTATACTAAAAATCCCAGGATAGGTAAGGGAATTTTCAAAAAATAAGCTTTAAACCTCTTTTTCCATTTCTTCAGCTTTTCTTTTCAAGAATAGTAAATATCTTATTAATAAAATGGAGATGAGAGAAACAACACAATTTATACCAATAAAAAATAAACTAGCGTCCTTAAAATCAATGCATATGGAATACACAAAGCCCATTACACCACTAATGATCAATACAACAATAGATGGAAACTTAGGGAATAAAAAAGTGATAATTCCTGCAACTATCATAATCACCATAACCATCAGCAGAAAATGCCAATATAAAAGAAAGTAAAATGCCATACTTAACCTCCTTTTCATTACACATGCATTTTTCTATTACATCATTATATTATTTTCTCGCTGTAAAGTTTCGACAAATGGTTCATCACAATAATCTATTTCTATTTTAAATGTATAAGTAAGTCCTTCACTGCACTTACATTTAAACTAGATATTTCAACTATTGGAAAATATTTTGTAATAAAATCATTTTCTAAAATTCAGTATTTTCAAAAAGTGGATATATTACAAAAAAACAGTGTAAACTGAAGCGTATTGAGATTGGAGGTAAGTAAAATGGAATGGATATCGAATATTGTAAATGATACTAATAGTATTTTATGGACATATTTCATTATCACATTGTTATTAGCTGCAGGATTGTATTTTTCCTTTGGCACAAAGTTTGTGCAAATTCGACTTTTCCCTGAAATGTTTCGTTTAATAGTGGAAAAAAGAGAGGGAGATTCAGGTGTTTCTCCGTTCCAAGCCTTTACGATTAGCGCAGCCTCACGTGTAGGTACTGGGAATATTACAGGTGTTGCATTAGCAATTGGAGTAGGCGGACCTGGAGCAGTATTTTGGATGTGGATTATCGCCATATTAGGAATGGCGACTGCCTTTATTGAAAGTACGCTTGCACAGGTGTACAAGGTAAAGGATGGAAATACGTTCCGTGGTGGACCAGCTTATTATATGGAAAAAGCGTTAGGCCAACGAAAATTAGGAATCATTTTTAGTATTCTTCTAACGTTAAGCTTTGGCTTTATTTTTAATGCTGTACAATCGAATACGATTGCAACTTCTGTAGGTGAGGCATTCCATATTAAGCCTTATATCATTGGTATTTTGTTAGTTGTGTTAACAGCCATGATTATTTTTGGTGGCGTACATAGAATTGTAAAAGTTACGCAAGTACTTGTACCCGTGATGGCGATTTTCTATTTAGCCGTAGCCCTTTTTGTTGTTGTGACTAATTTTTCTGAAATACCTGCTGTTTTCAAGCTGATTTTCACAGAAGCGTTCGGTCTTCAGGAAGCCGCTGGTGGAGCGATTGGAATTGCTGTTATGCAAGGTGTACGCCGTGGCTTATTTTCCAATGAAGCCGGGATGGGTAGTGTCCCTAATGCCGCAGCTACAGCTAATACTTCACACCCAGCAAAGCAAGGATTGGTGCAAAGCTTAGGTGTATTTTTCGATACAATTATGATTTGTTCTGCAACAGCGTTTATCATTATTTTAGCGGGTCTATATAATACAGGTGAAAGTGATGGAATTGTTCTTACACAAAATTCCCTAGCTGTACATGTAGGTGCATGGGCTCCTTACTTTATCGCTATTGCTATTATTTTCTTTGCCTTTAGTTCCATCGTTGGAAATTACTATTACGGTGAATCTAATATTGAGTTTATGAATGCTCATAAAGGCTGGATGTTTGTCTACCGTATTTTAGTTCTTGTTATGGTGATGTTTGGTTCTCTTGCTCAGGTGCAGCTTGTTTGGAACTTAGCAGATCTGTTCATGGGATTAATGGCTATAATCAATATTACAATCATCATATTACTTGGCAAAATCGCCTTCCTCGTATTAGACGACTTTACAAGGCAAAAGAAAACCGGCAAAAATCCTGTATTTTATGCAAAGTCAATTCCAACATTGAAAAATACTGATTGCTGGGAAGAAGATCGATAATTATTCAAAAACGCCATTCCTCAAACGGAATGGCGTTTTTTTGTTATGGCTGATTCTATTAATATTTAAATTGACTAATTAGCTGTTTAAGCTCGTCTGCCATATGCGCAAGAGCTTGTGCAGAAGCATTAATTTCTTCCATCGAAGCTAATTGTTCCTCTGTAGACGCTGCAACATCCTCTGAGGCTGCTGCATTTCCTTTTGCTGAGAATGCCAAATCTTCCGTAACAGCTGTCACCTCTTGTACACTTGCTGACATTTGTTCAGAGGCTGAAGATACCTCTTCCATTTTAGGAGTAATTTTATCCATGCTTGCTTTAATCACTTGGAATTTCGTGATCGCTTCATCCGATACATGTAGACCATTTTGTACATCCTCTGTAACTTTTGCCATGATGTTTACAGATTGTTCTGTTTCTAACTGAATGCCATGGATTAGCTCGAAAATTTGTTGTGCAGATTCCTGTGATTGCTCAGCTAGCTTTCTTACTTCATCAGCAACAACTGCAAAGCCTTTTCCATGCTCTCCTGCTCTTGCTGCCTCAATTGCTGCATTTAGAGCAAGTAAGTTCGTTTGATCTGCAATACTTGTAATCACATCTAAAATGGACGTAATTTGTTGAGAGCGTTCATGTAGCGTTTGAATTTTCGTGTTTGAATCGGTCACCGATATATGAATAGATTGCATTTGATCTTTTGTATTTTGGACTGCCTGTCCACCTTCGTCTGCTTGTAGCGTTGCATGCTGTGAAAGATCCGTCACAGAAGAAGAGATCTCCGCGATATGAAGAATGGCCTTAGAAAGTTCCTGTAACGATTCTGCATTCTTATTGGCACTCGTCGTTTGCGAGTCTGCACTCGAAGCAACATCTTGAATCGAAATGGCCACCTTTTCTGTCGCTGTGCTCGTTTGAGTGGCATTGGCTGTTAGCTCTTCTGCCGACGATGCTACCTCTTCAGCATTTTGTTCAATTTTTTGAATAAGAGTCCTTAAACTGTCTTGCATATCGTTAAAGGCTTGTCCTAGCTGTCCAATCTCGTCATGAGAAGTGATTGTCACTTTCTCTGTTAAATCACCTTTACTAATGGTTACTGCACTATCCTTTAGTAATCTAATCGGTTTTATAATTGCCTTCATGACAAAAAAGAATACAATCGAACTGATTACAATCGCAGCAATTAGTACGAGAAACGTTTTTTTCAAAATGGATGATGCTGATTGGTCAATTTCCTTGGCAAAAATTGTTCCTGTGATTTTCCAGTTTGTCAGTTCATTCGTTGTAAAGAACATAATACGGTCATCACCGTCAAAGACATAATCATACGTACCAGATTTGCTGTCATACATTTGATTGAGGAAGCTCTCGTTTAATTCCTTACCTGCTTCTAATGTAGGATGTGAAATGACCAAATTATTGTCACCAAAAATAGAAGGATATCCATTTTTTCCGATACTAATAGAGCTTGAGACTTTTTGAAGGTTTGTCAATTTTATATCAATTGCCACTACCCCAGATTGATCCTTTACCTGACGAGCAATTGTTACGACCATATCTCCAGTTCCAGCATCTATATATGGATCCGTAATTAAAACTTCCCCCTTTAATGCTGTAGCTTTTTTATACCAGTCTCGTTCCAAAAGATTATATTCGGCGTTATTCGATTTTGGTTCTAGAAATAATGATCCCCCATTTGTTCCAATATAAATGCTCAGAACATCCGGATGCAGCTTTATATATTGTTGAAATTTTGTATGTACTGCAGATCCCTGCTGTTCATATTTAGAAGAATCTATTTCCTCGCTAAATACATTGATGTCGTTTGTTTTTTCACTAATGGTATTATCAATTAACGTATTTAAAATTTTTACACTTTCATTTGCACTAAAAAGTATTTCATCTTTTATCGAATTTTTTGCTGAAAGATACGATAAGCTTCCTACAGAAATAACTGGGATTAATAAGATAAGAGCAAATAATGTATAGAGCTTACCCTTAAAGCTTCCAAATAATCGTTTCATGCAACAGCTCTCCTTTTGTCTTTACTAGTTCTTAAAATGTGTTTTGTCCAATTTTGTGGTTTTTTTAGACTCAAAGAATGCCCCCCAGCACACAACCTCCCCTTCTGATTAAATTTTCTTCCTATGTTTTTATCGGACGAAATACTTAAATTCAAACACCTTTTTTCATTTTTTTGATTTTCTCGACATAAATCGAGCTCTCCGCGCCACTATCCACTAAACATAGAACCCCTATGAATCATTCTTTATGTATGATTCATAGGGGTTCTTGTGTCAGTATTTAAATGTTTGAATGGATTCTTGTAAGTCAATCGCCATTTTTGCCAAATGTGTAGAGGCTGCCGCTACTTCTTCCATCGCTGCATTTTGTTCCTCAGAAGATGCTGCAACACTTTGAACATTGCTACTCGATTTCATGGATACTTCGCTAATGTAGTCAATTTCTTTTACAAGTTTCTCAATATCTTGATGGATCGTTCGAATAGCCGCTGTAACTGATTCGATTTGAGCTTGCACATCATTAATGGCATCGTCAATTTGTATGAAATTATCTCTTGCCACATTTACTTTTTCACGACCAACCATTACTGAATCATTACTACTGATCATGTCTTCCTCGATAATTCTTGTATCTTCAGTAATTTGCAAAACAACCTTTTCAATATCTACTGCTGCTAAATTCGATTCATCTGCTAGCTTTCGTACCTCTTCTGCCACTACGGCAAACCCCTTGCCATGTTCGCCGCTTCGTGCTGCTTCTATAGAGGCGTTAATAGCCAATAGATTTGTTTGGGTAGCAATATTTTTAATAACATTGACTGCTGAGACGATTGATGCTGTATTTTCATCTAAGTCTTTAACACGTGTACTTAGTTCTGCTGTATTATCCGCAATTTCATTCATCTGTTCAATAACATTGCGAACTGAGGAACGTCCTATGCTAGCCATATTTTTAGTTTCTACAGTTGCATCGTTAACATGATCAATACTCGTTGATATGTCATTCATTTTTTTCAAAATGTGTGAGGATAAGTTTCGTACATCACCTGTCAATGTATCCTGTTCTTCAAAACCATGTGCAATATCTTGGATCGATTCTGAGACAACTTCTGTTGCCTGTGTCACTTCTACACTACTCGCAGTGAGCTGCTCTGAAGTTGCTGCTACCTGCTCAGATGAATTAGCGACATGCTTCATCGTATGTCTAAGCTTTTCTGACATCGAATTAAAAGAAACTGCCAGCTGTGCAAACTCATCTTTTGTTTTAAATTGCAGGTGCGTTTGTAAATTACCATTTGAGAAATTGTCCATTTCTACTACAGTTTGTTGAATATTTTTCGCTACTCTTCGCCCAAAAACTGTCGCAATAATAATGCTTATAAGTAAAGAAACTATTGCTAGTACAGCAATTTCTTTACCACTTCTGTCGCCTTTTTGCTTTGTAGCCTCTATACTCGCCTGCATTTCGTTCTGCTGAGCAGTTGCCATCATTTTCCCAAACTCAACGAGCTTGAGAGAGCCTTTTCCTAAAACTGGTAATGTCAACTGCTGGGCTTGCTGTTTTTCACCACTTTGAAAAAGCGGTACAATTTGTTCATCTATTGGTTTTTCCCATGCCTCTAACTGCTTTAAAAACTGTTCAAAATCTACATTTTTATGTCCGAGTTCTTCAATACGATGAATGGATTTATGTAAGGTATCTCGTATTTCAAGATGATTGTTGAGCATATCTTCTTTCCCATATAACATATACCCCCGAATGGCTGCGTTTGCCCGAACCGTTTGGAAGGAAATATCATTATATAAGTTGATTAATTCTGTGTTTTTTTCGATTTCTGCAAGTGTGTGTTTATTGTCATTTAAATAATACATTGCAATACTAGTGATTAGTAATAGAAATAAAAATATTATACCAAAAGCAAATTGCAGTTTTCGTTCTACCGTTAATCTCATACGACTCCCTCTATTCTACTATTTACATTAACTCTCTTGATTATAGCCCGGATATGCCTATTATCCTATAATAAGTGCGCCTTTTATCATGAATTAACTCTAAAATTTTACAAAATTAAAACACATCTCCAAATGTCTTGACTTCTCTAAATTTTATACAGCAAGTCTCTCAACCTTAGGTCCAATGCCTAAAGCGATTTGATTTCCGTTCCGGCTGGGCGCTTTCCTAGGGGCGTCCGATGAGCCGCTTTTGTTGCTGACGCTACGTTAGCACTACGCTTTCGCACAGAAAACATCCGCTTGCGCTGCAGGGTCTCGGGCCAACAGATGTTTTTTGCGTGAAAGCGAAGCGGCAGCAGCACCGATGTTGGTCACGAAGGCATTATCACAGGATGTGATGGTTTTAGCCTTCGTTCCTCTATCGCTAATCCCCAAGGAATCGCCCAGCCTCCACTCCAATCAACCTATTTACATGGAATACATATCAAAAAATGGCATCTCAATTATTTAGCGATGTACTAAAAAAGTCTATTTATAAATAAGAGACATATTTTCAATAATGTTCAATTCTACTGATTGCATTTTTTAAAAGTGGTGCTATTCATATTTAAGCCCTAATGATTACATAGATGGTAATGCAAATTTAATGTTACTCATAAGATTTATGTACGGAATCAATTGCTAATGACCGTACACAGCAGGAAGCCTTTGAAATTGCAATATTGATTGACGAAAATACTTCGATGTACCAGCTTTTTTTGCATAGAAGAAGTCAGCAAAAAAATCGTAGCTATAATTGGCTACGATTTTTTATGTTGTCTGTCTCTGGGATGTACAGGCAGAATAGCGTTGTATAGTTCAAGCGAAGCATGATGTTTAAATGATTCGTCCTTGTTTATTTCCTCAACAAGCCGACCTTTATGCATCACTAGTATTCTATCTGATATAAAGCGTGTTACATGTAAATCATGAGAAATAAAAATATAAGATAACTTCAGTTGCTTTTGTAACGATTGAAGTAGTTGCAATATATTTTTCTGTAAGACCATATCGAGGCTACTGATAGCTTCATCCAACACAATTAGTTTTGGGTTTATAGCAATTGCTCTGGCAATATTTACGCGTTGCTGTTGACCTCCACTAAGCTGTGAAGGATATTTAATAGCAATATTGCTTTCTAATTCGACACAGTTGAGTAGCTCCTTGACCTTACGTTGCCTTTCGACTTTGGAAAAATTTTCAAAATTAAGAAATGGTTCTTCTATTATTTCTGAAATAGTTTGTTTTGGATTAAAGGAGTTAAAACTATTTTGAAAAACAGCTTGTAAATCTCTTCGAATCCCCTTTTTGTCTTTAGAGCTAGCTTGATATAAATTCACATTATTAAATCGTACAATCCCACTCGTTGGATTCTCTATGCCCAAAATTATCCGACCTAATGTACTTTTTCCTGAGCCACTTTGACCGACTATTCCTAAACATTCGCCTTCCTGAAGTGAAAATGTGACCTCTTGTAATACTGGTATTTCTAGTTCTTTTTGTATAAATGACTGCCTCTGATTATAGTACTTCTCAACATTTACCACTTCTAGTAGAGCCATCTTCTACCACCTCTAAAAAGTAATTCTCGATTGTAAAAGTTTTTTTGTATACCAATGCTGTGGAGCGTCAAAAAAATCAAAGACATTCGCCCGCTCAATGAGTTCTCCCTTATACATAACAGCCACTTCATCAGCAAGTTCAGCAATAACGCCAAGATCATGTGTAACAATAATAATCGCTGCATCGGTTTCATTTCGAATTTGATTGAACAATGTTAATATTTTCTTTTGATTGACTGTATCAAGAGCCGTTGTAGGTTCATCGGCAATGTATAATGTAGGCTGCATCGCAAAAGAAAGAGCAATCATGACACGTTGCAGCATCCCTCCACTCAATTGGAAAGGATAATACTGTAAAAGCTTTTCTGGATTAGGTAAATTTACTTTATCCATTGCTGAAATAGCTATCTGTCTTACTTCTTTTTTATTCATGACGTAATGTGCTTTTAATGTTTCCCGAAAATGCATTTCTAATGTTTGATTACTATCAAACGCTACCAATGGATTTTGTGTAATCATCGATAAATGCTTTCCTCGATAATCTCTCAATTTTTCTTTTGTTACAGATGTTAAATCAATATTTTGATATAAAATTTGGCCCGTCGATTTCGCCATAGCCGGAAGAGATTGCATAATTGCATGACATAACATCGACTTACCACTACCACTTTCACCGATAATTCCCAATATACGGCCTTTATATGCGGTTAAATTTATAGAAGATAAGATTTCCTTTTCATCTATTTGCACAGTTAAATCTTTGACTTGTAATAAGATTTTTCTTTCCATAGCTATCCCTTTCAATGATCAACTTGCTTGTTAGGACTAGACAAAATATTAAATAATAGGACTACGATGATTATTGCCACACCTGGATAAAGCATAAGTTCAGGATGTTGTCGAATATACTGTTTACCTTCACTTATCATCATTCCCCACTCAGGAGTAGGAGCTTGAACACCTACACCAATAAATGAAAAGCCAGCAATTTCTAAAATTACTTTTCCTAAATCTAAAGAAATAATCGTCAGCATCGGCGCCATTATATTTGGCACGAAATGGCGTAGGATTAACTTAACCCCTGAAGTTCCACTAATTTTAGCAGCTTTTATAAACTCTTTTTCATTAACGCTTATAAATAAGCCTCTTAAAATTCTTGAATAATAAATAGTTTGAGTAAAAATAAGCGCCAATAATACATTTCTTAAGCTTGGACCCAAAATACCTAGCAGTCCAAATGCAAGAACAAGCGTTGGGAAAGCTAATAAAATATCACAGATACGAATAAATAAATAATCAATGATTCCTCTCTTGAAAGCTACTATTGCCCCTATGCATATAGCAAAAAAGCTTGCTATTAATTGAATGAATATAGCTGATCCTAAAGAATAGCGAATACCCAACAGTATACGTGAAAGTATACATCGCCCTAAATGATCTGTGCCGAAAGGATATGCCCATGATGGAGCTAAAATCTTTTTAGACACATCCACCAAAAAAGGATCATTCGGCATGATCAAAGGAGCAAAAAGCCCCAACAGCCCAATGAATGTGAGTGAAGCTATACTAATCAATTGTTTACCGTTTAATCTTTTGTGCAATTTAATCACTCTACTCTCTCCCCCTCACCATCATTAAATGAGGATCAAGAACTCGATGTAATATATCTGTACATAAATTAGCAAAAACATAAATAATAGCGATTATTAGAACATAACATTGCACAACTGGATAATCCCTATTAATAATTGATTCTATTAAGTAGCGACCTAAACCCGGCCAGCTAAATATCTGCTCTACAATAACAGCCCCACCCAATAAATTTCCAAGTGTCATACCAAGCATCGTCGTTAGCGGAATAGCAGCATTTTTGAAGACATGTCGACTGAGAATAACAGATTTTTTTAACCCCCGTAAATGTGCATACTGAACATAATATTTTTGTAATTCTTCTATGACGCTTGTACGAATTGACTGAACAAACAATCCAATAGTGGGTAATGCCAAAGATACTGCTGGTAAAATTATATGTAAAATAGTCCCTTTACCATTTGTCGGGAAAATGCCTAGCTTCAAACTAAATAAGGATAGAAGAAAAAAACCTAACCAAAAAGTTGGGATGGATACACTAATAATGGATAATAAGCCTATAATCTTATCAAATACGGAATTTTTATAAAGAGCACTTATAATACCTAGAGGAATACTAAAGCCAATAATACATACAAATGCAGCTAGGGCTAATTCAAAAGTTGCCGGTAGTTTTTCTAATATTTCTTGGGCAACGGGTAATTTACTCACAAACGATGTACCAAAATCGAAGTGCAACACACCTTTTAGCCATATAAAATATTGAATCAACAAAGGTTGATCAGTGCCCAATTCCGATCGTAGCGCCTGTATTGCTTCTGCCGTCGGTGTGATTCCTGACAATCTAAGTATTACTTCCGCTGGCTCTACTGGAACAAAACGAATAAATAAGAAGGTCATGATTGAAACCCCTAGTAAGACAAATGGTAATGTAATAACTCGTTTTAGGCAAAAAAGCCAAGTTGATTCGTACATTTCTTTCATCACTTCCCAAGTCTTCATAGTGCAAAAAGAGAGGAGTCAGTTTAGACCCACTCTCTTTTCATTCTCTTACTTTAAATCCATTTGAGCATAAGGAATATCATATTCAGATGCACGAGGGTTAAAATCTTTCATATTTTTATGGTATATAACGGTATTCGTTTCATATGAAATTGGATAGAATAATGCTTGGTCATGGAACATTGTTAAAATATCTTTATACAATTGAACACGTTCTGCTTCATCAGTACCAATTAATAATTGATGTATTTTGTCATCAATTTGTACTACGTTATCTAGGCCTAATTTTGCTTCATAAACGCCATTTGCATTCGGTGTTGCTGATTCGTTTGCGAAGCTGTGTGGGTCTGTTGGCGGACCGTTTGTACGCCAGAAATTAATATCTACTTGATTATCCATCAATTTTTGGAGCCCTACCATAACATCAGCGCCTTCAAGGTTTAATTGGACGCCTATTTTTGCTAATTCCCCTTGCATTAATTCTGCCATAGGTTTTTGGATGGCATCCGTTGCAATATAAATTAAATCTAATTTAAGAGGTTGCCCATTTTTGGAACGGATTTTATCACCTTTTTGTAATGTCCAACCTGCTTCATCTAATAGCTGCTGGGCTTTTTCTGGATTGAATAGGATTGTTTTTAACTCAATATTGGCATATGGAATAGCATCCCAAAATAGCGTATTGGCAACTTTTTCTGTACCATGGGTAATACTTTCAACCATTTGTTCTTTATTAATAGCATATTGAATAGCCTGACGTACTTTTAATTCTGCTAATGGTCCAGATTGTGTGTTAAACAGTAATGCACGTGTAGATAAAGGCTCAGATGTAGCCGTTTTGTATTTACCGCTATCTTTTAAGAAAGTGTAGTTATCTAAGCTAATAATGCCACGACCATAAATTAAATCTAATTCTTCATTTTCAAATGCCAGTGACATAGATTCTGAATCAGGAATAATTTTCACTTTTACTTTGTCTACCAGTGGCTTTTCACCCCAATAATGTTCATTGCGGCTAAAAATTGCATATTGATCTTTTTTGTATTCCGTTAATACCCAAGGACCTGTTCCAATCGGAGCTTTAATACCTTTATTAGTTGCATCTCCCTCAGGGAATCCGTTATCCTCTAAGAAGCGAAATGGTCGAACAAACGCCAATTCGTTTAATACGGGGTAGTAGGGTGCATCTAACTGTAAACGAATTGTATAATCATCTTCTTTCACAACATCTACAATATGATTCACCATCCCCATCCAGGAGTGTGTTTCACGATCTGCTAAAACTGCTTTAAAATTACGAATAACATTATCTGCATTAAAGGCTGTCCCATCAGAGTATTTGACATCTTGTCTAAGATGAAATATGTAAGCTTTTTTATCGTCAGAGATTTCCCATCTCTCTGCTAATTTCGGGGATATTGTCCCGTCATCGTTATACTCTACCAATGATTCATACACCATTGCTTGCGCAGTCATTTGATTTGGTAAATAAGTATGCGGATTTAAAGGCCCTATATCTAGCGGCCAGCCAATTGTTATCATTTTTCCTTCGTTATCTTTTGTTGTACTTCCATTACCTTCATTCGAGCTTGAACACCCTGCTAAAATGGTTAACATCAGTAATAGAATGAAAGGCAATAAATTCTTTTTGAATAACATTAATTTTGCTCCTGTCTATTTATTGATGCTAGAAAGAAGATTGATATATTATTATACTTCTCCACAATACTTCTAATTTAAAACTCATAGCATTCGGGGAACGCCGCTAAAACCCGAAATTCCGCCGCTAACCAAACAATTTGTCTTGCTAATTTCGTATAACAAACACTACGAGGTTTCAAAGTTGTTTTTGTATTAAATACATAAAACTATGCTCTCTCTTTATTCGCACCTCACTTTGATGTAAACTACTAAGATTAGAAAAAAGCATAAAAAAATCCTTATTCCATATGAATAAGGATAGAAAAACTCATCATTAAAAGCCTTCCATCCATCTCCCTATCTTTCGTAGATCTACAATGAATCTTATTACAAGCAGGCATTCTGGCTTATGAATCTTCATTTTGCTTCACCTTCCCAAGTACTTACTTAGTGGTATTTTTTGAAACAAAACTCCTCATTTACAGCTGCGGGACAGCATGGGATTTACACCCATTTTCCTTTTAATTGAGTGAAAAATTATTTTTCACCTAAAACTTGTAATGGTAATTATTAAATTTAATAATAAACATAACACGCTTCAAAGACACACGTCAATTTTATTTTCTGAATATAATAAAGTTTCGAGATTTTTAAATGCTTTTTTATTTTAAAGATAGTTATGTACATTCCATCAAAAAAAGCCATCTCATACTAGTGAGACGGCCCCATTTCTATTGTTGATGTTTTTTTACCATAGACTCAGTATAAGCCTGAGATTGTCCCTTTGGAATACTTAATGTTTGCCACTCAGTGCCCTTTAGTTGCTTAGCGATGTAAACGATTTGACCGACATGTTGTGAGTAGTGGGACATCTGTCTTTCGATAGCATCTATCACGGAATGCTGTTCTCCTCTTATCGTTACAAACCCTTGTAAATCAGCTTCCGTTAATCCTTGTAAAGACTTGCCAGCCCTTTCCCCATACAGTCATAACCTCTTCTTTTGACTGAAGGCTATCGGTAAATTCATCATCACGATTTCTCGTTGCTTTCTCACCATCTGTCGTTAGAAAGTCTGTCCATCTCGACATCATATTACCACTTACATGTTTTACAATCACTGCGATACTGTTTGAATCTTCATTATACGCCCAGTGCAATTGGGCCACTTCCAGTTGGACGAGTGTTTTATCGCCTAGCTCTTTGACACTTCTAAATCTTTTTTGGACAACATTTAAATACGTTTGCGCTACCGTCATTGTTGAACCCCCATCCTCTTTTCTACTATTTTAATATAGACAGAATGAGATGTGCCAATTTGGTAACTAGTTGTTGACAAAAATAAAGTAATACATACTCACTGGGGGGTTCTTTATCACCACTGATTGCTAAGCCTTCACCAATCCAGGCAGTTTATCTTCCACCTTACTTCTTTGCTTTCGATGAATTTATGTGCGGGATAAATTCTCTTACAAGAGTAACCATTTTTTCTTGTGCTTCCTGTTGATCACCATTTAATTGATAGCCTATTTGATATACATAGCCATTATAATACGTATAAAACTCATTGGCTCTTGTACTCATTCGATAAATGCGCTTGTCTGCCTCATCATAATTATAATATACATACGCGAAACCTTTATCTGGTGTCATCGCACGATCATACAAAGGATTCATAAAATTCAAACCTACATTCGTGATTTCCCCTGAAAAGTGCTGACTATCTTCCGTAATGTTATAGTTTACTAAAGGATTATGATTTACATTTGTTACCGTCAAATTAATATATTGACGATCCACTCCAGTGAGAAACTTTTCTTTATAACTAAATTGAAATTGCTTTTGCAGGGTACCATCTTGCATCTCTGATGTTACCGCTTAGACCTCCTGTAAATTTGATTTAAATGGAAGATTTTCAGGATCTATTAGATTGACAGCATTCTCCATAGTAGCCGCCACTGCTTGCATAGCCTCGAAGTCCTGAAGTGGTGCATAAAATTTGATATTTTCGCGGTGATCTAATCGATCTGCTATTTGAAAAAACTGACTGAACGTTGTCTTTGTTCCTTCAACTTCTGTTTGAAATAAATCGGTGAATGATTGTTTTTCTTCTTCATGAAGTATTTCTGTCGTTACATGGTCAATCGGTTTCGAAGCTTGCCATGCAATAAATAGTAAGAGAGAGCATGTCATCAGGACGGCCAGTGCACGATACGGCCAAAGTTGCTTTGAAGGATACGTCTCTTGCTGAACTTGTTGTCGAACCTTATGAATGATTGCTTCTTTATGAGCTGAGACATCCTTCAATACGTGCATTGTATGCTTATCCATGGAAAAGTACCTCCCATTCAATATGCTGTAAGTCTACTTTTAATAATTCCTTCCCTTTCTTTAAACGAGATTTCACGGTACCCTCAGGAATTGTCAGTAGCTCTGCTATCTCTTTGATCGTCATTTCCTCCAAATAAAAATAGACAATTGCTTCACGTTGCTTTATTGGTAACCGTAAAATGGCTTCATCTAAAAGAGCTTGTTCATCTTGACGAATGAGTGTATTTTTTAAAACAGTTTTTTGTTTAGCAAAAAAATTATGCTGAAATGTAATTTTTCGATAAGCCCAGCTTTTTAAGTAATCCTTACATTTATTAATGGTCATGCGTGCTAAATAAGCCTTCATCTCCCCTCTTTCTTCATAATACTTTTGGTGATGATAGAATTTAATAAATACATCTTGAACAATATCCTCAGCTATTCGTTGATCTTTCGTATAGTAGTAAGCGATTCGAAATAAATGTTCTGTATGTAGTTCCATTAGTTGCTCTAAATATTCGGTATCAGTCAAAATCTTTCCCTCCTTCTACACTATAAACGAGGCTAAAGTTATAAAAGATTAATTTTCCTCCATAAAAAAACCGTCTCATCATTAATTGAGACGGTTTCCTTTTATCCATTATAAATTTTCATCAACATATGTTTCTATATCTGATGCAATTGTGTCAATTGGTACATCCTCGATATTTTTAGCAAACCCTGTATACATTTTTACGATTACGCCATTTTTATCGACTAAGAAAAATTGATTCCCATGGATCACTTGGTCGGTGTTAGGATCATCTTTGACGATTATTTTTGTTGATTTCACAGCGAACTGCTCGATATATTTTTGTGAATAACCAGTAAGTAGATTCCATTTTGATTCATCTGGAACATTATATTTTTTCAAATAATTAGCTAATACTTCTGGTTTATCTACGTCAGGATCAACGGAAAACGCAACAATATTATAATCTTCCACACCTTTTTTCTTCAGCTTTTCTTGAACTTGCGTCATATTAAAGGACATTGGTGGGCAAATCGATGTACAATTTGTGAAAATATACATACCAATCCACGGTTTTCCTTTTAAACTCTCTAAAGAAACTTTTTCTCCGCGTTGATTGACATGTTCAAAATCTGGTAATTCCAAGTTATAATCTGCTTTAAATTTTGTATTTCCACACGCACTAAGCACTGCAGCTAATACACAAAGTAGAACAAGCCCAATTATTTTTTTTCTCATCTCTAACACGCTCCCTACTTACACTACCCCCATCCTATCGTACGATGTAAATATTGACAAGGACACTCAAGTGACAGCTTTCTTACATCTTTGTGAAATCGATTTCACTTTAATGAAACAAGTGCATCATGAATTGCATCTAATTTAACTTCTACTCGGTGCAATAAATAAAACGACACTAAGATAGGAAAACCGATATCCGATATCATGTTTAACCACTGTTCCATGTTGGCCCCTCCTTCACTGCTAGCTAAATAAAACTGATATTGCTGAAAATGGTCCTTGCAGTACATTCTGCAAAGACCATTTCTTGGTTATTCGATCTCTAAATCAAATTCTGTTACTTGTCGATCAACAATGCGAGCCCCACTCATCGCAATCAAAGTACCAGCTTGTCCATCAAAAACGTTTTTAGCGATGATTGTTTGCATTACCTGTTGAATTTCTTCCGCTGTTACCTTTTGCTTCGGTGCATCAATCGCAAATGTTGCCGTTTTCCCTGCCGCTGTTTCAAATTGCAGCTCTAAAACTTGTGTCATAGCTTTCCCTCCTTAGGATAAATTTGTTGTTTCTTGTTTTACAATGCTGTCTAGTGCGTGTGAAGATAGACTTGCAATGGCATATGCTACCTCTACTAAATCCTCTGCCGTATGCGAGCTGTTTAAATTGCGGTACGTTTTTGTTGTGAACATGGGCTCGTTTTGAGCATTGTGTCCAGCGACATACTTTAAGCGCAGTGTAGCACCTACGAAATTGACTTTTGCCATGAGCGTCACCTCCTTCCTACACAATATATACGGACTTATTGCTAAATAAGGGACATTTAGGGTGAATTTTTTTATGTAAGCTTTTATAATAGAGTGAGAGAAGGCAAAGAGGTGAACGATTTGTTAAGTGGTTGGTTTTTATGGTTTATCCTATTTTGGGTAGTTGTACTTATTTCATTTATGGCGATAGGTGGATTTTTTATGTTCCGCAAATTTTTAAAGGCATTACCGAAGCAGGACGGTAAATCCGATTTAGATTGGCAAGAGTATTATTTAGATAAAACCATTCATTTATGGGGACAACCTGAGAAAGAGCTTTTATATGAACTTGTAAGCCCTGTACCTGAGCTATTTAGACAAGTAGCAAAGGAAAAAATTGCAGGAAAAATTGGGGAGCTTGCTATAGAAGAAAAGGCATCTGCGATCAACCATGATTTGATTATTCGTGGCTATATTCAAGCAACGCCTAAGCGTGACCATAAATTTTTACGCAAAAAATTAGAGGAAATGCAAATTAACATCGCCCCATATGAACATCTATTTGATTGATGGTACGCTGCACACTAATTTGTGCAGCGTTTTCACTTCCTTAGTTAAGTTTTATCATTTTATTTTTTCAATAAGTTTTTCTTGGACTCTATCCGTCGATTTGTTTTCTATCCGTCACTTTGGCTCTTCTTTCCGTCGCTTTTGCCTCTCATTCCGTCGCTCGGACGACTCTAT
>NZ_JBNNVG010000009.1:0-106246 GCF_050280425.1 Lysinibacillus sp. NPDC093190 | reverse complement strand
CTATCCGTCACTTCGGCAATCCTATCCGTCGCTCTGTTTTCTATCCGTCACTTCGGCTCTTCCATCCGTCGCTTTTGCCTCTCATTCCGTCGCTCGGACGACTCTATCCGTCACTTCGGCAATCCTATCCGTCGCTCTGTTTTCTATCCGTCACTTCGGCTCTTCCATCCGTCGCTTTTGCCTTTCATTCCGTCGCTCGGATGACTCTTTCCGTCGCTCCGGCAATCCTATCCGTCACTCTGTTTTCTATCCTTCACTTTGGCTCTTTCATTCCGTCACTCGAACCGCTCTATCCATCAGCCAAACTATGCTCAATAAAAAAACTACACTAGATGAAATCTCTAGTGTAGTTTCCCATTAAATATTTTTCAGCGGAATTGTTTTTTTGATTTTTATAAATTGAATAAGCATCGCGATTCGCCAAGGGAGTAACATAGCGAACGCTAAAATCCAAAACATTCCTGCTAACTCACCAACGTCAATGGAGCTGCTTAATATCATTTTTGCAATTACACGGAACACTAACAATCCGATTAGTATAAAAACGAATGCTTTTGAACGTTTTAAATAAATATCTTGACCTTTTACTTCAAATTTAGAAGTAGCAATTAAGATTGTCGAGAACACCATGCCGACTGCTACCGCTTCTAAAATTTGCATGGGTGGTACTCGGAATTGTTCGAATAAAAACATTAACGCACCTGAAGACATCGCTATAGGTGGAATGATAATTTTCTTCTCATTTGTCGGTTTCTTAGACGCTCGCATACGTATAACCATGACAAAGGTACCCATAAAAATGGCCATTATGGTCGAACCTATTACATAATAGTGAGAAGGGATATTGCTAAACATAAAAAGTCCTCCTCTAATGTCATTAACAATTTTGTCCAAGTAATTGATCAACAACAGCTTTTAATCTTTCTGGTTCAAAAGGCTTTGTGATAAAATCTTTCGCACCACTTTCAATTGCTTCCACAATTAATTTTTGTTGTCCTAAAGCTGTAATCATAATTATTTTTGCATCTGGAAATTCAGGGATGATTTCTTTTACTGCTGCAATACCTGTCATAACGGGCATTGTTACATCCATCGTTACAAGATCTGGTTGTAACTCACGATACATAGCCACAGCTTCCTTACCATTTGCTGCCTTACCGACTACCTTATAACCCCATTCAGTAAACATATTACTTATTGCAACACGCATAAAGAGCGTATCATCCACTACTAAAACTGTAGGCACATGTTCATCTCCCTCCACGTTAAGGTACGGTATGCCTCTTTAGTTTAGCAGATTAGAAGCCTGTAAATCCACCGAAAATAGGCTCTAAAATGCGTGTTATATACGTTAATCCATCAAAGAATAACAATACACCAACGACAATCATAATATAACCGCCGATTTTTACAATTTTTTGGCTGTGTGTACGAATCCAAGTCATACGTGCTATAAAGAAAGATAAGACGAAGAACGGAATCGCAAAACCTAAATAATAAGCTAACATATAGCTAAATCCTGCGGTTGGATTTGCACTTGCTAATGCAATGATCGAAGCTAAAATTGGACCTGTACAAGGCGTCCAGCCAGCCGCAAAGGCTATGCCGATTAATACCGATCCAAAATAACCCGATGGTCGGTTTTTAAATTGGAATTTTCGGTCCTTCATTAAAAAGTCAATTTGTAGTAATCCCACAATAATTAAACCAAATACAACGATTAAAATGGCTCCAACCTGACGTAATAATGTTTTATAATTAAGGAAGAACTCTGCTGCTAATGATGCACTTAGACCAATCAAAATAAAGATGATTGAAAATCCTAGTAAAAAGAACAGGGTGTGCAAAACTGCACGCTTTTGCATCATACCTCGTTCCGATTTTAGCTCATCTAATGACATACCTGTTATGTATGATAAAAATGCTGGATATAGCGGTAGAGTACATGGTGAAATAAAGCTTAAAAACCCTGCACCTAAAGCTAAAAATACGTTAATATCAGTTTCCATATTTTCTCACTCGCTCCCTACAGTTACTGTCTCCATCGTACCAAAAATCACTGTAAATTGCGCCCTTCCTGTTTGTGAACGTTTCATGGCAAAAAGGTGCTGAAAAAGTGAAGTTCCATCATATTTTCATACAAATTTAATTTTCATACCTTATTACATCAACGTGCATTTGTTAATGTACTTTTGCATTATGCTCCCCCTCGTTTTATCTGTCAACAAAATTCACCATAATTCTACAATTCAAGTTATGTCCTTCTAAGCAAATCCAAAAGGCACTAGCAACAGAGCTATGGTGGGCCGTTACCTGCCGCTTCTTGCAGAGTTGTAGTACCCTTTTTTATTTACATAAAGATTTACTGTTAATAGTGAGTAAATTACTTTCCTTCATGTATAATAAAAAAACAATAGAGCAATTGATAGAGATAAATGAGGTGTAGTCCTTGGAATTTAAAAAAATTAAACCGAAAAAAATATATGAGGAAGTATCAGAAATCCTCTATGAAAAAATTAGAGCTGGCGAGCTGAAGCCTGGTGATCGACTTGATTCAGTGGAACAACTAGCTGAACAATTACAAGTAAGCAGATCTGCCATTCGAGAAGCTCTTTCCGCTTTAAAAGCAATGGGGCTTATTGATATCAAACAAGGTTCAGGTACATTTGTTAAAAGTAATCAATCCAAACAGCTCGATTTCCCCTTATCAACTGCCATTTTAACAAATAAGAAAGATATCTCACATTTGTTAGAAGTACGTAAAATTATCGAAGTAGGTACAGCGGCTAGCGCAGCCATTCATCGAACAGAAGAAGACATACAGTCAATGATGCAAATTTTAGATGAGATGAAACGAGTACAAGGAGATGGAGAGCTAGGAGAAAAAGTGGATTTTCAATTTCACGCGGCCATTTCTGCAGCATCTCAAAACCCTCTACTTACAACTATATTAGACCAGGTTTCAGGTTTAATGATCGAAACGATGAAAGAGACACGCCGTATTTGGTTGTACTCTAAAAAAATTACAAGTGAAAAGCTGTATGATGAACATATGCAAATTTTCCTCGCGATTAAACAGCAAAATGAAGAGCTTGCAAAACATGCTATGGCTTCGCATTTAAGTAATGTGGAAAAGGTTTTAATGCAATATTTTGAAACAACTGAATCTATGAAATAACAGCAGCTGCCTAGGTTTTATTATAGGCAGCTTTCGAATTTTTTGAAAATTAATAATAAACACCTTTTATTCATCTGAACAGTTGTAGTATTATAAAAACTAAGTCATCAGATGACCTGTTGATTAGTTTTTTGAGGGATAATAGAGACAAAAAGGAGCGATTCTCATGAAAGTTACACTTTTTGCTACTTGTTTAGTTGATATGTTTCAAGGTGATGTAGGAAAAGCCGTTGTGGAAGTTCTCGAAAGGCTCGGCTGTGACCTAGACTTTCCTGAAAATCAAATTTGCTGCGGGCAACCTGCCTACAATAGTGGCTATGTAAAAGAATCTAAAAATGCTATAAAAAAAATGATCACAACTTTTGAACATGCTGAATACGTCGTCTCCCCTTCTGGTTCCTGTGCTTATATGTTTAAGGAATATCCAGAAGTGTTTAAGGGAGATTCTGTTTGGGAGCCAAAAGCGCGAGCATTGGCAGATAAAACATATGAATTTACAGAGTTTATCGTAGATGTATTAAAGGTAGAGGATGTAGGTGCACATTTAGAGGGCAAGGCCACTTATCATACTTCCTGTCATATGACACGTCTACTCGGTGTTACAGATGCACCTTTTAAATTATTAAATCAAGTTAAAGGTTTACAGTATGTGGAACTCCCAGGAAAAGATCGATGCTGTGGATTTGGCGGAACATTTTCAGTAAAAATGGGCAATATTTCTGGAGAAATGGTCAATGAGAAAGTACAAAATGTTGAAGAAACAGGGGCAGACATTTTAATCGGAGCCGATGCAGGTTGCTTAATCAATATTGGTGGCCGAATTAACCGACAAGGTAAGCCTATTAAAGTCATGCATATTGCGGAAGTATTAAATTGCCACTAGGAGGGGGTAAAAGAAATGTCCATGAAAACAAGTGATGAACGCTTTAACCATCGAGTATCGAAAGAATTAGAAAATACGTTTATGCGCGGAGCTGTGTCAAGCGCACAGGAGCGCTTTCAAACACGTCGGCTAAAACAAGCTGATGAGCTCGGACATTGGGAGGAATGGCGCTCTCACGGAGAAGAAATTCGAAAGCATGTGTTAGCGAACTTAGATTATTACTTATATCAGCTAAGTGAAAACGTCTCTAAAAGAGGTGGACATGTTTACTTTGCGCAAACAGCGAAAGAAGCGACAGACTATATTCAAAGTATCGCTAAAAAGAAAAATGCTGCTAAAATTGTGAAATCAAAATCTATGGTGACGGAGGAAATTGATTTAAACGCCGCTTTAGAAAAGCTCGGGTGTGAGGTCATTGAAACAGATCTTGGAGAGTACATTTTGCAAGTAGATGATCACGAGCCACCATCTCATATCGTTGCCCCTGCTTTGCATAAAAATAAGGAGCAGATTCGTGACATTTTTAAAGAAAAACAAGGTTATGAGAAAACTGAAAATCCTGAAGAATTATCTCTATATGTACGTGAAAAATTAAGAAATGAATATTTAACAGCAGACATTGGCATCACAGGCTGTAACTTTGCTATTGCCGAGAGTGGCTCGATTACGCTCGTGACAAATGAAGGGAACGCAGATCTAGTAACAGCCTTGCCGAAAATACAAATTACGGTAATGGGGATGGAAAGAATTGTTCCTACATTTGAAGAGATGGAAGTGCTAGTAAGCTTATTAACAAGAAGCGCAGTTGGACAAAAGCTAACAAGCTATATTACTACATTAACGGGGATCAAAGATGAAGGTGACACAGATGGACCAGAGGAATTCCATTTAGTAATCGTTGATAATGGACGTTCTGATATTTTAGGCAGCGAATTCCAGCCTATTTTACAATGTATTCGCTGTGCAGCTTGTGTTAACGCTTGTCCTGTTTATCGACATGTTGGCGGGCATGCTTATGGTTCTATCTATTCTGGGCCAGTAGGTGTCGTTCTTTCGCCATTATTAGGCGGCTACGAGGATTTTAAAGAGTTACCATACGCCTCCACATTATGTGGCGCCTGCACTGATGCTTGTCCTGTCAAAATACCGTTACATCAGCTTATTCATAGACATCGCCAAGTAATTGTTGAAAACGAAGGTAAAGCTCCTGTATCAGAAAAGCTATTAATGAAGGCCTTTGGTTTAGGTGCTTCCTCTCCTACCCTATATAAAATGGCGACAAAAATGGCTTCACCAGCAATGGCCCCATTCACAAAAGATCAGAAAATTTCAAATGGCCCAGGCCCACTAAAAGCATGGACGGAAGCTAGGGATTTTCCAGCCCCCAATAAAGATAATTTCCGTAACTGGTTTAAACACCGCCAAAGAGGAGGCGATGAATAATGACAGGTACTATTGAAAATAGAGAAGGATTTTTAGCAAAAATTGCGAAACAGCTTGGACGTGCACCAAAAACAGAAATTGTACGACCGACATGGCAATATCACCCACAAGATCGCGTTCTAACGGATGCAACAAAAGATGAGTTAGTAGAGGTTTTAGTTGAACAATGCAAAAATATTCATACGGATATAGTCATTTCAAATACGGCTAACCTTCCTGCAGATTTACAAAAAGTAGTTAAAAATTATGGAGGCCATTCGGTTATAACATGGAAAGATGAGCATTTTAAAAGCTATGGTCTATCATCATTGATGACCGAGCAATGGCCTCAAGAAAATATTCAGCTATACGAATGGGATTCGGAGCAGCCAGAGGAAAATATTCGACAGGCTGAAAAAGCTAACATTGGTATTACAATTAGTGAAATAACATTAGCAGAATCAGGAACTGCTGTACTTTTTAGTGATAAGGATAAAGGTAGATCGGTTAGCTTTTTACCAGAGAAGTCTATTATTTTAATTCCTAAAAGCACCATCGTTCCACGAATGACTCAAGCAGCTCGTTGGATTAGCGAAAAAGTCAGAAGTGGCGAGCAAATTGCATCCTGCATCAACTTTATAACAGGACCAAGTAATTCTGCAGATATCGAAATGATTCTTATTGTTGGAGTACACGGACCAATTAAAGCAACTTATATTGTGATTGAGGATCAGTAAATCAATTTCGCCTTGGCTGAATGAAGATAAACCAGGCATACTTCGCGCTGAAGAATTGCCTGGTTTTGTTACCTTAAGGTTGAAACTAATAATAATGATCCCGAATCGCTGATAAACTTTCAATAACCGCTGACAAAACTTATATTATCGCTGATAAAGTCTTAAGAATCGCTGACAAAACTGCTTTTATCGCTGATAAGCCTCACAAACGCGGTTACCACCTTTACCTTCAAGTGGGACATTAATTTACAACACTCTCAGTTACTATCTTTTGTTCATAAAACTCTGGATGTGCTTCTTTTAAGACAGATGTTCGTAGCATAACTAGTGATATCGTCACGATAATTACACTCGTGATAAGTAAAATAATCGTTGCTGGGAAAGTATCGTACAAGATGCCGTAAACGACCATACCAATCGGCATCATTGACATTGCCATTGTTTCTATTAATCCCAATACACGTCCACGGTATTCTTCTGAAATTAGCTTTTGTATATAAACCATGATTGGCATGTTAATCCCCATTTCAAAGATAGCGAAAATAAAGTAGACTACAATATAAAAGATAACGATGGCTAAATAGGATAAATTCGTTACTAATGGAACAACAGCTAGACCTAAGCTACTAGCCAACAGCAATAAGCTGACTTTAGAAAAACGTAGTGGCGCCTTAACCTCTTTCCGTGTAGCGAAAACGAGGGAAGCAACAAGCATTCCAAGCGCACCCGAAGCCTCTATAAAACCAAAATGAGTTGATTTTACTTTTAGTAATTCAATAATAATATAGGTCCCCCCAACAACGATGGCAGAGAAAAACAAATTAATCCATAATGAAAGCCACATTACTGTTTTAACAACTTTTTGTTGCTTAATATAACGAAAGCCACTAGCAAGCCCAGCCCATACCTTTTCCTTTTCTACAGTCTGTTCTCTTGTACTATAGAGAGTAAAATTCATTGTTGCTTCTAAGCAAAACGCAATCACATAGGCCACCATATGTACAAGCAAAAATGCTTTCATGGAGAAAAACCCATACATCATTCCCCCGATTACTGGCCCCCCAATTGCTGCTATCGACACTGACATTTGATTGAATGACATTGCTTTCTGTAGGCGTTCTGGATTTACTAGTGTTGCGATAGAGGAGGAAAATGTTACACCTGAAAAGGCTGAGCATATTGTATTAAAAACAGTTGCTATATAAATAGCATAAACCGACAAACCGGCCATTTCTGTATAGAGTAGTAACCCAGTAACGGTCAATATTGTACCTGCTTGAGCTAATAAAATTGTGCGTTTCTTTGAATAATTATCAGCGACATAACCTGCCAGTGGTGCGACTAATGCTCGAGGCAAAATGGAACATATCATAGTTGTCGCAAAACTCATCGCTGACCCTGTCAATGCCAAAATATATAAACCTATCCCAAATGACAGTACATTAGACCCTAACAACGAGATCATTTTACTGACTGTAAATGTCCATAAATGATACGTCGCCTTTTTATATTTTGCCGCTTCATTCATCTAAAAATCCCCCTATAATTTAATCAGATTGAAAAGTTTAATTTAATTAAACAAAATATAACATAACTCCCACTTCCCACGCAAGAAAAAGTTTAATATAATTAAACAAAATAGTGATATTCACTTTTAATGAAATAGGAGGCGAGGCAGTGGACTCTTTAGGCACACGAATTCGCAAATTAAGGAAGGAACGAAAATTAACATTAGAGACGCTTGCCGGTGATCGTCTAACAAAAGGTATGTTAAGTCAAATTGAAAATGATAAGGCCAAGCCTTCGATGGAAAGTCTCGATTATATAGCGGAACGGTTGGGAGTAAAAGCAAGTGAATTACTTGAACAAGTAACACCCTCTTCGCTACGTCATCTTTTAGAACAGGCAGAAATTTTGTTTGCACCATTAAATCTTGGTGATATAGATAATGCGCAGCAAATCGTAGAGATGATTAAGCCTTTTGTTGAAGAGCTTCCGCTTAGTTATGAAGCAGGTCGTTTACTGTATATTTACGCTGCAACACAATATTATGCGGGATTAACGACATGGGAGTCACCGCTTCAACAGGCACGTATTATGTTTAAAGAAATTAATTTACTTAGTCATTGGTTTGAAACCTATATATTACAGTTGGGTATTTTAGCAGAGAATCGAAAATACAAAATGGCTTATTCTTGTATTTTACAGGCGAAAGAAGAGGCAGAGCAGGAAAATTATCCATTAGATTCGCGAGATACTGTGAAAATGGCTTACTATATTAGCATTTTTCAGGTAGCAATTGGCGAACTCGAAGCAGGTAAACAGCTCATTAATGAAACCATTACCAATGCACATAAAAATCAATTCTACTCTTATATAGATGATATGTATCGTATTGGGGCGTTTTGCGCCATGATTGACAATGATTTCGAGCAAGTAGAGCATATGCTGAAGAAGCTTGAGCAGTATCGGATTTTTGCCGAACAAGTGAGTGTGGATGCTTTTATTTTCGTATTAAGAGCGCATTATTATAACAATTACACTCACGATTATCAGCAGGCACTAGAGGAAATAGAGCGTTTTGGTGCTCTGCAAGACGGCTCGATTAAACTCGAAAAAAACCTTTACTATGCAGAAAAAGGAAAATCCTTATATTTACTAGGTCAATATGAAGAAGCTAAGGAAGCATTTGAACATTTTACAAACGTCCCCCCATTTGTCTTACATCCATTTGACATATTAGGCTTAAATGAGTGTTTTTCCTATAAAGCTCTTTGCTATGCACATTTCGGTGAGTTAACAACAGCCTACGAAATCGCAAAAATGGCCTATATGGATTCTCAGGATTTAATCAATCTGCCCTATAAAGAAAAAATTGAGGAAACATATTATTCAATTAAAGCGCAAATTAATTCGGTTCAATAAATAAAAGGGATTGCACATTTAAAAATTTATGTGCAATCCCTTTCAGACTTTTAGCTCGATTTATCTCTCTTTATTTCCTTCTGAATCTTGCGAAGAGCTTTTTTCGAACCGCGCTCTATATCATGCTGAAGCTTTCGTTCTTTATAGTCCACAAACAATGTCTCTACATCATATCCTTCTGGGTATAATTCTGTTGCTGGTAACTCCAATGCCAGACGCTTGACATTTACCTTTATGAATTCTTCCTCATAGAACACGACAATATTATAGAAATTATCCATCTCTTGATAAACAATTCCAACGTCATCATGGTCTAACAGCTTCACACGATCTCCCTTTTTAAATTCATACTTTACTTTTGTTCTCTCTTGCTCAATCTTAGGCTTCCTGATTTTACTATCATTTACTCGCTCTAGTAGGTAATCCTTATTATCAATATAGCCCTTCGCTCTTTGTAATACTGTTTCACGTATATTCATTTTCTTAGATATCCATAGGGCATTACTTTCTCCAGATGTTCCTATGACTAATTTATATAATGGTTCTAATGTTTCACTATTAAAACGCATAGCCGCATTCATAAAATCACTATGCATTTCAGAGAAACGCTTAATTTCTCCATAATGAGTAGTTGCCACTGTTATACAGCCCATATGATAGAACTCCTCTAAAATGGAAATCGCCAGAGCTGCTCCTTCATTTGGTTCCGTACCGCTTCCTATTTCATCAAATAGCAAAAGAGTATTATTATTGGATGCCCTCATAATATCTGAAAGATTTTTCATATGAGATGAAAACGTACTAAGTGCATTTTCAATACTTTGATTGTCCCCAATGTCTACAAAAATATGATCAAATATAGCTATTTCAGTACCTTTATCTGCAACAATATGGAAGCCTGACATTGTAGCCAATGTTAACAAGCCAATAGTTTTTAGGACAACGGTTTTACCACCAGCATTCGGTCCTGTAATAATTAAGCTGCGATAGTCTTGACCAATTTCAAAATGAAGTGGAACCGCCTCACCTGTTAACAGTGGATGCTTACAATTAACGAGGTTTATAAAACCATAATCATTTAAGCTCGGTTCTACGCCTCCAATATGCTTACTAAACTTGGCTTTGGCAAACACCATATCATATTGACTAATTAACTCCATGTTGATATTGATTTCACGAATGTTTTCCATCAGGAGCCCAGATAATGTCGCCAAAATCTGATATTCCTCCACCGCTTCCTCTGCTTTCAAAGTAGCCAATTCCACATTTAATTTAGCTACTGTACTTGGCTCCATAAAGACCGTTGCACCTTTAGATGAAACCTCTACTATTGTCCCTTGCACATGATTTTTATAAGAAGCCTTAATGGGAATCGTGTATCGATCATCCTTTTTACTTATAAAAAATTCCTGGATATATGTTTTATTGGCACTATTATTCAAAAATTTAGTTAAGCGGTCTTTAATTTTTTCCTCAGTCGTTTCGATATGATTTCGGATACGCTTTAACTCCCTACTAGCAGCTGAATCAACACGATTGGCTTTAATCGCAAAGTTAATTTCCTCTTCCACACTTTTAAATTCAGACATCGAATTAGCATAGGATGCAAGTACTGGCGCAAAAAATTCCTTTTCCAACATAAATTTTTTTATTTTTCTACAGCCTCTTAAAAAGTCTGAGATGCTAACTAATTCACTAGGGTCTAAAATAATCCCCTTTTCAAGTTTTTTTATCGTATTGTCAATATTCGATACCCCTAAAAACGGGACATGACCTTCCGCATCTAAAATTGCTCGTGCCTCTGTCGTTTCATTCAAACGATTTTTAACAACTGTCAAATTTGGGCTCGGCGTTAATTTATCTAATAACTGTTTACCTAATCCACTGACACAGTATGATTTAACGATTTCCTTCAATTCATTGTATTGTAACTTCTCAAAAGTAGTATGATTCATTTTAAATTCTCCTCACTATGATTTTTCCATAATCATTCATGAAGATACCTACTCATTAGATATCAATGATTTTATATTGGCTCTATATCAAATGTTGGAGTGAGGCACTATGTAAAGTCTCACCAAGATAACGGCGACTGTACTTCCCTTTGTAGGGACACCTCAACAAATAGTATGGAACCTTTATATTCAATTAAAAAAACAAAAAAGCTGTAGGGGATCCCACAGCTTTTTACATTACAAGGCATGTGTAATAAACATTGTGAAAAAGACCTCCTTAAAATGAAGTACATTCACCATTACACGCTTTATAAAGTATTGTAGGTATCTTCATAGGTATCGAAATAAATCCACGACTAAATAAGGGGTCACTTTATGACACAAATCCCCTGTCGTCATTAAATTTATTTCATTAAGTTGTTCCTATTTAGAACCTACCGCACTCATCAAAAAGCACCTCTCATTAATTTATAATATTCATCATTGTTATCTAATTGATTGACGTAATATTACTATATGCTGACAAAAAAGTAAAGTTGCTTATTTTTGTCTAACATAGACTAGCGATTTGCCTATGTTCGTTTTTTCTTTGGATGTTCAAAAAATAAGATACAAATTGCTATGATAATTTGTTAATAACAAACAAAAAAACACCAAATAAGCAGCCTAGACCAATCAATATGTAAATTATTTTAGTAACCCCATAAGGTAATTTATCTAACCAAAGTGCTAAAAAGTCCCAAAGAATAGAGCCACTTCCACCAACACCTTCATCATCATGTACTTTCGGGTTATGTCGGATTCCAAAAATTAAGAAACCTATTCCTAAGATTAACAATACAATACTCATACTTTCCAAAGCATTTTGCCTCTCTAATAGTCTAAAAATTATCCCTTCTTTAAATAAGAATTTAGATAACCCAATCTTTTAAACTTTTTATCGTACAATTTTCTTCTATTTAAATTATCTAGCCAGAAAGTCGCTTTTTCCAAGTCACCATTCTTAATAAAAGCTTTTATAATTTTATTAAAATTGGGGCTGTATCGAAATTCTTCACGCTCTACGATACTCAATCCTTTATGAAAATTATCTGAAGCCTCTTTATACTCCTTTAACTCTGAGTATAATAGCCCGATATAAATATATGCACTTGATATTTCCTTACGTGTCAATGGCTGTTTCAGAGCATTCGTCATTATATCAATCGCTTTATTTTTCATTAGAAAACCATCATATAGATTGGCTTTTCTGACTATACGAATATACTTTTTTGACGCTTTATCTTTTGATGAATTATTTATCACTATTTCCCCCAGTTACTTTCCCATCAATATAAACAAAATTGAATCTAAAGCCGTCATCAAATATTTCTTCTCAAGTTGTATTATATAGCTATCCGTTCCGTGCACCATCTTCTTCCACATGACTTATTTTTGCACAAAGATAACCAACTATATATTCTCTACTTGTCATTTCTTCAACATCTTGATTAGCCACTAGTTCTTCTATAGCTTCCGAAATAATGTGCCATAATTCTGTGGTTTCATACTATGGGTGATTCATTTTAATCCCTCTTTTTATTTGCTCTCTTTTATTTGAAACTCCCTAAAATTCCTTACATTATAATCCCCCTAGTTTGAATACCAGAAATATATTACCATACAAATATTTTAAAGTTATATGGTAATGTTTGGTAGTGGTTTTATCACAATTCCCAAAAGGTTAATCCATGCAAAAAGGACTTGTAGAAAATATCTACAAGTCCTTTTTTAGGCTGATTTTTGATGTGCTCTTCTCACTTCAATGATTTTCGAGCCTGAAAACAGTAGTAAGGCTGCCCAAATAATGCTAAATGCTAATAGCTCTATTTGACTAAACGGCTCTTTATAAAGCACGATTCCTAAAACTAACACAATCGTTGGCGACACATATTGAATAAAGCCTAATAAATAGAGCGGAATATTTTGTGCACCTTTTGCAAATAAAATTAACGGCACTGCTGTCACTATACCACTCACAATCATGAGAATGTCTGTTTGCACATCAACATGTAAAAATGAGGCTTGATTTGTTGTAAAAAGGTAAACATAGTAGCCTAATGCAAACGGTAGAATAAATAACGTCTCAATGGCTAGACCTCTTGTCGCATCAAGCGTAATTTTCTTTTTCAAAACACCGTAAATAGCGAAGGATAAAGCAATAAGAAGTGCTACCCATGGGATTGAACCATAATTAATCGTTAAAATAATTACAGCGATAAAGGCAATTCCGGTAGCTGCCCATTGCGCACGACTAAGGGCTTCTTTAAAGAAAATTACCCCAAAAATAACTGACAGTAAAGGATTAATATAATAGCCTAAGCTCGTTTCAATTAAGTGGTTATGGGTAACTGCCCAAATATATAAATACCAGTTCATCGAAATAACAAATGAAGCTCCAGCAAGCTGCCAAAAATGCTTTTGGTGTGACCACAAATATTTTAAGTCTGCGAGAAGATCTTTGCGCATTCCAAATACTGTTACTGCTAGTACTGTAAAGACAAAGGACCAAATGACGCGCGATAATAAAATTTCCATACTCGGCACATGCTCAAGCAACTTCCAATAAAGCGGAAACGCCCCCCAAAAAGCATAGGCTAAAAATGCCGACAAAACCCCTTTTTTCTCATTTGACATTGCCTTAAACTCTCCTACTCCGTAAAAATCTATACGACTTTGCGTAATCTTACCATTTAAAGAATAGACTAATTATAGGACTTTGATTGGAAAGTGTAAATGCCAAATTTTAATAAATTGATAGTAATGAATGTTACTCTTTATGTTCAGATTCAAGCTCAGAAATATATTTACGCACCATACTATAGCTAATATCAGGATTAATTTGACGTTTAATGCGAATATGAATTTCTTTTATACCAACACCCTGCTCTCGCATATCGCGAATCATAGATTTTAACGGATCTGACAGTGATTCCTTATGCTCATCTAAATTTTTATGTAAAGCATGATATAGCTCTTCTATATGCATCAATTCTTGATAGCGACTTTGCGATAACAGATTAAGTGGTTCTGTCATATCAATAGCAAGTGTTCCATCTTTTAACGTTTCACATGATATGGAGTTGGATTTATTTTGTTCATCGACTTTTCTTCACTCCATTACTAATTAGTTCGTGTAATGGCATAGCTTTGTTTAACATTTTTCCGCTTCCTTCACATTTGCAAAATAATTCTCATTGGTCTAATTATCATATTAATTTCTTTTTTGTCAATATAAAAAAGCTTCTTGCAAAAAGAGATGCAAGAAGCTTCAAGATTACATTTTTTTCAGTTTCTCATATTCAAGCTGCAGACGTTCAATACGTTTACGGCCGTCCTCACGATTTCTCACTGTTTCTGCTTGAATTTGCTTCGTTTCTTGAATACCTGACATAATTGTTTGCCATGTCGTTTCAATTGTTTCGATTTTAATGCTTGGGCTACCAGCCGCACGCGCGATATTTACACTATTTTTACTAATATTTTCTGCATTACGTACAAGCATTTCATTTGTACGACGGTCTAATTCACTCATTGAATCTGAAATAAGCTTTTGGCGCTTTAACGTCACCGCATGTATAAGTCCTTGCTTGAATATAGGAATTGTCGTCACAAACGCAGAGTTAATTTTAGCAATTAAATGATTATTCCCTTGCTGCATTAATCGAATTTGTGGGGCAGACTGGAATGAAACTTGTTGCGCCATTTCTAAATCATAACGACGTTGTTCTAGTAAATCAACTGCACGTAGCATCGTTTCGTATTCCATTGCTGCTAATTGATCGCCTGTTTGTGCTTTTTGTTCTAGTGCTGGTAATGAGGAACGTACTTCGTCTGTTTTTACTTCAATTGCTGCTATGAATTTACTTAACGTTTGGAAATAGTTTAAGTTTTGATCATATAAGTTTTCAAGATCAACTGTATTACGTTTCATTTCACCTTCGTATTTTTGAACCTCATGGAAAATGACATCCACTTCTTTATTCATGCTGTCATATTTGGATAGAAACTTTTCTAATTGTTCCTTTCCTTTACTGAACAACTTCGTAAGGAAGCCACCTTTTTTGTCCTCCGCAAAATCTTGAGGATCAAATTTATCCATAATTCTATTTAAATTATTTAATAATACACTTGATTCCTCAAGCTTACTTGTTTTCATCGTTGCTAGCATTTTATCTGAAAAAGTAGAAATACCATTCGCAGTTTCTTTTCCAAGCTCTAGCATAGCAATTTGGTCTTTGACATCAATTTTTTGTGCTAATGTATGGACCTCAGGATCTTGCTTTAACGCAAGTTGATTTTGAGCAATTTGTGATAGCTCTTGCTCAGAAACAAGTACTGTTTTTTTTGGCTCTTGTTCCACCTGTAATAATGGATTAGGCTGCAATGATGGATTTTCTGATGCGAATGGATCCTTTGATTTTAATAGGTCGTTGTCGAATTCTGACATAAAAGTTTTACCCCCTGCGATTTATCTCTTTTATTTACATACGATTCCAAGCTGAAAAAGTTTCATTTTAGTCAAGCCTTACAAAATAAGAGTCACACCATCTATTAAGTGAATTGATTAACCATTTTCTATCCACTAAAATTCATTAGAAGACGCTGATTTCCGCTTCCTCCGCTGCGCTCTGTGCAGGGTCTCGTCTGTCTCGCTGTTCCCGCGGGAGTCGAGTAGCCCTTCGCTACAATCAATTAAAATTAGGCATACACTAGCAAAATATCAACAAAAAATTTCTTTTGTCAATCAATAGTAAGCCTTTATTTTCCTAATAACACGCATGTTAATATAATAAGAACTCTCATGATGCTCTAGTTGAAAGATATTATGAGTTAGCTATATCAACAAAAAACTTGATATTCAAGCTTTTGAAAGTACAGTTCCTTCTCTATAGACGTTGCAAAAAGTTTATTTGGCAGTGTTTTAGGAAAGCTTCAACTTCTAATTTAGATAATATGCAGCATCACTCCTAAAATAAATTATAGCTCGTTTTAATAGGAAATTCGAATGATTCTGCGAAATACTTTACATTACTTTCTAATATTGGCATGCTTAAACTAAGAAAGCAACCAAATTATGTTTATCAAAATTTAACAAAACTTAGCGAGTATTTATTTCATGCGTGTGGATGAGTAGGCTTTATTATAAAGTAACCTCATAAATACTTGAATTATGATACATACAAATTAGAAATCTAGTTTTACCCCCAACGTTTGCCATTACTCATAGTATTTAAGTGAAGATATTAGAACTATTTTTACATAAAGTGCGACAAAATTGAAATTATCAGAAAGGAAGTTACTAGATGAATATTTGGGCGTGGATTGGACTACTAGGAATCGTGATGTTTTCACTCTTGTCTTTACTCAAAAAAGAGAACAGGACAAAGGAGGAAATTTAGAAAGACAATCGTAACTGGATTGATTGTACTAGGAATCATCGTTGCTGTGCTATTTTTTAATGTTAATTATTTATTTGCATTGATTGCGGGCTTTGTTGCAATGATAGTCTTCGATAAAAAAACATATACGAAAAAACGAATAATACTTTATGGATCATTTATTCTCGTTGTTGGAATTGCGAGCTACTTCTTTTTCAGGGATAATCCTGATTATGTTCTGAACCATTTGAAGGACTACCCACAAACAACTTCTCTTTACGTCAAGGAAAATGGTGAGGAATTAATCACTTATCAATCAGATATAGTCAGACCACTAGCCAGCACAGTAAAAATGCTAATTGCTGTCGAATATGCGATGCAAATTAATGCAGGTATAATAGCTAAAGACAGCCCTGTGTCGTTAGACAATTTAAAGCGTTATTTCATTAAAAATACAGACGGTAACGCACATGAAGATTGGCTGAAAACAATGAGCGGTGAAGGTAAAGTTAATGCCAATACAGATTTTCTCATTGATTTACTAGGCATAACTAACATTAATGAGAGAGCAAAATCTCTAAAACTGACACAGCATGAGGAGGTCTATCCAATTGTTAGTTCACTGTTAATCCCTGAACACATAGAGAACGAAACGTTGAGTGAGAAACAGTTAATAAAAAAGCTTAGAGAGATGCCGATAGCAACATATCGTTCTAAAGCGGAAGAATTAAGTGAACAAATGAAGGTAGGAACGATTAAAGCTGAGGATATATCATTTGATATGTCTATGGATTTGCAAAAAGTATGGTCGGATCGTTTAATAGGTGCTTCAGCAAATGACTATGGGAAGTTGTTAGCGATCATTTCGAATGACGAACTTCCAGAAGGAGCTGCTGTTACTATAAGAGATTTACTAGAATGGCCGATGCAATATAACGAGCAGAATCATGAACGTTTTGTCCACCTAGGAGCAAAAGGTGGTTCGACTTCTTTTGTGTTAAACGACGCAATATATGCAGAAGATCACCATGACAATAAAATCGAAATGGTAATTTTCACATATGACTTGAACATCTGGCAGGGACTACTAATCAGAAAAAATATGAATTCATTCGAATCTAAATTACTAGGAAGTAAAGACTACCGTCTGAAAATCCAGAAAAAACTTTCCGAATTCTAATTCATGCAAAAACCTTCGTCATTAATCACGATTTTCCACAAATTATTTGCACTCAATTAAAGAACCTTCATTTATATCATTCAATTATATTATTAAAAAACCGAATAGGGCACTTTTCTTTAAGTGTCCACTATTCGGTGTGTAGTTCAAATATATGTTATTTCTTAAAAAATGGACGTTCATTTTTCTTCACAGAATGTAGCTGCTTTCCTCATTATGTTGTCACTTTTAGCACCGTTTTAATTTTCTTAATAACGCCACCTGAACTATAAGTTAACACACTGCGTTTATAGAATGATATGCTGAATAAATAAGCTACAATAATTGTCGCTATTAAAATACCTAGCGATATAAGTGGTACCATTACGCCTATATCAGTAGCCCCGATACGCATCGGCATGACCATTCCTGACGTAAATGGAATATAAGAGAATACCTTAATAAAAATTGTATCTGGATTGCCAATTCCTGAGATCATAACATAGAAACCTATTAATGTAATCATCATGGCTGGCATTAATACTTGACCTGCTTCTTCAACTTTAGACACTAAAGAACCGAATAATGCCCCAACAATTAAATAAAGAATAATTGTTAATAGCAGGAATAGAATTGCATAAATCACGTAACTTATCGATAATTCTTTAACAATGCTAGCTGCCATATCCCAAATAACGCCGTTCTTCGCAAATTTTGCATAGATTAGGAAGACAACTGCAATAATACCCATCTGTGTTAATGCGAGTAATAGTACACCAGCAATTTTCGCTTTAAAATGGGTAGCTGGCTTTACGCTTACTAGTAGCATTTCCATTGCACGTGAACCTTTTTCAGATGCAATTTCCGTTGTAATCATAGATAGGAATGTAGAAATAAAGAAATAGATTAAAATACCAACTGCATAAGATACCCATAATCCTGATTGTTTTTCTTCTTCGCTTTTACCGTCAGCAGATTTTTCATTTAAGTTTTTATTAGAGATAATCGTTTTTGCACCAATAATTTGAGCTGCTTGGTCTGGTGTTAGTGATAACTGTTGTACGGTATAATTTTGGCCAGCAAGTTGCAGTATCGAATTTAACGCTGCTTGATCATTTAATTTCAACGGCGTGAAAGTGGCAATTTCAGCATTTAGCTGACCATTTTGATCTGTTATTTTAATGATTGCATCTAGCTTTTCGTCCTTGACCTTTTTCTCTAACGCAGATATATTTGACTCATTTTGTATAAATTTCATATCGCCATTTGAAACAAAGAGACCGCTTAAATCAGCTGTTGTTTCATTAACGATTGCAATCTGTTGCGCATGATCACTACCTGTAAAAAGCTCTTTAATATCCGACCAGAAAATTGCGACAGACATCCCCAGTATATAAATGCATGTCATTACAACAAAGGATCTTGATTTTAATTTTGATTTGTACAGCTGTTTCACTAATAAATTAAACTTCGACAACGTTGCCACCTACCTTATCCTTAAAGATCTCATCTAACGATAAGTAATCTAAACTAAATTTTTCAATATATTTACCATTTGAAAGCTGTTCGAAAATGCTTTGTGCAAAGCTCTCATCCTCCAGAGTGAGCACTGTTTGCTCCTTCTCTTCTCGAACATCCTTGACACCTTCAAGTGCCAACAATTGAGTTGTCGACCACTCTGTACGTACTGCTAATCTCGTTTTTCCGTATTGTTTTTTTAAATCTAATAAACTACCTGAGAATAACGAGACTCCACGTTTTAATAGACAAAGATGATCGCAAAGTTCCTCTACATTATCCATTTGGTGACTGGAGAACAAAATCGTCGTACCCTGTTCTTTTAAAAGCAATATAGCATCCTTTAGTAAATCTTTATTCACGGGATCAAGTCCACTGAATGGCTCGTCTAGAATTAAGAACTGCGGTTTATGAATAAAGCTAGCAATCAGTTGTACTTTTTGCTGATTCCCTTTTGATAAAGTTTCAGCCTTATCTTTCCGTCTATCTTCGAGTTCAAATCGGCTAATCCAAAAGTCAATGTCCTTCTTTAACTGCGACTTCTTCATGCCACGTAGCTCGCCAAAAAAGTAAAGCTGATCCTCTACCTTCATCGTTGGAAAAATGCCTCGTTCCTCTGGTAAATAGCCAAGTATATCACGGTTGATGGCATTAACGGGTTTGCCATCCCATGTAATCGTGCCAGCCGTTGTCTCCTGTAAATCTAAAATCATTCGGAACGTCGTTGTCTTACCGGCTCCATTTTGTCCAATCAGGCCAAAAATCTCCCCTTTTTTAATGGTAAAATTCAGATTATCGACCGCTGTGAAATCTTTGTATTTCTTTGTGACACGCTCTAATTGTAATGTCATCTTTTTTCCTCCTTACCCTTCAAATATATGTAATTCTTGCTGCAGTCCTTTTTTACGTTTTTCAACCTTCATAATCTGCATACACATAATCATGACGACCACAAAATTAAAGAACGATACTCCTGTGTTTACGACTCTTTCTGTTGATTCGCCAAGTCCAATATAAAGATTGATAAATCCAATTAATACATTTAGTAATGTTACTAATATAAAAAGACGGTTTATTGATTTTAAATATTTTATTTTCGAAGAACTATCTGAAAATAATTCAAATGGACCTTCTGATGTTTTTTTACGGTAATAAGCCCAGTATCCAAATTTTGAAACAAACTCAATATTCATCGTCTCTAAAAAATCATAGTAATCCTGGCTTTTACCTTTGATTAGTTCATTGCGATAAATGTATTGACCAGATTCCCCTTTTTCAAAAATGAAGTAACCCACCATTGTATGCTTTAGATACCAACCTTGTTCCGCCATATCATTAACCCACGCTTCTTCTTTTTCATAATCAAGAAAAAAACGATACACTCTTTTTTTCATAAAGTCCCACCTCCTTCTATTAATCTTATAAAACTGATGCGAACTCCTGGTTAAATATGCGCCTTAAAAGTAGTTTTTATAACTGTACATTTAAATTAATCGATTTTTCTGATTTCCCGGAAAATAATTTTGAAGCAAATACGAATCCCATACTAATGAAGCTTTCTTATTGGCATTAAATACTATAAGCATATTAGTTTATGCAACTATTTTTCAGCCATGCTACTCCTATACTAATCTGTAAACAGATCCAAATCCTTCTTCAATTTATTGCGCACACGTACAAGTTTTAATAATGGAATAGAAAATAACACGACTACAAGAATATTAGTGATATTCATTGATAATTTAATCCAGTCTATTGCCTGTGCTGAAAAAATCCCACTTAGACCAATTACACCTATAATCAAATTTAGAAGGATGAGTGATAGTAGCAGGGAAATTTTTTGAGAAAGCTTACTAATTTTATTTTTCTTATCAGAGTAAAGTTCAAAAGGTTCATCATTTGCTGGTTTTCTAAAGAATACAAAATTACCAGAACGATCTACCTGTTCAATTCCTGAGGACTTTAGAAATTCTAAGTATTCATCTTCATATGAGGCACCAAATCGCTCCAATTCATCATGCCGATAAATATAGCTACCTGGTTCTCCACGTTCGAACGTAAAACGTAGCCAAGTGAACTTTTTTAAATGCCAACCTTGGCTTGCCATATCGTTAACCCATTTCTCAATATCATATGGGTTAACGACAAATCGATATTTATCCATTTGTTCCATTCTCCTTTGTTATACGGATGCCATTGTCAAAAAGTTCCCTTAATCTCAGAATTTCGTATTCAATTACTTTTTTTCCACTATCTGTAATGATATATTCCTTCTTTCGTCCATCACCATCTAGCGCCTCAATCCATCCTCGCTCGAGTAATGTTTTGATTGCTCCATATATCGTCCCCGCTCCAAGCCGAACACGACCATTGCTCATTTCCTCTACCAATTGCATGATGCCGTAACCATGCCTTGCATCAAATAAAGCTAACAAAATATAATAAACGCCCTCTGTTAATGGCGGATGTTCTTGCGTCATACAAATCCCCCTTTTTATATCGTCTAACAATATATCGTCTGACGATATACATAAAATATATCAGCAGACGATATAGTTGTCAATACTGTTTTTTTCCATAAAAAGTTACTAAACATTTTCATATACGCAGTGTGCCACTATGTTGTTATTTTGATTCACCTTGAGTGATTTTCCTGGCTACCCGTGCAGTCCTTCTTGTCCCAAACATTATTTGATTTCCATTGTCTGTTAATATTTTTATTGCATAAGGAATTGCTCTATGCTAGTATGTAAGTAATTGCTTGCATGAAAGGAAGAATACTATTGTCAACAAAAACCACCGCAGAAAGAATCATTGAAGCTGCTTTACAACTCATTAGTGAGAAGGGCTATACTGCTGCAACAACTAAAGCAATAGCTGATTTAGCTGGCGTCAATGAAGTAACAATTTTTCGCCATTTCGGTAACAAGCGTGGTATTTTGAAAGCCATTATTGAGCAATTTTCTTATTTTCCTCTTTTGCAGGAAGAGATCAATAAAAATGTTACATGGGATTTGGAAACGGATTTACTAAATTTCTCTGTAAAGCATTTTAACTTTTTAATGTCTATTAAAGACTTTGTAATGATTGGCTTTAAAGAAGCGATGCAGTTTCCTGAAATTAATGAAGAGATTGCTAATATCCCTCTCCATATTAAAAATGAGCTAATTCATTATCTGCAGGAAATGCATGAAAGAGGGAAAATTAGAGAGATTGATTTTGAAGCAGCAGCGTTATCCCTTATCGCTGTTAATTTTGGTCATTTTATTTCACGGGCACGTTTAGGAACAATTGTTTCTGATATGCCAACTGAAATATTGTTAAAAACGAGCATTTCAATTTTTTCTAGGGGATTGACTCCCTAGAAAAAATTTTTCCATTCGATGCAAGTAAGTACTTACTTTATAGGAGGTATTTTATGAAAGGGTTACAAGCTTTATTTAAAATTCGAGAAACTTATATTGGCATTGTCGTTACAATTGCATTTCAGGTAATTTTCTTTTCCGTATGGATGACTGCCTATGATGGTGTAAATGACAGAACAGGAAATTTAAAAATCGGACTCATTAGCGAAGATACTGATATGGGGCAACAAGTAGTAAATGAAATAAAAGGAAAACTACCTTTTACAATAGAAAATTACACCTCTCTAGACAAGGCTGAGCAAGAATTAAATCAACGTGATATCCATATGATTATTCATATTCCAAGCAACTTTACGAGTCAATTAAAAGCAGGTAAAGAGGCTGAAATTATTTACTCTATCAATCAAGCAAATCCAAGCATCGCAAAAAATATGATGGACGGAGTAGCCAAGCAAGTAACTGAGGAAATTAACCATAATATGTATCCTTTACAGCAAGACAAGACCATTGAAGTATTTTCTCAAAAGTTCTCACAGCTTCCAATAGAGCAAAATACAGCACAACAAATTAACGAGGCCGTTGCTACAACAATTATGAGTGTAAAGGATCATACGATAGGTTCTACTATTATTAAAACGAATAATGTTGAAGAGTTTGCAGTGAATTTTGTGCCATTGATGGTTATTATTTCGTCGTTCGTTGGTGCAATGGTAATGATTATGCAGCATCAGCAGGCTGCACAACTTGTGCAAGATACAGTTTCGAAATGGCAATTGTTCCTAGCAAAACAGCTTATTAATATCGGTGTAGCTTTCACCCTTCCGCTATTAACTATAGGCTTAATGCATCTATTTAATATTTCAAGTAAAGCAAACTTTTTAACAGTATATCTTTTTCAAGCATTAATGTTTTGGGCTTTCCTTTGCTTGGCACAAGCCTTTATTATAATTTTTGGTAACTTGGGTATGATTTTTAATATTTGTGCTCTTTCGATACAGCTTGTTACTTCAGGTGCTCTTGTTCCACAAGCAATGCTATCTGATTTTTACAATAAACTAGCTTCACTTCTCCCAGCTACTTACGGAGCAGATGGCTATTACACAATTATTTTTGGTGGAAGCACTGATAATATAATGAGTAATTGTAGCTCGTTAGTAATTATCATAGCTGTAACACTGGGCATTTCTGCAATGGCTGTTGCTTTAAGAAGATCAAAAGTAAAAAGCGAAAATGAGCAAATTTCCCCTGCCACTGTTCAATAATATTGTCAAAAAAGCGATGTACTAATGATGATTTAGTACATCGCTTTTAAAGTTTAGTCACAAAACGTTGAGGATAACTCTTTATATGATGTGGTGCTTTAAATAAAGGTGATTTCCGTTTCAGGCTATCGCTTTCCTATGGGTAAGAGTCGAGCCTCCTTCTCCTTTTATATTGTTGCTGTCGCTTCGCTTTCGCACAGTAAACATTTGTTGCTGTCGCTTCGCTTTCGCACAGTAAACATTTGTTGCTGTCGCTTCGCTTTCGCACAGTAAACATTTGTAGTGACGCTATTGCTTAACTTTCGATTTTATCACTATAAATTAGAAGTGACATGTTAGAAGATTCATATTTAGTAAATGGTTGATTTTGCCGAAGAGTCCTTTATTACTTTTCACCAATTCGCAAAATAGCCGCAAGTTGTTTATTCAAGGTATTAACGCTATCCGCAAAATCTTGGCGATACCATTGAATGATTAGGCCGATGATTGCATTTGCCTGATACGCACTATAATACTCAATGGATATCTCATCATGTATTTTATTATGAATTGTGATATCCCTTTTTAGCAGAGAGAAAATTCCATCAAATAACATATAATAGTAAGTAAGCGGCACATTTTTTGAAAAAACAATGTGATAGAACATTTTAAAGCGCTCAATATGATGAAAAATACGAATAGTATTTGGATCTATTTGATTCTTATCCAATGTGGTTACTGCTCGGTACGGTTCCTCATAGGAATTATTCAAATCTTCCATAATTTCCCGAAAGTATTCCTCAAATAACCCTTCCTTTTGCTCATAATGTAAGTAGAAGGTACCTCTGTTCACCTTTGCCACCCGACAAATTTCTGCGATTGTAATGTTTTCTAAAGGCTTCTCACTCAATAAGGTTAGTAAAGCATTATGTAATGCTTGCTTCGTTTTGACAACCCTTAAATCGTTAGCGCTCATATTTTTTATCCCCCTACTAAACAGATTTTTTCATATGTGTTGATTACTGAACAGTTCTTAATATTTTGCGCATTGAAATCGCTTACATAATCATTATATTATTTTAATGAACACATGTTCAATATCTAACATAACATATCTTTGAAATCACTGGGGCAAACTCTGGTGAAAGAACATAAATTATAGGAGGTTTTTGTGATGAGATTAGAAGGTAAAGTAGCAATCGTAACAGGTGCAGCGTCAGGTATGGGTAAAGCAATCGCAGAAGGTTATGCAAAAGAAGGAGCAAAAGTCGTAGTTTCTGACTTAAATTTAGAAGGTGCACATGCAGTTGTTGAAGGTATCGAAGCAACTGGTGGCACAGCGATCGCTGTTCAAACAAATGTCGCTTCAACAGAAGACTTACAACGCTTATTTGATGAAACAAAAAATGCTTATGGCAAATTAGATATTTTAGTGAATAATGCTGGTATTATGGATGGTATGGAGCCAGTTGGTGAAGTTTCTGATGAACGATGGGACAAATTATTCGCGGTAAACACTACTGCTGTTATGCGGTCAATGCGTATGGCGACAGAGATTTTCCTTGCTCAAGGACATGGTGTCTTTGTTAACAATATTTCTGCTGGCGGTCTATATGGAGCACGTGCTGGGGCTGCCTACACTGCTTCTAAGCATGCTGTTGTTGGTCTCACTAAAAACACGGCATTTATGTATGCAGATAAAAATATTCGCTGTAATGGTATCGCTCCAGGTGCAGTTATCACAAACATTGCTTCTACTATGACAAATGTGAGTCAAACAGGTGCAGCTCGCCAAGCACTAGGTTTGTCCATTAACCCACGTGCTGGACAACCTGAGGAAATCGCTCAGCTTGCTATTTTCCTTGGCTCAGATGAAGCAAGCTTTGTCAACGGACAAGTAATAGCTGTTGATGGTGGTTGGACAGCTTACTAAGTTTTACGAAAAAGCACGCACATGAAATTCATTTTATTAAAAGTCAAGTTTTAAGCTGAAACTATTTTAAATAGTGAATTCTTATTTAATGTCACACATTATATATAGAAATTAAAAGGATAGAAGAGCGTAATTAAATTCGCTCTATCTATCCTCTTTTTTATCAACTCAAATTGTGGACTTACCCCTTTCAAGTAGATATGTGTTAATTGAGCGCTTGGTTATTATGTGATGTTTGAATATTAATGATTTATTCTGTAATATAGACAAGCCTCATAGTAAAAGGAGCTGATAATGGTGGCACAATTAATCAACATATTAGTTGTTGAAGATGACAATGATATAAATCAATTATTATGTAGTATCGTTGAAAAAAGTGGATATGCTGCACAGCCAGCTTTCTCAGGAACAGAAGCCTTGATTTACTTGGAGAAGCAAGATTGGGATATGGTATTACTAGATCTAATGCTTCCTGGTATGAATGGAGAAGAAATACTGTCAAAAATAGCTGAACAAAGTGACACACCTGTCCTTATTATTTCAGCCAAGCTGGAGCAGCAAACTAAAATTGATGCTTTAAGATCGGGTGCGGATGACTATATTACGAAACCATTTGATATAGATGAAGTATCAGCGAGAATTGACTCCCATTTGAGAAGATATCGACGTATGCAGGAACTTCCGACGAAAAAAGAATTAAAGCACAAAAACATAGTGATTGATACAGAAGCTAAAAAAGTAGTTGTTGAGGGGAAATCGCTCGCTTTTACAGCTCGTGAATACAATATTTTAGTACTTCTTATGTCATCACCTAACAAAGTTTTCACGAAAGAGAACTTGTTTGAAAATGTTTGGAATGAACCATTTTATGGTGATGATAATACCATTAATGTTCATATGAGCAATTTAAGAAGCAAACTCTCTAAGGCCAGTCCTGGTGTTGAATATATCGAAACAATCTGGGGAATGGGCTACCGTCTTAAATCTTAAGCTTTTCTTTAGATTTAACTTAAGCTTCTCTTATGTTCTTCTTACTATACTAAGTATATCAAGTAAGGGAGGTAAGTATATGAAAGATTATGTACTTAAAACAAATCAATTATCAAAGCAATATAAAAATCAAGTTGCTTTAAATAAAGTGAATCTATCGATTGAAAAAGGTTCTATTTACGGCTTTATTGGGCAAAATGGTGCAGGTAAATCCACGCTAACTCGTATAGTGGCTGGATTAGCAATGCCCACATCGGGGACAGTAGAACTGTTTGGAGAAACGACTGAAAGGAAGTTAATTCAAGCTAGAAAGCGTATTGGTGCTACGATTGAGCAACCTGCAATATATCCACATATGACAGCTGCTGAGAATTTAGAAGCACATAGACTTTTAAAAGGCGTCCCAGGTAAAGAATGTGTTCAAAAAACATTAGCGCTTGTTGGTCTTCATGATACGGGGAAAAAGAAGGCAAAGAATTTTTCTTTAGGTATGAAGCAAAGACTTATTCTTGCGATTGCTCTTTTAGGAGATCCAGAATTTTTAATTCTCGATGAGCCCATTAATGGATTAGACCCTATGGGAGTTGTAGAAATAAGAGAGTTATTAAAAAAGCTCAATAGTGAAAAAGGCGTTACTATACTGATTTCAAGTCATATTTTAAGTGAACTTCATTTGTTAGCTACTCATTATGGCTTCATTCATAAGGGAGAATTGATTGAGCAAATGACACTTCATCAGCTAGAAGAGAAATGTCAGCAATATTTCCATATTAAAGTAGATAATACCGAAAAAGCTGTAACTATAATTGAAACTGTGCTTTCTACTAATGATTTCGAGGTCATGCCAGATGGTGTGATTAGACTATATAAGTATCTTGATCAACCAGCCAAAGTTTCTACAGCATTAGTTAACGCAGGGTTAATCATTGAACAGTTTAAGTCAATGGGTCAAGATTTAGAAAGTTACTTTACAAAGCTTATTGGAGGAGTTCAGCATGGGTAATCTATTAAAATCAGAACTATTTAAATTAAAAAAGGATAGATCGTTTAGAAAATTGACATTGGCATTGGTAATAATTGCTGCCCTTTTTCCTCTTATAGCGAGTATTTATGGGACAGAGCAAATAAGCGTTAATGATTTATTTCTAACTATCGTTGGTAAGAACAATTACGTGTTAAAATTAATCCCATGTCTTTTAGCTGGTTATTTTATCGCTAGTGAATATTCTTTGGGTACAATGAAAAGTATTGCATCTTCGGGCAATAGCAGAACTAGAATTTATATCTCCAAATTAATGGTATTTTCATTTGGAGCAATCATTTTTTCAGTAATATTACCAATTGGTATGACAGGAACCGGGGCTATTCTTTCTCAATTTAACGATATGCCTGATTTAAAATACTTTGCTCAAATAATTATTTTTACCATGCTATATGCTGCAGCATTTGCATCAATAATGATGTTATTTGCAACAATGTTTACGGATAGCGGAAAAACGATTGGCTTGCTAATCTTAATTTTCCTACTATTTGATGGTGTAATGTTCATGTTAGCTAGTAAGATCACTTTATTTGAATATATTTATAATTATTCGGTATTTAAGTTATCGTATGACTTCATTAATATAAATGCTTTGGGAAGCATTGAAGTATTTAAATTAGCGATAGTCCCGATTGTAACTTACGTGGCATTTGGATTACTAGGAGTATTTGCATTCCAAAAGAAAGAAATTAAATAAATAAAAAAAGAAAGGCGAGTGAAATGATGATCTATATAGTAATAATATCTGTTATAGCTGTATTTTTTATCCTCATTCGCTTTTACTTATTGAAACTGGAACTAAAACGAGTTACTCGACAATTAAATCAGTTAAACAATAAAGTAATCTCAAAGAAAATAGACCTAACTTTTTATGATAAAGATCTTGAGAATTTAGCAAAAAATATTAATGACCAAATAGATTTAACTAATGAAGCAATTTTTGAAAAATTAAGAACTGAAAATGAAATGAAGCAGGCAATTGCAAATATTTCGCATGATATTCGTACGCCAATGACATCTATTTTAGGTTATATACAATTTTTAGAATCTGATGATATAGGTCCAGAGAAAAGGATAAAATACCAAAAGAACATTAAAAATGGAGCACTGAGATTAAAGATTTTATTAGATGAGTTTTTTGAACTATCGACTATTGAATCAGCTGATTATCCATTAAAGGTGGAAAACATCAAATTAAATAAATTGCTAGTTGAAGTTTTAATTGGTTTTTATGATGATTTCAATAAAGCACAGATCGAACCATCAATCCTTATTCCAGGGGATGAAATTTATATTACAGGTGATTCATCAGCTGTTAAACGTGTAATTGAAAATTTAATTTCCAATGCGATTAAACATTCGAGTGGCAATGTTACCATTCAACTTGTGAAACATTCGTCATCAGTTCAACTTAATATAATGAATCCCGCCAAGGAATTAAAAGAACAAGATCTCCCTCTTCTTTTTGATCGTTTTTATAAAGTTGATCAAACGAGGTCAAAAAGAAGTACAGGTTTAGGATTGTTTATTGCAAAAAGCCTCATGATAAAGATGGATGGAAATTTATCAGCTGAATTAAATGGAGATCAATTACTAATGAAATGTGAATGGAAAAATTGAATGATGTTTCGTTTCTCTGATGAGTTTCAAACTATTATTTAACGTTTAATAAAGGGAAAATAAGCTAATCGGAAGAACAGTTAACTTAATTGTTAGTCTGTTCTTTTTATTGTCTAAAAAACAATTACTAAACATAAACAACAATCTTTTCATCAGCTGAACCAACATGATTGCATATATGCACAAAAAAATAAACCACTCGATTGAGTGGTTACAATTAAAGTTTCTAGACTCTTCAATTAAAGCTTTTCACTTTCGTAAGTATTAAATATTTCATTAGCAATATTTAATACTAAGCGAACTTCGCTTTCACTTCTGTTTTCTATTAGATTTTGCAAGATCATAACCAATTCTTTTTTTTCAAAATATTTATTGTCGAAATTTAGAGTATCAAATTTAAAGATACTGCTAGGTGCTTCTTCCAAACCTTCAGTAATTTTTTCTAGGGTCTGAATAGTAATATTCCTATCCCCTCGTTCAACACCTGCTAAATACGAAGTTTGTAGTCCACTTTTTTCAGCTAATTCTTCCTGAGTGAGTTTTTTCAATTTCCGTATTTCTTTGATGTTGCTACCAACTAATTTGACTAAACTATGCACATAATCACCTCACATTTAGACTATGTGAGGTTTGCACTACAATACAGTTACATATAGTATAAATTTGATTGAATTATGTACTTATAAGTACTATAATATTTGAGTATTAAATTTTCTAAAGGAGATTTTATTATGAGTAATAACTTACCTTCAAATATAGCAATAGAAAATGTATTACAATCTAAGATGCGTGGTCGTGTTACTTATCAAGGCTTCGTTTCATCTCAAATTGCAGTCAATTTCTCTTATTCCAAACTTTATAATGACCCTTCCGGTAAAGGTTATCAGCGCCCTATAGATAAAAAACGATGTAAAGATTTTGCAAGTTATTTATCGCAGGGTGAAGACGCTCTTTATACCCCTATATTATTAAATGCTTCAGGTCATTGGGAATTTCATGCATATGATAGCCAAAGAAGAAATTTCGGAAGATTAATATGCAAGAAAAAAGCTACATTAATGGATGGACAGCATAGACTAGGCGGAATAAGTGAATATATTAATGAAACAGATAGTACACTTAACGTTCCCTTCTTAGCTTTTCATTACTTAGATGAGGATGAAGAAATTAAATTATTTGATGTAATTAATTCAAAAGCGAAGGGCATTGGTACATCATTAAGTCGCTATTTAAATAGGGATAATGATGAAATTAGCTGGGTAGCTACAAATTTAATTCTTAAGCCAGAGAGTCCCTTCTTTAGTAAAGGGACATTAATAGGGAGAAGAACTAAAGAAAAAAACGTAACATTGCAAAATCTATACAATATCATAAAATTATTAACCAAAAAATCTGCTTTAGCAAACCTCTCTAAAGAACGAAAACTAAACATAGCTTTATTTTACTTCAACTTGATAAAAGAATTATTTCCTGAGCAGTGGGATGATAATCAGTTGTATAGAATGACACATATTACTTGTTTAAACGCATTGGCAATTGTTGGGAACGAAATAATTAATGAAAATTATTCAGTGAAATCCCAACAACCTGATTCTGTTAAAATAGCCAAGCTTTTAAGCAATTTAAAGGAGATCGATTGGTTATCTACGGGAAATTTAAAGTATATTAAAGGAGCTGCAGGTTCTAAAATGTTAGCAGATGATATTTTAAATTGCCTTAAAAGTTAACTATTTAAACAAAAGTAACCTCCATTTTTTTCGGAGGTTATTTTTGTTTATGGCTTTTTTCCAAAAGATTATTGCTATTCAACTAACGGGGCAGTTTAGTTGTGCGAAATGTTCCTAGCTCAAATGGAGAATGGTCACATTACTCTGGTAAAGCTAGGCAGTTCCTTTCGGAATTGAAGGGTTATATCGAAGAATCAAATGAAGAGGTAACGCTCGGAAGGGTTCTCTCATAGTCGAATAGCACTTGATTTAGTAAGAATGAAAGTGTTATAAGCTCGGCGAAAAGGCGTGAGAATTTACCGTAACAGTTTGGCTGACGAAAGCCTACCCGCGGGGGTGGTGTAAATCATGATGCTTGAGTTGAATGAATATGGTGAGAATGCGAATGAACCTAAAAGAAAAGGTTAAGCTGACAAACTTCTGAATGTACGGGTCTATAACTGCGATACATAGAAATGTGTATGTCACCAAATTGTGAGGTTAGATGTGGGTGAGTAAGACTAGCTAATATGAAAATCCATGATACGTTACAGGCGTATGAGTGCTAACAGGCTTACAGGAAGCACCTAAGTTCATTCCATAATAGATATAATTCAACATTGTAAGCTGATAACGTGGAGGGCTTACTCCCCTAAGAAACGTTGACAAGGAAAGCAATAATGATACTAGTTACTGTATAACTTGCCTTTATATCAGTGAAAGTGGTGGCACAGTACCAATGAAGTGTCTAATCCACATGGAGGGATAGCCACTAGACTAATAAAGATTTATTCAACCAAGTAAGGCAGTTCTTTATCGATTAATAAGGTTCTTGTGAGACTAATAGAGGTTTAACTCCAAAAGGAGTCACCGACTTATTGAAACGGAAGAAACTGAGACACAATGAGTATTATAGTATGCAAGATTGTTTTGATACACTCTACGCTCAAAGTGTTTGTGGTCATCATTTCTATAACTTAACAGAAATAATGAGTTCTAAGGATAATATACGTCTTGCCTACCGAAACATCAAAAGAAATACAGGTAGCAAAACTGCGGGAATCGATAAATTAACAATTAATGATATTCTGCATTTACCAGTTGTAGATGTAATAGCTAAAGTTCAAGCTATGTTCAAATGGTATGAACCACAACCAGTTAGACGGGTTTTCATTCCAAAAGGAGTAGATAAAACTAGACCTTTAGGGATACCGACGATATGGGATAGAATTTTTCAACAATGTGTACTGCAAATTTTAGAGCCAATCTGTGAAGCCAAATTCCATAAACATAGTTATGGTTTTAGACCAAATCGCAACACTCATCATGCCAAAGCTAGACTTGAATTTCTCATTAACCAATCTGGACTACATCATTGTGTTGACGTAGATATTAAAGGTTTCTTCGATAATGTAAATCATAGCAAACTTTTAAAACAAATGTGGTCAATAGGCATTAGGGATAAATCCCTTCTTTCTATTATATCTAGGTTATTAAAAGCAGAGATTGTAGGAGAAGGTATTCCTACAAAAGGAACACCGCAAGGTGGTATTCTTTCACCTTTATTATCTAACATTGTGTTAAATGAATTGGATTGGTGGGTTAGTGACCAATGGGAAACATTTGAAAGCAATTATACGTATTCGACTAATGGTAGTAAGTATCAGCAATTAAAGAAATCGAGTTTGAAAGAGTGTTTTATTGTCCGTTATGCGGATGATTTTAAGGTGATGTGCCGGACAAGGTCACAGGCAATTAAAATAAATTATGCATTAAAAGAATTCTTGAAAAAGAGATTACACTTGGAGACGAGTGAAGAAAAATCAAAGGTCGTGAACTTAAAGAAAAACTCTTCAGAGTTTCTAGGGTTTACAATAAAAGCCATAAGAAAAGGTAAGACCAGATTTGGTTTCGTAGCAAAGTCTGATATGTCAAAAAAGGCTAAAGCAAATGCCTTTCAAAAGATTAAAGAAGCGATAAAAGTAATCCAGAGAAAACCCTGCATTCAGACCGTTTGGAATTTTAATACCGTTGTAATGGGTATCCAAAACTATTACTCAGCTGCAACTCAAATTACAATTAACTTGAATGAGTTAAATCTATATCTACGCAAGACGTTATACAATCAACTAAAGAATATTCGAACAGAGGCAAGTTTTCATGAGATGTCAAAGACATTACAGAAGCGATACAAAGGGTATAAGTCCAAACTATTTAAAATACAAAATATGGTCTTTGTCCCCATCCATGCGCAGCGATGGAGAAAAACACTTGGTTTCTCCCAAGTGATATGTAACTATACTGCCGAAGGCAGAGCAAAAATTCACAATAGCCTAAAGGCTATCAATAAAAATACGCTTTCTTACATCATGAGAAACTACATTCCAAACAGATCTATTGAATATAACGACAACAGAATAAGTAAGTTTATTGCCCAGTATGGCAAATGTGCAATTTTAGGTAAAGAATTAGGTATTATCGATTGGCATTGTCATCATATTAATCCTTTTCACATTTCAAAAGATGATAGCTACTCAAATTTAATAGTTTTGAATAAGGCTATACATCAACTTATACACTTGAAAGACAAAGCAAAAATTGAAAAGTTCCTAAAAGCTGTAAAGCTTACAAATAAACAATTAGAAAAAGTAAATAACTTACGACTGAAATGTAAAAATGAAATAATCTAACTTTGGAAAATCTTCACTCGGCTGTTTAAAACATAGAAAGAATAAATTGGATTAGTTGGAACGCCGTATGCGGTGAAAGTCGCACGTACGGTGTGAACAGGGGGAAAAGCCAGCGATAACTTCAAAGGCTTACCTATCTGTATGAAGAAGAATGATTATTAAATAACAGCCTTATCAGTATACTTGATAAGGCAAAGGTTCACTCTTTTTTAGATTTTTCACGTTCATTTCTTTGTTTTTGCTGTAACCAATAATCGGGTGGTTGAAAATCAATTAAAGAATAATCAAGTTCAGCTCCATTAGTCGCTAACTGAACTAACAAAAGTTTCTCCTTATTACTCGGGTGTATATCTGCTGTTTTAATGCTTATAACCTCTACTCCTGTTCGTTTAGGTGTTCCAACAACAACAACTTGATTTCCTTTTGTATAAACATCTGTAATATTTGTTTGAAACACAACTATATACAGGTCAAGGTCTGTTTCATTTGCATCAGTAGGAAAAGCAATACCTACTTCCTGTTGAAAATTAAATTCAGCAGAAATCCCGATGGCATAAAAAGGGAATATGCGGTGAAGAGCATAGTGTATTCGAGAAGGAATATAGCTCCATCTCCCACCCCCATATGTGCTATGCCATTGTTCTTCAAATATTGGTCTAATATAGTTCGGTTCGCTTTTTATTACTTTGAAAGGAATTTTTGTTCCTTCTTTTAACACTTCTGATATGCTAATAACATCTTTAGGGAAATGCATCTCTGTTCCTTTTTCAAATGGTAAAGGTGAATCAAGAATAGTGGTGGGTTCAGGTGGTTCGAGGCTATCTAAACGTTGTTCTAATTCCTGAATTTTTTTTTGTTCACTTTTATCACTAATCGATTGCGAAAAGGGTAACTCCATCGAGTTTGTATTTATGGGCTTACTGAAAACAAATAAGTTTAAAATAATTAAAAAACAAGTAATATAGCTAATCTTAGTTTTTAACATATTTTATTCACCTCACCATATTATCTGCTATTATAAGGGAGTTATGCGTAAAATTAGTTGTTCAACTAACGGAGGCGTTAATTGAAGATCATAGAGTTGCATATGCAGCTCTTTTTTCTTTATTGAACTAACGGGGCAGGTTTGTTGAAGAAGAAATTGAAAATTTATAATAGTGATATATTGAAGAATAAGGAAGTGGAAATAACAATGAACTACATAATAAGATTAGCGAACGAAAACGACTTATCGGGTTTATGTGATATTAGAAATAATATGAATTTATTCACGAATTATTTAAAGCAATTTGCAAAAAGGGAAGTATATTTGGCAATCGCTGAACAAGACTCACTTATATTGGGTTTTGGAGTTCTTAAAGTAAAAGGCACTTTGCTTCCTAAATTAAGTGACCTATATGTAAAAGAGGATTATCGGGGTAATGGTATAGGTTCAGATTTAATTAGGTATAGAGAAAATATTGCAAAGAGTTTAGGTCATTCTGAGATATTTGTGAGTGTTGACCCAATAGAAAATCCCAAAATGCTAAAGTTAATTAGCAAACACGGTTACGAACCTATCTCCGACCCATATTTTAAAAAAGCCATATTTTATAATGATGATGGTACGATCTATAATAAAACCTACACAAGAATTGATTTAAAGAAGTTGTTGAACTAACGGGGTGCTTTAGTTGAATAAGAGACAGCGATCACTGTCTCTTTTTACTACTTAAATGATTCAAAATGAGCAGTAACCCATTTGTTTTCGTTTTCTGAAATATACTGTTCAGCAAGAATCAGTCTTTGGACAAGTTCTTGTTTTGATAGTTTAATATACTTTCTATGAAGAATATCAAGGTTACGGTCGGGTTTTAGTTTCCTGAAATCAATGTCCAAATCTAAGTTATTTTGCGGTTTATTTACTTTGCTATTTTCTTTCTGTTTAAAGGTTCTACTGTACCGTTTGTAATATTCATACAATTCCTCGTTTGACCGTATTGTATTTTGGTGAATCCCTTTACCTTCGGTATCAACTTCTTTAGACCATTGAGCAACATTGGCAAAAGTGACAGGTATACCTTTTTTTATTAACCGATCAATTGTTTCTTTGCCTATTCGTATCGCCCGGTCACTACGTCTTTTGTGATTTTCTGTTAGCCAAGGCCGTTCATTTTTTGAATTGAATGTCGGGGTCATAATCTTCCTCTTTTCTATACTGTTCAATCAACTCAATTTCTTTCAGTTCAGTACGAGCGTGTTTTCGCATTGCTTTTGCTTTTCTTACTTCAATTGGCAAATTCATTGCACTAAATCGCTTCTCCATATCTCTCGATAATTCGATAACCTCCTCCAACTCGTGTTTCTTTTCGGGTTGAGGGATTTTAGCTTGGCAACCTAAACAGGCCATTTTAGTAGGACACACCATATTGGTTACACAAACTCCACCAATTACATTATTTAAAACGCCCACATTTTCTTTATATTCTCTGAATTCCTTTTGAAGCTCTTTGGGGCTACGCAATATAGCTTCATCTAGATCTATATAATCCATAATAATATCGTGATATTCACTAACTTGTTGAGCTACTTGGCTCTGTGTTGGTTCCGAGTAATAGCCTGTTATATTTAAATCTCGTTGATGTAATATTTTTGCCACTATATCGGTTGATACGTTGTGCCGTTTGACAGCTTCGGTGGCAAAAGCGTGCCGCAATAAGTGTGTTTTCACTGTAACTGGTTTTCCTTCTAGAGTCTCAAAAATAAGTCCGTGTAATAAAAAACGCAGGCAGGATCCAATGGACAAATGATCTAATGCTTTTTTATGATACTGAAAGAAATAAGGTTTGGGTTCTTTAAATAGATGAATCCGACTCTTTTTGCCATATTTAACACTGGGTATTGTCACGTCATTATAATGTTCAAGCAGCATTTTGCGGACCTTAGCAAGAATTTTCATAGTTTCAGTAGTGATGTAATACGGTTCTTCTTTGTCACGACCTTTAGGAGTAGCATTAAAGGCATGTTTAATATCCTCATTAACTTTAAAGGACTCTAAGCATTCTTTTGTATAGTTGATTTGCATCAATTCATTTATTCTTGCACCGGTAGACGTACAAATATCAACTCCCAATAACCCAAAGGTTGCAGCTACATACATCGGTTCTACGTCGAATAAAAGACCTTCAGCTTTATCTTTGTTTCTAGTGACATAAGTGCTTTGTACAAGGACTTCCTTATGATAACCATCAAACGGCCTAGGTAACTCACCTTCATTTCCATAGCCCCACGAATTAAGTAGTTCAAGTTTTCGTTGGATTTTCTCTTCAGAAATATTGTTATATATTCGACTACCTATAATATCATTTTCGATTAATTCTAAAAACCATAGCCCTTCAGTTTCGTCATCATCGTTCAATCGTTCGGCCTTGATGAATTCTATAAAGTAATGATTGTTTTCGTCCGAAAAAGTTTGACTACGTCTATTCGCGATTGTAATAACAGACTGACTAAATTGATCCTGATGATGCAATACGAAAGAAGGTCTGTCCCAAAGGCGGAAGCAAAAGCGTTCCCCAACACTTTCAGGCTCATTATATTCAAAATCGAAAGGAAGCTCTATATCAGCATTTTTTACTGCCTCACACGCCTTTAGAAACGCCTTCCGTAATCGGTCTATTTGATTCCAACGAAAATGTCCTTCGGCTCGAATTTGAGGTAGGAAATCCACGATGGCATCCGTTTCACTCTTACGGGTGTTTCGAGCTTGCTCTTTCGCTGCTTTCGTAAATCCGAAATCACTTGAATCGTAAGAAGGTAGTGGAAAAATGAATTGCTCAAAATAGTCTTGCTGCTCTTCTGACAACTTTGATTTGACCCATTTATTTACATAGTAAGAGCAGGTTCTATATTGCGCCAGAAAATTACTTCTTTGATTATCTGAATGATTTTCAAAGATAGTCTCCTTAAAATATTCATACATATGCGTTTCAGTGTTTAATTGCGCAATTTCAGTTAAATTGTAGTGTTCGAATAAATCCTTTAACCGAACATTTAGTACTTTTGTATTTTCAAGAATTGATGTTGGATTTAAATTCCTTTCTACATCAGTTATCATATAGATGTACAAATGGTTTTTCCAAGGTTTGTCTAACACTTGCCTAACATAGTAATTCAAAAATGAATCTTCTATTTTATCCAATATGAATGTCTCTCTTGCATCACGAAGATGTAATAATTTGTGGTCCACCTTTCCTATTAGTTGCTTATAGAAAGGGGATTGTGGTTTCTTCAAAGTTATTGTCATCTGTCTTTACTCCAATCCTTCTAACATTTCTAGAATATCTTCATCCATCTCCATATTTCCAACACTTTCCAAAACCGTTAGTTTGGGCTTCTTGTTTTTATTATTTTTCTTTTGTTTGTGATATTCCTCTTCTAATTTCTTCATATTTTCAAACATTTGATTGTGTATTTCTCTATGTTTTCCTTCATCGAAATAATGCTCATAAATTTGAATGGTATCTTTATTGCTCCACTTCATATACTGAATCAGTTGATTTTTTCTCTGTGTTATTTCAGCATCAGTTTTTGAAGTTTCATAGATTTCTCGCATACTTGTTGTCACAAACCAATGCCGTGTTTTATGCGGATTTAACTTCATTTCGCATTTATCCATCGCTTTTTTCCAATGATAATACCAAGATTGACGAGTGAATGGAGTTCCAACTGCCGTAAGGAAAACAGGGGCATCGTTTGGTAATTCATCAAAAGTACGTTGGGACTCATCATACTTCGCCCGTTCTTTATTGATATACCTCATCAGTAACTTTGTTGTATCCTTGCTAAATCGGATAAATTTCACTCTCTTACCGTGACTGCCCTTATTAAATGTTTCCGCCTCCTGAAACGAATTTCTTGCGCGGTAATCTCCAATAGTCAACTCTATCACTTCCGAAGCTCTCGCCCCTCCTTCAAAGAGCATATGAGCTATTACTTGTTCTCTTAGCGACCAATTCACCTTTTTGCCTGCTTTATAAACTTCGAAAGGGAGGAATTTATCTCCAATAATTTCAGGCTGCCATTCATCATTTATAAGCTTGAAATAAGAATCTGTTAATCTTCTTGTTAGATTAGGTTCTTCAGTCCCTGCTTCCGAAGGCATACGAGGCTTGTCCTTCCTAACACCTACGTTTTTATGTTCATTTAAAATGGTATAAGAATCTATCATAGGATTGGAATACTTGTATTTTTTTAATCTAATTTGAGATTTATAGAATGATTTTAATGCTGAAAGAAAACGACTAACTGTTTTAATGCTTTTGTTTGTTTTGTTAACGAACCGAAAGGTATCCTTTTCTCTAACTTTGCAATACATTTCATTCATCAGATAATCTCCCACAGCTACTCTTATGACTTCCGGATTGTCATCCCATCGAACCCTTTTATCTTGGTAGTTGCTATACTCGTTCATCCAATTAAAGAAGGGAATAAGGCTGTTCAAATAGCTATTAGCAGTACTTTTGTCATTCCTCCCTATACAATCGTGGTAATAGTCTGTTAAAGGTAGAAAAGGACTGTTTTTATGAAAAACCAATAATTCATAACGACTTTCGATTCCTTCTGGACAATATCGATAATAATATTTAGCACACAAATTTAATCACCTTTCTTTATGAATTTAAACTGCTTCCAGCCTGTTATAAACGGGGATAGCAGGTTCTCAGTTATTATTTATATCGGGATTTTCAAACATTTTTGTGGTATGCAATATTCTCGTTTATCTGGTGTCTTCGATAGGTGTTGTAATCGGACTTGAATTTTCACGAATTACTTTTGATGAACCCATTAGGATGCTTCGCTTTTGATGGTGCCTGCTGCATTATCAATAATATTTCCAAGGTCCGTTTTATCCCCACGACGAACAGGATTGATAACATTTCATCAGAAGAGGAAGGGTAACTGCTTGATACGCCAGTTTCACTAACTCTGTTTCATCGACTTCTGGTTTAATAATACTTTTCTGTTCAACCCCATTAACTGGGATCACTTTAAGTTTCAATAAATCAGATTCAATAACTCTCCAACCTTCTTTATCGCTATTTCTATAAGCATTAGGGAATTTACCTGACCGTATCCAACGTTTAATAGTTTCTTCGTGTTTACCTAATAAGTCAGCCACTTCTTTTACTTTATATTCTTTCAAGTTATCGCCTTCAAACGGAATGTACGTTTTGGGAATGTGCGTTCTATTTTACTGCAACATTTAATTGCTGTAAATATTCCCTTACATAGGGTAAATGCGGTAGTAAATGAGGTCGTTTAGAGGTCTAAAAAACAAAAAAGTACACCACTATATATAAGTGATGTACTAATTATTTAATATAATGTATGACATTAAAGACAACCTCTTGATATTACTGTTTTACAATACATTCACTTGTCTTTAATTTTACAGAGTAATTGTGCGTGCTTTTTTATCATTTTAAATTAAATCTTTTACACTCTTTTTGCTGGAATTAAATAGCCAATCAAAGCACCAATTAAAGCTGGTAATATCCATCCTAAGCCTATATCGTATAAAGGTAAAAAGTTCGAATAAGCTTTCTCAATCGCATCAAAAATACTTAATTTCGTTGTAGGAATGCTAACTACTAATGCTTTATAGCCATCAATGAAACTAATAAAAATTGTAAAAATCATAGTAATCGCATATACCATTTGTTTATTTTTAAATAGTGATGAACATAATGCAAGGACAATTAAGACAATTGCTAGCGGATATAAGAACATCAGCACTGGAATTGCAAACTTAATAATATTCGTTAATCCGAAGTTGGCAATTGTAAATGACACAACGCACAATAACAAAACAAACCATTTATAGCTTATTTTTGGGAACACTTCGTGGAAAAACTCACTACAAGATGTGATTAAGCCAATACTTGTTTTTAAACAAGCAAGGACAATAATAACTGCCAATAAAATAGCCCCAAATGAGCCAAAATAGTGATCTGCCACTGCAGCAAATATTAAACCACCGTTATCAAATGTACCAACAGCATCAATACTCGATGCCCCCATATACGTTATTAAACCATATATTAACATCATTAATACCATGGCAAAAATACCAGATTTCCACGTTGTTTTAGCAATTCCCTTTCTATCTGTTATTCCTGCGCTTTTAATCGCGTTAATAACGACAATACCAAAAGCTAATGAGGCTAACGCATCCATTGTGTTATAGCCTTCTTTAAAGCCTGTCATAAATGCCGAATCAATATAGTCACCCATAGGCTGCTGGAAATGCCCCATTGGTTTTACAATACTAATAATAATTAAAATAAATAACACAATCAAAAATGCTGGTGTTAAATATTTTCCGATATAATCCATAATTTTCGCTGGATTCAATGAGAAATAAAAAACGATGGCAAAAAATACGAAGCTAAATAAAGCAAGGAAAAGTGTTGTATGCTCAGCTTGTATATATGGTTCAAAGCCGACAACAAACGGAACTGTTGCTGTACGTGGGATCGCAAAAAAAGGACCGATCGTTAAATAGAGAGCTAATGAAAAGATGACACCGAATATAGGGTGAACACGATTCGCTAAGTCACGCAAACCGTTACTACCTGATAAACCAATAGCTAAAATACCTAGAAACGGTAAACCGATAGCTGTTACTAAAAATCCAATTAGACCAAACCAAAAGTTGGTTCCTGCTAATTGTCCAAGCTGAATTGGAAAAATAAGATTCCCCGCTCCAAAAAACAGTCCGAAAAGCATCGTACCAATGACTGCATATGTTGAAAAAGGTATTTTCTGTTGCATTTTGATGTACTCCTTAGATGTATTTAACTTCTTTCAGCAAATGTCTTTTGTAGCGAAAGCAAAGCGACAGGTGTCTCCCCCTTTTCAGCGGGTGTCCAAACATCCGCTGAAAGAAGTTAAAGCCTCTGGCGGATGTCACGGATTTTGGAAGGAATGAATTGTGCAGGCACAATTCAAAATCCAGACGCATTGTTTATCTGTGCGAAAGCAAAGCGACAGCTACAAATGTTTTGTGTAGCGAAAGCAAAGCGACAGCTACAATTACGCCAAGGCGAAATTGATCTATTGCAAATAATTTAAATCGAAGAGATTTCCTTGCTACAATTCCACTATGGTATCAGGCATTTATTTTAAAAACAATAGTTTTTTCTATTATAATCGTTAATTGTACAGTTCTTAGCTTTAAGTAGACAAAACTAAAAGAGCTGTCTGCTGACAGCCCCTTAGTTTGCTACTGACCACTCTACATGATCTAAAAACTTGTATACGTCCTCGTACACTTTTTCACGCTCTTTGTCTAATGTAATAATATGACCAGAATTTTCATACCAAATGATCTCTTTATCATCTGTTTCCACAGTATTTAAAATGAATGGTGCACTTTCTTGATAAAGCTCATCATCTAATGAACCTTGTAATACTAATGTAGGTGCTTTGATTGTAGATAATTCATCACGTGTTTCTGTTGTTAAACGTGTCACACCATCTAATGAATCCTTAGGTGTAATACGTAATTCATGTAATTCTGAAATAATTTGATCTTTTGATTTATTTTCAAAATGTTTATATAAACGAGCGTAATGATATAAACGTGTAAATAAGCCTTTTGAGTTATCGCGTGTGATTGGTGCACACATGGCAACACATGCTTTCACAGGAAACGTCTCTGCTACTTTTAACGAAAATACGCCGCCAAGTGAAATTCCTACTACCGCGATTTCTTCATGACCATTACTTTTTAGAAAGTTATAACCTTCCACAACATCGTTCCACCAGTCTTCTGGTCTTGTTTCAAGTAATGCTTCTGGCTCTACGCCATGCCCACTATAAATCGGTGCATGAACTGTATAACCACGTTTTGATAAAAATTCACCTAGCTTTTTTACATCTTTTGTGCTACCTGTGAATCCATGCAGTAATAGTACGGCTTTTTTGCCTCCCTCAATTGTTAGAGGTTGTGGCTTTGATAAATTCATTTTATAATATCCCCTTCACGGAAACTTGTAATTGTGTAATTTATGTGTCTATCTTAACACCCTTTATTCATAATGTACAATTTATAGTTTTTATCATATTAATGTCTTTTGTGCATTAATGATGTGAGGTTAATGGCTGTTATATCACACTTTCCGCTACTTTCATTTTGCATTTTTCATTTTACGTGCTCCGTTTTTTCAAAAATTTTTATCCCGAATTTACGGGCAGTAAATGATCCCTACCGAAAACGAAGAGATAGGTACAAGACTACCACCTGAAAGCAAAGAGATGAACTACCTATAAAATGCCCGATTGGTGAAGACTATTAGTCAGTGGGGAAACCTTACTGATTAAAGTTTCACTTGATGTGCCTATACTTCCTACTCTTTTACCGTTATAATGCAGTTAACTCAAAAATAACGGGAATTGAGGTGAAAAAATGGAATGGCAGCAATTAGAATATTTTGTAGCAGTAGCAAAGCTTGAGCATATGACTCGTGCTGCTGAAGCATTAGCTATTTCTCAACCTGCATTAAGTCGTTCGATTTCAAAGCTTGAAGAGGAATTAGGAGTACCCTTGTTCGACCGACAAGGACGTTCGATTATGCTCAACCGATATGGCGAGCTTTTTTTGTATCGTGTCCAACGCATGCGTAAGGAATACGAAAAAGCAGTTCTAGAATTACAGGAGCTTAATAACCCAGAGCTAGGAGACGTATCACTCGGCTTTTTACATACACTTGGGACTAGCATCGTACCTGATTTGATCTGCGCTTTCCGTCAGAACCATCCGCATATACGCTTTCACTTTACACAAAATTACTCACATTCCCAGCTTAAGCAATTGCTCGCGGGAGAGTTAGACCTTTGCCTACTTGCAGCGATTGACACGGAGCCACCTGTTTGCTGGAAGGAACTGTGGCGTGATGAGCTTTATATTATGGTGCCGATCGACCATCCCTTCGCCAACCGGAAAAGCATTAAAATGAAGGAACTTGAACATGAGAATTTTGTTCTTATGAAAAAGGGTTACGCATTGCGCCGTACGGCTGATAGATTATTAAATGCTGCAGGTATCAAACCGAAGATTACTTTTGAAGGTGATGAGGTATCAACAGTAGCTGGTTTTGTAGGTGCTGGCCTCGGCGTGTCGTTACTGCCTGTTGACGAAGACTTGAATCCAAATAAATTGGCGAAAATTCGTGTGGAGGATATGGTTTGTGAACGGATCATAGGTATGGCTTGGATTGAAAATCGATACCTTCCACCATCAGCACGACAATTTCAGCAATTTGTATTCGATTTTTACGATAAAAAATAATGGAAAGCTTCTATCATTCATAAAAATGGTCTAAAGCAGAAAAGTGAGTAAGATTGTTACTCACTTTTCTTGTTATGTTCAAATGGGTTTGGGAAAAGTCAGTGTAACAGATGTCCCCTCATCTAATTGACTTTCAATAGATAATTTGCCATGATAGTTGTCCATCAATTTTTGTGCAATGGATAACCCAATTCCATATCCCCCCTTTTTTCGATTACGTGATTTTTCCACTCGATAAAAACGGTTTGTAACAAAAGGTATATCTTCTTCAGGAATACCGATTCCAAAATCTTGCACAGTCAATTCATGCTGATGATAATAGATGATTACTTTTTTTTCATCATTTGAATACTTAATAGCGTTATCGATTAATATTGTAAGTACTTGTTCAAGATGCCCTTCAGTTATGGCCAATGCTTCACCTTTAGTTATTTGAAGCGAAAAAAAGAAATCTGGATGGGTAATTTGAAAATCATTGATAACTTTTTCAATAATATATTGAGGATTCTCCAATATAATTGAGACATTCTTGATTTTCTCTGAATCTAGTCTAGATAATTCTAATAAATCCTTTACCAGTTTTTCCATTCGATTCACTTCTTGTAAAGATGAATTCAATGATTTATCTAACACTTCAGGATCATTTTTTCCCCAACGATTTAACATCATTAAATTTCCATTCAACACCGAAATCGGCGTTCTTAATTCATGTGAAGCATCTTCCACGAACTGTTTTTGTTGATTAAATGAAGTTTCTAATTGATCCATCAGTTCATTAAAGTGATTTGCTAATTCTGCAATTTCATCTTGCGCAGGCTGTACTTGCACCCTTTCTTTTAAACCAAACTTTTTAATTCTAGTAAGCGTTTGGGAAATATCTTGTATCGGTCTAACGATTTGTTTCGAAATGAATAGCGCCCCTACTAAACTTAAGAAAACTGCACCAATCCCTGACAAAAACATAACTAGCCCAAATTGTGCTAATAAATTATCGAAAATCTCCATATTACGAATAATTTCAACTACAAAATTTGTACCATTTATAGGCTCGCGATACACTAACAGTCGGTCGTCACCTGTTTTGATTAATTCAAAGTGTCCGTTTTGAACGGAGTGAGAAGGTACTTGCAATAATTCTTCTTCACTAACAGCGATAATACTTTCCCCATTTTCATCCAATATACGAATGGTCTCTGATTTTTCATTAATGGAATGAATGAACGATTTATTTTCCTTAATAAACTGGCTAGAGAGCTTTTGGTCAACATAAAGATTTTGTATAGCTATCATCTTATTTTCAATCGACTGTTCTTCATAATGAACCATCCAACTGTTCATCACAAAATATTGCAATATATTATAAGAAACGAATAAGCCAATCATCATTACCGTTGTCCATAAAATAACTTTTGTTTTTAGCTTTAACGATTTCATCATTTCATTACATACCCGACGCCACGAACCGAATGAATATAATGATCTTCATCATTTTGAAGTTTATTGCGCAAATATCTAACATAGACATCTACAACATTCGTTTCCACTTCCGTCTCATATCCCCAGATTTTTTCCAATATCAATTCTCGAGAAAGTACGTGATTTACATTTTGTAAAAATATTAAGAGGAGTTCATATTCTCTTTTTGTCAAAGGTATTTCTTCAGTCTCTTTCATAACCGTTCGAGACATCGTATCAACTTGTATTTCTTTAAATTTTAAGTGCTTGATAACATTCTTTTCATATCGTTCATTTCGACGAAAAATCACGCGCATTCTTGCTAACAGTTCTTCAATTGAAAAAGGCTTAGACATATAATCGTCAGCTCCCACATCCAAGCCCATCACACGATCCATAATGCTATCTCTCGCAGTAAGCATAATTATTGGCGTTTCTTTCACAAGCCGAATTCTTCTACAAATTTCTGTACCATTTAAATGAGGTAGCATTAAATCTAAGAGAATAAGGTCGAAATGTTGATTCAGTGCTGTTTCCAGCCCTTCACGTCCATCATGGATAACCGTCACATCGAAGCCTTCGTGTGTAAGTTCTAGTTCTAAAAATTCCGTAATTCTTTCCTCGTCCTCTATGATTAATACTTTCTTCAAATGTGAGCCCTCCTAAGATTTATACTATTTATATGTTACTGGATTATAGAAAAACTAACAATTCCCGAAGTTCTATGTTTAATACGTTTGATTTATAGCTAGGATCATTTTCCGATACCTATTGCGAGTAGCCTAACTGGTTGCATAATAAAGAGCAGAAGTTCATCTATTTTCCATCCTATAATCTCCATTTTAAAGAGATATTATTGCAACTACCTACAAAAAGTGACAAAAAAGAAAAAAGGAAGGGTCTTCACCCATTCCTTTAATTGATACGATTAATCGTTTTCTTCTGCTCCATCATCTTCATTTTCCGCTTCCACTTTCACTACTTTACCTGAAGCAGCATCGATTTTTACATCTTTCACATCGCCAGATGAAATTTTTATTTCAAAACCGTAAACCACAACACCGTCTTCATCTTCTAATTCAGATTTTTGCACTGTTCCTGTAACATTTTCAAGAGCAATCTCTTGGGCTTTTTCTACTGATAATTTTGCTTTCGCTTGCAGTTCAGCAATGTTATCGTCATCCTTTTCAGCTTCTACCTGACTAGTCTCCACTTTATCGCTACTAGCAAATGCAGAAGTGATGACATAATTACCTGCAAACGCGCCTCCAATAAATGTCGCTGCTAAAACTGGGATCATTAATTTCTTTATCATTTTGAGTTCCTCCTAAAAATTATTGTAAAGTTTTCTTACAGTCCCTATTCTGACAGGTCGTTATGAAAAGTTTAGGAGAATGATTTAAGAGTTCAATAAATTTTTAATGAGTATTTTCTCATTTTGAGGTTCACTACAAGACAATTTTCTTCAACATCAAAAACCACCTTCTCCATAAGAAAGGTGGTTGCTGCAAAGAAATTTATTATTACTTTCCTACATATTTCACTTGATAAGAATACATATCTTTTGTATCTCCATCAATCTCAAAAAGCCCCTGCTTTGCAAGGGTCATCAAGCATTTTTCCACAAACTCTTCACTTAAATAATCATCAATTGCACCAATTGTTTCACCGATGATACGCATCGGTATAAGCCATTCCTCATTTAGTTCGGCATGTGCTCTTTCCGCACATTCCAAAATGATAGGATCCAATGCATCTTCCGCTACATGTACAATTCCATCTTGCCAAACTCGCAGTGTACTAGGGTTTTGTTTCAGCTCTTCCCATTCCTTTGCAAGTTGCTGACACTCATCAATAGAAAACCGCTTTGCCTCAGAACGGAACTTCATTAACAAGTCTGACGCAAGTTCACCTGTTTGACGAATCATCATGTTTGGCTGTACACGTTTCAAGCCCTCTGTAGCATCAATGCCATATACCATACTACATTTATTGATCAACTCGCTCATGACAAAACGTAACCCAATCTCTTCATGAGTACTTTGGCTGTACCAAACCCAGACATCAACATCGCACGGTAAACCGGCAATTTTTTTCTTCCATGCTTGTTGAAGATCCTCGTACAATTCACGTTCTTCATTGTCCCTAAAGATATGAGCTTCTAACCAGCTTTTTCTTTCTTCTGCACTGCTTAGTGGACCAATCGAGAAAATCTCATTGATACTAAGCACTGACTCATCTCGTTGTAAATGATGCTGTCGTATCGCATGTTTTATCGAACCTTGTGTAGATAAGCTAAACGTTATATGTAAAATTGCCATGAAAATCCCCCATTTTACTGTTTACTCAACGCTATTTGTATTCCAATAAAAGTGAAAAGTACGCCTTGAATCATATTCAATCGTTTAGCAATTGCAGGCTTCCCAATAATTACTTTTCTTACTTTACCTGCAAAAATACTAAATAATGAAAATAGTATAAGCGCTTGTACTAAAAATACAATACCCAAAATTAACATCTGCAAACCTACATGGCCATTAGAAGGATTTACAAACTGTGGCAATAGTGCTAAGAAAAATAAAGAAACTTTTGGATTTAAAATATTCATTAAAATACCTTTTCGATATAACGTCACATAGGCTTGTTTATTTTGCTGTTCCAGCGTGAATGGATCCCCTTTTGCGCGAAATGATTGCCAAGCTAAATACAATAAATACGCTGCTCCTGCAAACTTAACAATAGAAAAAATAACTGTTGATTGATAAATAATAGCTGAGATTCCGAGAACAGCCGCCCCTATATGAACGAGCAAACCAGTACAGAGACCAAGTGATGTCGCGATACCCGCCTTTTTATCCTGTGTAATGCTTTGTGCAAGAACAAATAAATTATCTGGTCCTGGCATTAGTGTTAAAATAATTGCTGCTCCTAAAAACGCCAATATCGTTGAAAATGCCAATACTACCCCTTCTTTCCATTACTTTTAAATAGGTTCAACTAAATACATGACATACGTTTTAACAAAATATCATACCCTGATTTCGGTAATGAACAATTACTTTTAGAAAAGAACCATTATAAAATATTTTTTCCATTATACTACACGACGACGCACTCTTCTAAATTTTCACAAGAAAAATTATTCATTTCAATTATGCTCGTTTAAACAACACTTTTCTCCTTTAATACCTTATAATGAATAATATCATAACGTAAAAGTCGTATTGTTTTGGAGAAAGAGGTGTTTGTCGGTGGCAGTAAGTGATATTGTAAAGCAATATGAAGACGAGCAAGGACATGTCTATTATAAAATGAAAACACATGATATCGAGGTACAGGCTGCACAAAATTCAGGGTTAGCGCCAGTTATTACTTATTTTATGGGTGAAAAAGAGATTACTGATGATATTCGAAGTTTGCGTTTTAGCCCTCGCCCTCCCTCAAGTTATATTCAAGATTACGATGAATTTCAAACAATGCTTTATGCAAAAGAACAACGTGCCATCAACGAACTATATGAACAAATGAGTATAAAACCGAAAAATATGTCTTCAGGAAAACAAATATTATGGAGCTTTTTTGTGATTGTTATGGCAATGCTCCCACTATTAGTCGCAATCTGGTGGTACAAGTAAACAAAGTTTTGTTAATTTCCCACTCATACTATACCCTCGATTGTTCAGTATTACATCTTTCTATTAACATTCCTAATCTGCTTGACATACTTGCTAAAGTAGTGCATTCTTTATTCAATTACTTTTTGAGAAATGGAACATCAACTAAAATGGGCCATTCAAAAAAGATGCTGAATTATATAATAAAAGCGAACGAAGACTAATACCTAGAAACTGCTTGATCAGAGAGCGATGCCCATCGGCTGTAAGGCATTGTACAAGAAAGACTAAAGAACCTACTTCGTAAAAACGTCCTAGCTAAACTAGGCGCAGTCTCAAGCGTTATGAGCAAAGTGGAATGTCAATGACGTTCAATGTAGGTGGTACCACGGAAAGCAAATCTTTTCGTCCTAATTTATTAGGATGAAAAGGTTTTTTTATTTTTAACTTTCAGCAATCAAACATCCGCTGAAATAGAGGAACTCAGTCTAAGAACGCCACGTCCTGTGGCAATTTATCTGTGCGAAAGCCAATTATGCCGAGGCATAATTGATTATGGAAGTGTAATGACGAATTGGAGGTATTGCTATGGAAAGAAAAAGAATCGTCGTCAAAATTGGAAGTAGCTCCTTAACAAATGCAAAAGGTGAAATTGATAAAATGCGTTTAATGGACCATGTTCAAGCGATAGCTGAATTAAAAAAATACGGTCATGAAGTATTGCTTGTTTCATCAGGTGCAGTTGCAGCAGGCTTTAAGCAGCTAGGGTACCCTTCTCGACCCGTTACAGTAAAAGGTAAACAGGCTGCAGCGGCGGTTGGGCAAAGTTTACTTATTCAAACCTACAATGCTTTGTTTAGCATTTATGATATTGTACCTGCACAAATTTTACTAACACGCACTGATTTTTCAAAAAAAGAACGCTATAAAAATGCTTATGCCACATTTGAGGAATTATTAGAGCGCTCGATACTGCCAATCATTAACGAAAATGATACGGTATCTGTCAGCGAATTAACCTTTGGAGATAACGACATGTTATCGGCACTAGTAAGTGGTCTTGTTCATGCCGATCAGCTCATTATCTTAACTGACATCAATGGCTTGTATAGCGCCAATCCAAATAAAAACCCATATGCCAAACGTATTGATCGTTTAACAGAGGTATCTGATGAGATGCTTGGCTTCGCAGATGGTGTAGGTTCGAAGGTCGGTACAGGTGGTATGGAATCCAAATTATTGGCAGCTCGAGCAGCTTTAAATGCAGGTGTTAAGGTGTTTATCGGAACTGGTCACGGTGCGAATAAGCTTGTCGACATCGTAGAAGGACGTGGTGATGGTACGTATGTTGAGCATGACGCGCTTGCTATTTTAACAAATAATAAACAGTGGATTGCACTCACGGAAGTATCTGGTAAAATTTTTATAGATAGCGGTGCTGAACATGCATTATTAGCAAATGGGAAAAGCTTGTTGCCTGCTGGTGTATATCGTGTCGAAGGCGACTTCGCAAATGGCGACGTTGTCGAGGTCTATAGTGACAATGGACTGCTGGGCCGCGGTGAAGTCTTATATTCTTCCCTCGAGTTAGCACATGCGATGGGAAAACGTACAGATGAGTTAGCGAACTATCCAATCGAGGTCATTCACCGTGATAAATGGCTAAAAATCCAAACAAATTAAGGAGGAAATTACATGACAAGTGAAGTGCAAGAAAAGGGAAAGTTAGCAAAGGCCGCAAGTTATATTTTAAATATTAAAACAACTTGCGAAAAAAATGAGGCTCTCACAAAAATTGCCGAACAATTAATAATCGACCAAGATACTATCATTACTGAAAATGCAAAGGATTTAGCTCATGGCGAGAAACAAGGTATGCCCGCTTCTACACTTGATCGCATCATGCTAAACAAAGAACGAGTAGAAGCTATGTCAAGTGCCATTCAGTTACTTGTTGAATTAAATGATCCAGTAGGCAGTCTCTTAGAGCGAATAGAAAAAGATAATGGATTGCTGATTGAAAAGCGTCTAGTGCCAATTGGCGTTATCGGTATGATTTACGAGGCGCGACCTAATGTAACAGTGGATGCGGCAACATTATCATTGAAAACAGGCAATGCAGTCATTTTACGTGGTAGCTCTTCTGCCAAATTTTCTAATGTAGCTCTTGTGGCGAGTATTCATCGTGCCCTTAGCAAAACGTCTATCCCTGTGAACGCTGTACAATTAATCGAGGATATAAATCGTGAAACTGTTAAAGAATTGTTCCATTTAAAAAAATACTTAGATGTATTGATTCCTCGTGGCGGAAAGGCACTTATTGACTTAGTAGTGAGTGAAGCCACTGTACCAGTACTAGAAACAGGTGCTGGTAACTGTCATATTTATGTGGACCAAACGGCCGATTACATAAAAACAGAAAAAGTTTGTATCAATGCGAAAACACAACGTCCTTCGGTTTGTAATGCAGCAGAAAGCTTACTTATCCACCCTGATTGGTTTAGTAAGCACGGCAAACAGCTACTAAGTGCTATGCATCAAGCAGGTGTGACAATTATCGGTGATGATACCGTTTGTCAAGCTCTTGATTTCGCTCAACTAGCGACAGCAGAAGACTATGCAACTGAATATTTAGATTTAAAAATAAGCGTTAAAATTGTGGAAAACGTTTATGAAGCAATCGAACATATTAATCAATACGGCACGAACCACTCTGAAGCCATCATGACAGAGGATCAGTTAGTAGCAGATACTTTCTTAAATAGCGTGGATGCTGCAGCTGTTTATCACAATGCCTCCACTCGCTTCACTGACGGCTTTGAATTTGGTTACGGTGCAGAAATCGGTATTAGTACGCAAAAATTACACGCTCGCGGACCAATGGGCTTACCAGCGTTAACATCTACAAAGTATTACATTCACGGCAACGGCCAAATCCGAGAATAATTGTAGACTATGAATGAAAAGCCGACAGCGTATGTCAACTGTCGGCTTTCTTTCCTTATTTTTTTGCAGAGACGGGGGCGGCTTCTATCTGAGTAGATTCTACTGTTAGCTGAGCAGATTCAGATTCTACCTGAGCAGATTCTTCTCTTAACTGAGGGTTCCACACTCTACCTGAGCGAAAAACTTTGAGAACGAAGCGAAATAGCGTTAAGTCTCCCCTACTTTCACAAGCGACAAGAATGATAATAATTTTATAGAAAGAAGGTTTTGGATGAACATATCAGCGATTATCAAACTAACTGTTTCAATGGCCCTTTTTGGCTCTATTGGATTTTTTACCGTTCATACTGGCGTACCTGCTACCGAGCTAGTATTTATTAGATGTATTTGCGCTACCCTCTTTCTAGGAGGAATGTGGCTTATCACAGGTGGTCATAAAACAGAGATATGGGATAAAAAAGAAATATTACGTACTCTTCTATGCGGTGTCTTTATTGTCTTAAACTGGGTATTTTTATTTAAAGCCTTTGAAGAAATGTCAATTTCCATTGCCATTTCTATCTATAATTTAGCACCGATATTCGTATTAATATTTGGCGCATTGTTTTTAAAAGAAAAAATGACTATTCAAGCATTGCTAGCAACAGTAACTTGCTTTATTGGCAGTATGCTCATTATTGGCTTAAATAATTTTATGTCACTCTCTGAATTTATGAAATCAGGCTTTATTTGGGCATTACTGTCTGCATTGTTTTACGCGTTTACGATGCTTACAAGTAAAACAATCACAAAGCTCAGCTCCTATGCACTAACATATATCCAAACTGCAGTCGGAATTATCATACTATTGCCATTTGTTAATTTTTCGCTTTTTGAAGGCTTAACGACAATAAACTGGCTATATATTTTAGGAACAGGCTTTATTCATACAGGATTTGTTTACTATTTATTTTTTGATAGTATTCGGAGCCTCACTACTATTCTAGTTTCAGTATTAGTATTTGTAGATCCAGTTGTGGCTATATTGCTTGATATGCTGTTACTTGATTTTATGCCGAGCTTCATGCAAACAATTGGTATTGTATTAATTTTTGGTGGCATTTTTTACACAATTTACGTACCAAAGAAAAAGCGTGTGTCTCAGACTTAGTTCTTATTTATCTTCATCAGCGAAAGCATAGCGACAGGTACAGAAGACTCCCACTTTTAAAGGTGAAGAGATGAATGCGGGTGTGCTTCCTTTTCAGTGGATATCCAAACATATACTGAAATAGAGGAACTCAGTCTAAGAACACAAAGGACAAGGTGTCGAACAGAGCGACGGAACGGACTGGCAGAGCGACGGATACAAAGCGCTTAGTGACGGAAAGGTCGGGCAGCGCGACGGATAGACATGACGGCGGCGGAACGGACTAGCAGAACGACGGATGCAAGGCGCTTAGTGACGGAAAGGTCGGGCAGCGCGACGGATAAACATGAAGGCGGCGGAACGGACTAGCAGAACGACGGATGCAAAGCGCTTAGTGACGGAAAGGTCAGACAAAGCGACGGAAAGCCCACACCCTGTGGCAATTTTTCTGTGCAAAAGCGAAGCGACAGCAACAAATGTTTTCTGTGCGAAAGCGAAGCGACAGCAACATTTTATTTAAAGGAGGTTTTTCCGTGAGTAAACTTTATGCAATTGGTGAATTATTAATTGATTTTACACCTACTGAACAAAATGCCTCCCTTGCTACAATAGAGCAATTTACTAAAAATGCTGGTGGGGCTCCTGCTAATGTTGCAGCTGTTTGTGCAAAACTTGAGCAACAAGCAGCCCTCATTACACAGGTAGGTCATGATGCTTTTGGAGATTTTCTAGTAGAAACATTAAAAAAAGCCGATGTCGATACGAACTATATTGTTCAAACTGCTAATGGTGAAACAAGTCTAGCCTTTGTTTCACTGACGGATGATGGAGGCCGTGATTTCTTATTTTATCGACGCCACGCCGCAGATTTGCTATACAACAAAATGCAACTCCCAACTAATCTATTAACAGATAAAGATATTCTTCATTTTTGTTCAGTTAATTTAGTAGAAAGCCCGATGAAACATGCACATGTAGCCTTGATTGAACAGGCACATCAGGCAGGTAGTCTCGTTTCTTTTGATCCAAATGTTCGCTTGCCACTATGGAATGATGCGAAGGCATGTCGTCAAACCATTTTAGAATTTTTACCAAAGGCTCATATCGTTAAATTGTCCGAGGAAGAACTTTTATTTTTAACAGCGATTGAGGAGGAGGAAACAGCGGTCCACTCATTATTTCAAGGGAAAGTACAAGTACTCATAGTTACTCGTGGAGCAGAAGGTGCAAGTCTTTATACTAAAAAGCTTCATGTCAAAGTACCGGCTGACAAGGTCCATGCGATTGATACAACCGGAGCGGGCGATGCCTTTATTGGAGCCTTGTTAGCCATTCTTCTTAACAAGCAGATTACAGCGATCAATCTAATCGATTTTTGTAAACAGCATGCTGTCTCCCTTCTTACATTCGCGAATAGCTATGCAGGAGCTTCGACAACAAAACATGGTGCCATTGCATCTTACCTTTCCAAGCAAGAATTTGCATTTAAAAATAATATGTTCTTTTAAATATTTGAGGAGGCGCTTCGATGAAATCTATTACAAAAAAACGAACTAAAGCATTTCTAATTGATTTGGCTATTTCTACGGCTGTCACAGCTGGAGTGGAATATGTCCTGCGAAAAAAAGTAAAAAAAGAGGCAATTCATGCCATCGTCACACCGACAATCGTTATGTGGTCACTTGAGTTTGCACAATTCCGTAAAAAGGGGCAAACAGTTGGTTACAAAAAAATGGGGCTAGTTCTTGAAAATGAAAATAAGTCTAAGCTGACTTCCTCTCAACTTTTGAAACGAATGGCTTATCGTGACTCAATTAGCACTTTCGATTACTTGAAAAATCCAAAAGCATTCGAACAACAAAATGGACAACTTCTTCCTCACGATAGCTTCTCATGTACTGTTGTTAAGGAGGTCTAGCAAAATAGGGCTGCTCAAAAAACAACTTGGGTAGCCTGTTTTTATTGAAGGAGAGGATATTCTTGAAATTAGATCTTGTAGTTTGGGTTTTACTTGATAATTTAAAAGATGATCACTATATTGAAGCTGTATTTTTAAGAGGATCGATGGCTAGAGAGGAGCATGATGAATTTTCAGATATCGATATTTATTGCGTTGTGAATGAAGAAAATGTCGAAGCATTTTTGCCCAACCGCAACAAACATATTGAAGCTTATAAGAAAACATTATTCGTTGATGATATCTATATTATAGCCCCTCAACTATTAGTCGTATATGAAGATTTGATTCATATCGATTTATTTACAGTAACTCCCTCTGAAATAAGTGATAACGATGCGATTAAAATATTATTTGATCCAAATGAAATTCTCACAGCTAAACAAAAAAATACTACTTTGTCATTAACTTCACTCGAATTTCAAGATGCTGTAGATGATACTGTATGGTATTTGTATCAATATTATTGGAGTGCTAAACGTGGAAATGAGATTTGGAGTGTTCATTTACTGCGGAATAGTTTAGAACACTTCGCAAAAGTTCTACTGCATAAATATTGTCCTGAGCGGGCTTTACTTGGACTTAAAGCGTTATCTAATTCATTACCCACTGACCCATTAGATGAGGTAGTTGATATCATGAATTGTATGAGCCTTGTAACACATGAGATGGCAGTAAAGAAATTAGTGAACACCTTCGAAAACGAATCAGATTGGATATTTGAACATGTGCCGAATAAAGAAAAAATTAAGCCATTATGGGAAAAAATAAAAGAGCTATTGCACTAAAAGAAAAATAGCAAACTAATATTATATCTAGTTTGCTATTTTTCAAGAATAAAACGTTGAATGTCACCTGACAAAATCGCTGTATCTGACGGGTACCAAAAATATGTATTTCCGTCATATTGTAAACTGTATTTATAAGCAATAGGTTCATCCGTGTATAAGATAATAGCGTAGCTAATTGGATCTCTAGTACTTGTATCTGGTTCAAATGTTAGAGCCTTCTTACTGTTTGAAAGGATTTCCAGAAAGTCGTCTATTTCAGTTTTATCCACAAAAGTAGCAATTTGCTTTTTTCCCTCTGGTGTAAAAAATTTATATAGTTCAATCTTTTTTACTTGATCTAAAGGTACATGATCAAAGTACCATTTATACTCTGTACTTTCTCTAGTGAAATAAATTCGATAACCATTAATAGCTGATTGATCCCTTACTGCTATAACATCATCTTCTCCTTTAACAGAGTAAAGTTTAGTTCCTTTTTCTTGAAACGCAGCATCTCCATCTTTTAGCTTATAAGATGAATTAGAAACATTATCTGCTACTTTAAATTGAACTTCTCCTATTTCTTTTTCTATTAATGATTTATCTGCTAATATACCATTGTTAATACCATCATATTCAATACCGTTCCATTTGATAAAATCTACCCAGTCAATTACTATTTGACTGCCTCCAAACGGTATTGATTGACAGCCCATAAGGAAAATTAAGAAAAAGCTAAGCGTTACCCATTTCTTCAATTTATCACCCCTTTTAGAATATTAGACTTTCCATATCCTAAAAAGTTACAATTCTAACTAGAATGATGATAATTTGATGTAGCCTTTCTTCTAATATTTTCTCAATACTCGGCATAAAACCGGACTTCCTAAACTCATACATCTAACTCCCTATTCAATTACTTTTTCATTAAAATATGTGGGATGCCACAATCCATAAATTCTTCACCTTCACGCTTGTAGCCTAATTTTTCATAAAAACCCTCTGCATAAGATTGTGCGTTTAATTTAGATTTTGTTAAACCTTTTTCAAGTGCTATTTCCTCTAAACTTTGGATAATCACTTTACCTAGACCAAATTTGCGGAATTCTATTAGTATACATATACGCTCTAGTTTGCCGTAGCCATCAACAACTCGCAGTCTGCCAGTGCCAACAGGTTGTTCGTTATAGTACAGAAGAATATGATCACATGCTGCATCTAGTGTGTCGAATTCATCAAATTCTTCTTCCTTAGGCACCTTCTGTTCCTCTATAAAAACTTTTTGGCGAATGGCAAATGCTGTTTGTAAATCCTGTTCATCTGTAATTTTTTTCGTGTTCATCTTTATATTCCTCCTCGTTTTTTGCTGTTAGGAGCGTACTCGCCGTTGATAGAACTTTGTTTTCCGCCGCTAAAGCCGTCCACTCCGCAACTAGAACAGCTTTACAAAAGAACCCCACTGTATATATGAAGTGAAATTTCCTTGCATGGATGATAATATATAGTATAGAGCATTTTTTGTTGCAAATACAATAATAATTTTTTCGGAGGCAATCAATGAAGGAAATTTTGCGAGATATTGGTGCGATTGCGCGGGCACTTGATTCCATTAGTAATATTGAGTTTAAAGAACTCGATTTAACAAAGGGACAATATTTGTATGTCACCCGCATCTGTGAAAACCCTGGTATTATTCAGGAAAAGGTTGCGGAACTATTGAAGGTAGATCGCACAACTGCCTCTCGAGCGATTCGAAAGTTAGAAACAAAAGGTTTTGTTGAAAAGCGTAATGAAATTGGTAACAAAAAAAACAAACAGCTTTTCCCAACAGAAAAAAGTCTAAAGATTTATCCATTGTTAAAGCGAGAAGGAGACTATTCGAATGCTAGAGCATTAGATGGTTTTTCTCCTGAAGAAATTGACAGTATTCACGACTTATTAATTCGTATTCGTCAAAACATTGAAACTGATTGGGAATATGTAAAAAAAGGACATAAACGAAATTATTAAAGGCGATTCCTTGCGCTTCTGAGCATTTGGAATCGCCTTTCTTTGTGAAGAATACCTTTTTAAATACAGCGACCATAAAAATTGTCAAAGTGAGCTCCTTCCGTTCACCATTTTAATGATGATATAGCAAGCCTACGTTCATTGCCTTTAAGTGTAATATTATCGCTCCACGCCATACATCCGTCCGCCTCTATCCCCGGGAACCCTTATTCAACGAATTTACTCTATTATTCTAGTTAATGTTGAAAATTTCTGATTAATCTAACATAATTATTAAAGTACATTCGAAGGGTAGGTGCTTATTTATGTCGAAACATCCTCTACTTGTACGTGATGTATTAAAGCGAAAGCATTTTGAATCTGCCAAGCTAATCGCAGGACAACAAGGCCTAAATCGACAAGTACTATGGACACATATTTTAGAAATAAAAGATTTTGATACTTTAATAAATGGCGGTGAGCTCATATTAACAACCGGTGTAGGTTTACAGTTAGAGCGTGAAACACAAATTGCTTACTTGCAAAACCTTATTCGTAACGGGGCTGCAACTCTTTGTATTGAGATTGGTGATTATTTTAATTATGTCCCTGCAGAACTGGTTGCAATGGCTAATGCTCATGATTTTCCTATCATCATTTTTGAAGAGGTTGTAAGATTTATCGATATTACGCAGGATCTACATACTTACATTATTAATCAGCATCAGCAAGCATTAACACAGCTTGATACGATATCAAGGACCTTTATGGAATTGTCGTTAATGCCAAATGGGATTTTAAAAATTTTACAGGTGCTTCATCAAGATACAGATGCATTATTTTTATTTGTCTCTGAAGATACAAAAAGCTATTATTATCCAATAGAAGCCAAAATGTATTTACAACTTATGGAGGACCACTGTCAGCAACTAGAATTACATGAACCCATTCAACTACTGTCCATTGATAAAGATCATTTCGTCATCATTCCAGTCAACGGACTTGGACAAGTATGGGGCTATTTATGTATGCATTCTGCACTGCCGAAGCCAAGTGATTATACATTGTTAAACCTTGAACGTGCAACGATGTCTATTGCCCAAATATTAATGCGTAATCGAATGCTACAGGAACGGCAGCAAAGTCGTGAAGATGAATTTATCCTCGCCTTAATACAAGGAGAACCCATTGATCTTCAGTATTATCAAAGTTATTTGCCGATGGAAAGTCGCAACTTATTTTATCGCGTAGTCGTGTTTAATATGCTTGATTATGCCAATACCTTTTCAGAGGAAGACTGGCAAGAAATACAGCTACAAAATGTCATGTTTGTTCGTTCCATTATAAAAAAACTTGGCTTTTTCCCTACCGTGTCGGTTCGACAGCATGAAATTATTATTCTTGCATTTTACATCGCAGCTGATGATATGGAAGAAAATCGTGACCCTTTTAATCAAGCTATACAGCAGATTATTGCTCGAAAAACACCACAGCTTTTCGAGCAAATAACCCTTACCTTTGGCATTAGCAATGTTTATCAATCCATTAACAGTGTACAGCAAGGCTATAAAGAGGCAAAAACAACCATTCAAATGCAACACAATGAACTTGCTTCTTCTATTTACTACAAGGATTTAGGTGTTTACAGATTGTTATTACATCAGGATCATGCTGCCCTTTTGCAATACGTTAAAGATTATTTACAAGAAATACTGTTGATTGATCAAAAGAATGGTAATGACCTTTATCAAACGCTTTGTGTTTATTTAGCATGCAATGGTGCCAAAAATGATACAGCTGAACAATTATTTATTGTCCGTCAAACACTCTATAAACGAATTGAACGACTAGAAAATATTTTAGGAACTGATTTTTTACAGGCCCCTCACCGTCTCAATATAGAAATAGCGGTGAAGGCCTATGAATTATTGAAAAAAACAGCACCTGATATGTTACGCTTTTGAACGTGGATCCATAAAATCGCGTAACGCATTGCTAAGCATATACAAACCTAATACAAGTACTGTAATGGCTCCACCTGGCGCATAAGTGTACCAAGGGGCTCCAACTAAATAAGCTTGTGAATCTTTTAACATTCGTCCCCAACTAGGGTTTGGTGGCTGCACGCCAAGCCCTAAATAACTCAGTGCCGCCTCCGCAAGCATCGCAGTTGCAAAGGTTACAGTTGCGGCGACGATAATCTGCGATGAAATATTGGGTAAAATATGGCGAAACATAATGCTATAAGGTTTTACGCCGATTAGCTTTGCTGCTAAGACATATTCAGTGTCACGATGTTGGACGAATCCACTACGCGCAATTCTAGCTATGGCTGGTATGGCAATAATGCCTAATGCAATAGCAGTATTAACAATCCCTGGTCCAAATACCGCAACGAGCATTAAAGCTAATATAATTCCTGGAAAGGCCATTAATGCATCCATCATGCGCATAAAAATTTCATCGATCCAGCCTCCTACATACCCCGCTATACCCCCAATTAAAATACCAAAAATTGTTCCGATAAATACCGTCAGTAGACCGACTGTAAAGGCCGTTTGTGTTCCTTTCATAATACGGCTAAAAATATCACGACCAAATTCATCTGTACCAAAAAGATAATCACTACTTGGGCTACGTAATTTTTGAGGTATATTCATCGAGTTCACATCATGCGGTGTATAAAAAAAGCTGATAATCATTACGATTAGAAAACCGACAATGACTAGTAGACCAATGATTAAATTGATATTTTTCATGTACCTTTGTATATTTTTCATCGTATCCACCTCGCTCATCGTAATCGGATTCTAGGATCTAACACAGAATATAAAATATCAACCATAAAATTGATCATGACCACTGCAACAGTAATATACATTACGATTCCCTGTACTAATGGAAAATCACGATTACTAATAGCCGTGATAAGGAGTTGACCAACACCTGGGAGTGAAAATACTTGCTCCACAATAATCGTTCCAGCAACAACTTCAGCCATGATTAATCCAAATACCGTTAATATTGGAATCATCGAATTTTTTAAGACATGCTTATACATAACATTTTGCTCAGACATCCCTTTACTTCGAACCGTACGCACATAATCGAGCTGAACTTGCTCTAAAATAGCTGTACGAACATAGCGGAAATTGACCGCAATTTGTGGAATCGCAATTGTTGGACGTGATGCTCTTAGACTTCGTTCCTCTATTGGCTCGCTCCATGGTCTCGTCTGTAACGCTAATCCCCAAGGAGTCGCCCAATCTCCACTCCAATCAGCTTATTCGCATGACATAGGTTTAATTAAAATGTCATCTCATCTTTCGGTGATAAAAAAATAAATAGCTTTTAGTTATGAAAGGACCAAATTAAAGGTGTATTGACGGAGAAGTTTATATAGCATCAAGTTTTTAAACTTTGTGCTATGACATTTGAAGATTTAAGACAAATTGAAACTTCCTAAAGAAATGCAGTCATGCAAGCAGACTTCCCTATCGTCAATTTGCAGCAGGAAAAGAGGAAAAGAGGGCAAGATAGAATTAGGATTAATACTTGCACAAGGGGAACAGTATATCTTTATTCATTAAATAAAAATGTATACATATTCGAAACCAAGTACATTTTATCATTTACCAAAGGTTGATATTTTTATTGAAACATTAGTAGAGAACTTTTCACCAAAAGCAACAATAAAAGAAAACCAGCGTCTCTGTTGAACTACATTCAGCAGAGAGCTGGTTTATTTCTTTTATCCCCATTAACGGGTCACTGATTAAAGTTTCAATTTATTGCTGGCGAGATTCTGTCATTTGCTTCCAAACAGAACCTTTTGCTTCCTCACCCTGTTCGATGCGGGCAATCGCCATTTTTACTTGTAGCTTCACTTCAAACTCTTTATCTTCTGCAGCAGCCTTTAATGCCGCTAATGATTTCTCGGTACCGACTTCATATAAGTACATGGCTGCACGCCAACGAACAAGTTTGTTTTTATCCTGTAATGCTTGCTGCATCGCGTCTTCAAATTCCACGAAGCCAAGATCACTCATACAATCTCCTGCAGTTCGACGTACTGCTGCACTTTTGTCCTGTAATGCCTTTTCTAAATATGGAACAACTGCCACATCTTCAATCATACCTAAATAAACGGTTGCAAGTCGACGAATTGACATCTGCTCATCTTGTAACGCCAAATCTAATAACGGTAAATCATCTAGCTCTGGATCTGCCATTTGGTCAAGCAATTGGAAACGTTTTTCCCATTCTGGTTGCTTAAACTGTTCAACAGTAATTTTTAGCTTAACTGGCTTCTCAATAGTTTTCTCAGAATCATTAATCATTGCGACAATCTCCGCTAAACGTTCTTCAGAATATGTGACATCGATTTCTTCTTTTACTGCTTCCGCAATTTCCTCAAGCTCTCCATAACGTACGCCATAGTCAATCCATTTACGTTGGAAAATATAATTTTCATCAACTGCTGTCTCAATAATTTTATTGAAAGCTTCTACAAAGCGCTCACCACAGCTTGCACGGTGCTCACGTTGATTATCAAATACCTTTACTTGAAGTGGTACTTGCTTATAAAACTGCACATGAACGTACACTTCACCATAAAATTCATTGGCTACTTGTTCTGTGTTTACTTCATGTACATCTTCACCTAACACTTGACGAATGCTTGCTAAAATACCTTCCCATGCATACTTTGCGTTACGTTCAACAGCGAAGAAATCTGCTACATGATAAACACCTTTAACACCTTCGATTGCTAAAATCGCTGCTGCTTCACCAGTAGCTTCATCTTTATTATCCTTTGTAAAATTATAGCTTTTACCAAAAGGTAACTCTGTATCAACGACAATCTTCATAGAATTAGGGCTTGGTGTCGGTTCAATTGTAATAATCTTCATGTCTATCGCTCCTTATCCATTTACGATTTCATCTAAATATGACCATCTTTCAATAAGGTGTTCATATTGTGCATTTAGCTCATCTAGCTTCGATGTTAATTCCTGTAGCTTTGTAAAATCAGCACCAGCGTTGGCAATACCTTCTTCTGTCTCCATAATTGCTGTTTCCGTCTTTTCTATTTCATCAGCAATCGTTTCCCATTCTTTTTGCTCTTTAAAGGATAATTTTTTCTTGTCCGATTTAGGCTTTTCGGTCTTAGGTTTCTCGACTTTTGGCGCTTCTACCTTTACAGCGGCTTCATGTTCACGCTTTTGTAAATATTCACTGTAAATATCAAGCGTCTCATCAACATGCCCAAGACCATCTAAAATCCATAGCTTTTTCGCAATTCGATCTAAGAAAAAGCGATCGTGGGATATAGTTATAACGACTCCAGGGAAATGCTCAATGAAATCCTCAAGCACACCTAATGTTTCAATATCCAAATCATTTGTAGGCTCATCTAGTAACAGGACGTTTGGTTGCTCCATTAATAATCGTAATAAATGCAGACGTTTACGCTCACCACCCGATAATTTACCGATAGGTGTACCGTGCGCATGAAGTGGGAATAAGAAACGCTCGAGCATTTGAGCAGCTGAATAACGTACACCTTCTGCATCTGTTATATCATTTGAAGCTTCACGGATATATTCAATCATGCGCTCATTTTCATTCATTTTTGGTAGAGTTTGTTTAAAATGCGCTAACTTCACTGTCGAACCAACAAGAATTTCACCAGCATCAGGTGTCAGTTCTCCTGCTAGCATGTTCAATAATGTTGATTTTCCTACACCATTCGCTCCGATAATACCGATACGATCGCCCTGCTGTAGTAAAAATGAAAAGTGATCAAGGATTTTTTGATGACCAAAAGCCTTTGAAATATTTTCAGCCTCTAAAACCTTCCGACCGAGACGTGTTGTTGCAAGGCCAATTTCAAGAGAAACATCCTCAGATTTACGCTCCATGTTATCTTCTAAATGCTCGAAGCGCTGGATACGTGCCTTTTGCTTCGTAGAACGCGCTTTCGCTCCACGACGAATCCATTTTAATTCTGAACGATAGCGGTTACGGTCTTTTTGTGCGGAGGCTGCTTTCATTTCCTCACGAATAGCACGTGCTTCTATATAATCCCCATAATTCCCAGTATGTCGGTATAATGTTTGATCAGCTAGCTCGTAAATATGAGTAGACAGCTCATCTAAGAAATAACGATCATGGGTAATAAATATAACTGCTCCCTTTAATCGCAACACCATTTCCTGCAGCCACTCCGTTGACTGCACATCCAAATGGTTGGTAGGCTCGTCCAATAAATAAAGATCTGCCGGCTCAATTAATACTTTAGCTAAAGCAACGCGCTTTTGCTGACCACCTGACAGTGTTAATACTTCTTTATCAAACATTTCAATTCCAAACTTCGTAAGTGCTGTCTTAGCGAGTGCATTGACATCCCATGCCTGCTCCTCATCCATACGATGTTGCAAGCTAAATAACGTTTTTTGTAAACTTTCTGAAGTCGGATTTAATGCAAGTGCAGCAACCGTTTCCTCATATTCACGATTAAGTTTTAAAATAGGTGAATCCCCTGCAAACACTGCTTGTAACACAGTTTCTCCGCTTTCAAAAGTAGGCTCCTGTGGTAGATAAGCTACACGGTATTTATTTGGGCGATCAACATTCATTGAATCCGCTTCGATGTCACCAGCTAAAATAGAAAGCAATGTGGATTTACCAGTACCATTAATACCAATTAGCCCAGCTCGCTCCCCCTCATAAATCGTAAATTCAATATTTTGAAAGAGCGTTTTATCGCCCACTGTTTTCGTTAAATTTTGTACAATTAAATGACTCATTACACTTGTCCATCTCTTTCATTAGGTGTTGTTTTGTGTCCATACTACTTTTAATATGTAGTTTATTATTGATATCCATTTTTATCATAACACCAAATGACAGGTAAACAAAGGACAACAAACTCAGCTTAGCTTTCTAAAAAACACGCCTCCTCCATTAACCGTAAAATGATTAGAAGTGGATTACAGATCGATTGACATTACATTCGATTATCGATTGAATAATATCGATATCACGGCTTCGAAGGAATTATTCACCTTCATGGATGTACAAATTATGATGACTCGTTTTAAATAAAAGGAATTGTTGGAGACATAACACTCCCCTCCTTCAGACCGCTGCGAAGTTTAATATTACTTCCCGTGAAACATTCGAAGACTGAAAAAGCAATAGACGTTAAAGACTGAGAGATGTTCTATCTAGTAGAAAGGGAGGACCGAACGATGCAAAAAAACATACACCTTCGAACGATTTAAATGAGAAAACGATGGAAGAGCTAAAAGAGGAAATTGAATATTTACGTATGGAAAATGCCTATTTAAAAAAGTTGAAAGCCTTAGTTCAAGAAAAGGATGCATTCAATCACAGAAAAAGTAAGAGCTGTGTATGAGCTAAGGCTGGACTTTCCTCTTCAAGCTCTATTTAAAATTGCAAAAGTAAAGAAAAGCACGTATTATTATAACCTTTAAAAATCGACAAAACCCGATAAATATGAGGAAATAAAAGAAAAAATTCAGACGCTTTTTCATCACCATAAGGGCGTTATGACTATCGTCGTATTTGTCTAGAACTTCGAAATGAAGGAATTTTAATCAACCATAAAACGATACAACGCTTGATGAAAGAATTGGGTTTAAAAGCTACGCCCTAAATAATACTGTACAGTTACCGCTTCTTCAAAAAATAAAAAATATCCGGATAGAAAATATTTCTATCCGGATACAGAAGCTAATTATTTCACCAATAACCAAGAAGCTTCCACCATAGTCCTCCTACTATAACAAAAATCAGGATAGTAACAATGGAAACTACAAATCCAACTGTCCACCATTTTTTTTGATCAATATAACCTGCACCAAAGAAGACCGGTGCTGGACCAGAACCATAATGAGTAGTGGCGCCAAATAAATTACTAAATGCCGCTAATAATACAGCTGCCAGCATAGCAGGTGCTCCTGCTTGCAGCATAACAGATAAAAATGCCGCATACATCGCACTAATATGGGCAGTGGAACTCGCAAAGAAATAATGAGAATAGAAATAGACTAATGCTAATATTAAAACAGCCCATATCCAGCTATACCCGGATACAAGTCCACCAACTTCATTACTAAACCATGGAATCAGCCCTAGTTTGTTCATAAAAGATGCCATCATAAATAGCGTTGCAAACCAGACTAACGTATCCCATGCTCCTTCTTCCTTTTTGATATCTGCCCACGTTAACACATTTAACAATAACAGCAATGAAAGACCTATGAGAGCTGCTGTAGTGGCACTAATGCCTAAGTAGTCTCCGCCAATCCATAACGACAATACAGCTACAAATACTACAATCATTCGTTTTTCAGAACTTTTCAGTGGACCAAATTCATCCAGTTTCTTTTTAGCGATAGCTGCTGCCTCTGGTGTTTCCTTGATTTGAGGCGGATAGATTTTATAAATAACATAAGGAACAACGATTAAAGCTGTTAATCCAGGGACTATCATGGCTACTGCCCAACCAAACCAAGTAATAGTTACTCCTGCTGAATCACTTGCTAACTTAACAATTAGAGGATTTGCTGCCATGGCTGTCATAAACATAGCAGACGTTATTAAATTCCCTTGAAAACCTACCTTCAAAAGAAAGGCACCCATCTTACGCTCTGTCCCGTCTTCTGGTCTAGATCCGAAAGTATGAGATAGTGACTGGATGATTGGAAATATTACACCACCAGCACGAGCTGTATTACTAGGAATAGCTGGCGCTAATATTAGGTCACTAGCTAGTAAAGAGTAAGACAGACTCAAAGTTTTTTTCCCAAAAAGACGAACAAATACATAAGCAATTCGTTCTCCTAGTCCCGTTTTAATAAATCCACGAGAAATAAAGAAGGCAATAACAATTAGCCAAATCGTTGAATTGCCAAAACCGCTTAATGTCTCTTCAATGGTTAATGTATTCGTTATGGCAATCATAGCCATAGCAATAAAGGATATAGCTCCCATTGGCAATGGTTTCGTTATAAACCCTATAATTGTCGCAACAAAAATAGCAAACAGATGCCACGCTTTTTCCTCTACTCCTGAAGGTACTGGACAAAACCAGATAGCTACGCCAACAGCAAGGGTAATGAAGAAAGGAACCCATTTGACTGCGCTTTTTGCTTCTTCTTTCATGATGTTAAAACTCCTTTGACGGTTACCCCAATGTATTTAAAAGGAGATTTCTCCCACGATCTAATATGTGAATGAAAAATAGACCTAATTCATGATCCCCATTGTCGAAAAAACATAAGTAATTATATATGCTTTATGTAATGGATGAAAAGAGTTTTAGCTTATTTCTAAGAAAAAAATGATCTCTATTCAGAAATATTTCCCTTTTTGTTAATATTAATGGAAAAAAGATACTTTTTTATAGCATTTTTAACTATATCAAATACATTAAGGTTAGCATTTGCACCTTCCACGGAAAAGATACTCATATCATTTAAATTAGCTTATATGCGAGAATCAATAATCAATCCTTCTACATTCAGACAGTAAAAAAAGTAAAATCACCTCACTTTCTGTCCTGCAAATACAATGTAATAATCTTACAACTACTTATTCAAGCTCTTGATGATCTGGAAAGGAATAACTAATTCTCATATGATTATATTGAGGTTCTCCCGGATAACATGCAGAGCCTGGTAAAAAGGAAATGTTGGATTGCTGTGCTTTGAAAAGTACTTCATCTGTATTTCCGTCTCTAAGATAAAGATATCCAAATATTTAAACCTCCTTTAGGTTTTACCCAAGACACTCCTTCATGTGTGCTTTGGAACCCTTCCTATGGCTATCCACCATATGGATATGGATATCCTTCAAACCATTTCCCTTCATACAAACTTCCTCGCTAGGTAAAATTTTTTAAGTTGATTTCTAAGTATGAGAATAGCTGGATCAATACAAACTGATAATTATAATCCCATTAATCAGGAAAATTACGAGAGGAGTATTCATAGATGCCATTTGTCACCGTATTTGGAGGAAAAACCTTTGAAGTAGAAGAAGGAAAAAAATTAGTATTAGCTCTTGAAGATAATAATATAAATATTTTGCATCAGTGTGGCGGAATAGCAAAATGTACAACTTGTAGAGTGGAGGTTTTAGCTGGTGAATATAAGGATATTTCAAAAATAGAAAAACACGCCTTCGCTATTAAAAATATTGATGAGAATTTATATGAAGACTGTTTACGGCTATCTTGCCAAATTCGTGTAATAGGAGACATTACAGTTCGGCCTATTCTAACCTTGGAAAATACACAGGGTAATAGAGGTCCAAGACCAATAGATTAGCCAAGTATTGATTAATAATTCAAACTTAAAAGATGTGATTACAAGATGAGGTAATTTATTATCTATACAGCTATAGAGTGTAATGATGACGGCTTTTTTATGTATAGGTAACCTAATTTTGCACACATTAATATTGAGTGTATCGCTCGCACTTATTAGGTTGTGGCTTTGGTTGACAGTCACATCCCCCCTCATTTGTTTTGTTATTAGTGTCACTTTCAACTAAGTGACACTTTTATATTGGTATTTACCTGTCGACATCTGCGGAGGCTTTAACTTTTTTTAGCGGATATTTGTACACCCACTGAAAAGTAACTTAAACCAGAGGTGAGAGACTTCGGTAACTGCCGTTTCACTTACGGTACATAAAACATTTGCTGAAAGAAGTTAAAAATAAAACATTTCAAGATTGGATGAAGGAAGAAATCCTTCTAATTTACCGAAGTTATCAAAATACATAAATAAAAAGACGCTAAAACATATCGAACGAAACCAACTATACGCTATGGTAACAGTAGCGTAGCCCTATCTGCTATATAGGGAGGGGTAATGGGATACCCCAACCTTGAGAGCTTTTCAAAACAGAAATGGACTGCGAACGCTTAGTTACTCAGGAATCCCACTGACATCGGTCAGCTTGTCCCTTTAGGGGTAGCAGTCTCAACTATTTCATTTTGTAATTGCTCTAAAAACTGTACCATAAATTGATGGCGCTCATTAGCCATTTGCTTGCCCTTCTCTGTAATCATTAAATCCTTCAGCAATAATAACTTCTCATAAAAATGTGTAACTGAGGATGTATTTTTATTGCGATACTCCTCCTCTGTCATATCCGTACGTGCGTCCTCTTCCTTATCATAAAGCTTTCGACCTTTAGCTCCACCAAAAGCAAATGTGCGTGCAATACCGATTGCTCCAATCGCATCTAAGCGATCTGCATCTCGCACTATTTTGGCTTCGATAGAAGTTGCTTCTTGCTCATTGCCACCATTAAACGATACTTGTGCAATGCAATCTCGAATATGTTGCTTTTTTTCCTCACTTAAAGGCAAATCGGCAATTAGTTTATTTTCTTGCTCTTTGCTATCGGTATACTTTTTATCACTTACATCATGCAAAAGCACAGCAATTTTCACGACTTCTGCATCGGCTTCTGGCTCTGTAAATAATATCATTAATGCATTTTGATAAACACGTTCAATGTGTTGAAAATCATGACTAGCATCAAATTGCTCATAAATATCTCGTACTTTGTTCATTAAATTGTTCATATTATTTATTCAGTCCCTTCATACTTTTATTATACTGTATTGCTTAGAATAGTTAGTAGTTATCTAATCTCTTGGCTCAACAAAAAAACCACACGCAAAGTTGTTTTCAATTGACTAATTTTTCAGAATATTGTAAGATGAATATACAGAACAACTAGCTTTGTTCTGTAAGCTCACTATTTCAGTGATGTATAAGAACTATGTTTTGACAAATTTGCAACTTCAGCGGGATTACAATTGAATATTGTGTTGAAAGATGACGTGCTTATAGAGTAAAGCAATCATCTAAAAAAACAAATAAAAGTGAACACTTTCCCTTAGAAATTCTTTGTTTTAACCCGCATAGTGAATGTACATGACGAAATAAGTGAACAAACAGTTAGCCTGTTTTCACGACCAAGAAGGCTTTGACCAAATGTCGCAAACGTGTGATATCTTTATCATTAATTGATGTTACCTTCTTCTATTCATTATCTTGAATATGTGTGAACGTAACTCCTCCCATTAGTGGCAAATAGTACACCAATTTCTTGCCAACATATGCGAAAAGCTGAATCATCAGAGTCGTGCTAACAAAACTAGAGAATTCTTTTTTAGGCAACATTTTTTCCGAATTTTATTTATGCCGTAATGAAGTATTAAGTTATGAAGGAAGTAGGAACGATAGTTATGTTATGTAATACCAACCCGCTGAAGAAACAGTAAAAGCTGCCCATCTTACTTATTGTAGATGATGGCAGCTTTTATTAATTCATATGCGTAGTACATCAGCTACTTTTTATAGAACAGTTCCAATAACCTCCTCCACTTCCTGTAACAATGCTTTATTTTTCATTGTCGTGCTTAAGTTTAAATTACGCTGGTCAACTTGAATAACGGCAACACGCATACCTTCTTTAATGCTTGCGCTAGGGACAGGAATCATTTTGTCCACATCGAAAGTCATGATAAGATCCGGAAATTTGGATTGTATATTACCCTCTTTCGATAAAGTCATATACTCGTTCCAGAATGTTAAATGAAAATCCTCAACAGTTAATTTGCCTACATCAAAGCCGTTTTCCTTTATTAATTTATAATCTGTCACTAGGCCAGATACGATGTGAATCCCATTTAACTGACGCATGACATTTTCCAATTTTTCTTCGCTTGTTTGTCCATTTTGGAAGCAATAGCCGAGCTCGATTGCCTCTGAAATTGCATTCGGGGCTCCATGTTCTTTTAAATAACCAATTGTAACAGGGTTTCGAGTTACCCCTACCAACCCGCCTGCTAATATAGAAGCATTACGAGCTGTCTTTGCTGTGTTTTGTAAATCACCTTCAACAAAGCCACAAATCGCAAAATCATTTTTTCCACCTGCATAAAATTGAGCAGATTTATAATCTTTTAGCTCATGTAAATTTAAGGAGCCCATAATTCCAGTTGGATGTGCTCGCCCATTACAAGGAGCATCAACGACCGGTACGTTCAATAAAACCGATTGTAGCCAGCCGTTAATGGTCGTAATAGCTCCATTTTCGTTCGTAATAATTCCTTTTAATCGATTATCAGTATACGCATTCATATTTCTATAGCTCCAGCAAAGCTGTTCATTAGAAATATATTGATTGGCCTCTGAAGGTGCTCCAACCATCGCCACACAAGCGACCAAATCTTCATGATTTAATTCCTCTATATCGAGTAACTGAGGTACACCAGCAGCAAATATTTCATCAACCAGTTTTAAACCTTCCTCTAGAAGGCCTCCTCCACCGCCTCCAAGTATTGCACCCCCATAGACAGCAGCAATACCATCCTCATAAGATAGAACTTTCACCATCATCCATTACTCCTTTCTATTTTCCTATTTTTAAAATAGAAGAGAAGAAACTATATAAAGCATCTCCAGCAATCACCCCAGCTGCAAATACAGTCATTTCAGATTCTCTCTTACCTTTCGTTACATAAGTGAAAATAACGCGAAGTAAAATACCTAGTAAAACAGCCCATCCAGCAATAGGATTGATCAGTAATAAACCCGTCGCAAACAGGATACCCATTTGTCTCTTTGAACCACCGATCAGTTGAATTAATGCGCCTGGTATCGCCCAAATTAATAACTGTTGAGCCACATCACCTGTCACACCAGATTGAATCGTAGCAGCATACACATGATTTACAGGTGCCACTAAGCCTTGTGCAAAATAAGATTGATAAGAAAGTAAAACAACAATGGCAGAAACAGAGAAGGCTATAATACCAGCGATCATTTGTTGCTTACGACCTTCTTTTTCTAATGCGGGGTCACTACCATGACCACGTAAAATAAAACCCGTTTTCAAATCATAGCCCATATCCGCAAAGGCAACTCCTGTTGCTGCACTATATCCAGCTAATAAAGCAAGTGCTGAAGGCGGAAAACCAATCAAAATTCCGACAATAAGCGTTATAAACGCTACTGCAAATGCTGGGAACCATCCTGCATGCATGGCTGCAATCCCAACAATCAATTCATGTACAAATGCAGCAATTGTTGCGAAAACAACGAAGCCTATCAACATGCCGAAAGACATATGTGATATCAATCCACCCAAAAGTGCGATTAATACAGCAATCAATAAATAAGCAATAAACCCTGCGCCAAAGCCCTGTCTAATTTCCTTTGAATCTTTAGAATATACAAACTCTTCCATCTTTTCAGCAGATTTCTTATTTAATAAAGTAAAGCCTACTTGGAATAGCGCCACAATTCCGGCACCAATCATTACACCATGTGGAATATAATATTCGTTTAAATCTACATTAAATAGTTGAACAGAATAGCCTCTAAGTAAAAGACCAATCCCAAACATTGTAAGCGCCCAAATATTCCCGATAAACGCTACCCCAAAAGCTGACATTGGAATTTTAAGTACAGCTCCCACAATACCAACTAAAACACCACCGATTAGAACCTTTGCATTATTACCGCCTTTATCTCCAGCTTTAATCGCTTCTGCAGTTGCAATCCCTGGCGGCCAAGTACCTGTGGCTGGGAAAATCTTCGTATCGAAAAATTTATATAATAATAAAGCATCAACAAACATCGCTAAAATAACACCAATAAACAATGGTAATACTAAGTTTTCATAACCTAAAACATACGGAATACCAATTGGCAACATTAAACTACTCGCTGCACTAAAGGTTGCAGATGATATCGCCGTTTGAATAATATTTTGTCTATGAACGGATTTGAACTCGATCAGCTTCCCAATAGGAATCCTTCCTAAAATCATCGCAAATATAGCACCCACAATCGATGTATTAGCAGAAATCCCCAAAGTAGTAATCAGTTGTATCCCAATTATTGCACCAATCACAGATGTTAAAACTACCATTAATAGAGTCACAGGTTCTAAAGTTCTAGGATGTAATACTTTATTATTCATTGAGTCAACTCCTATATATTTATAGTTTTGAGATATGGGATTGAAATTGATGAGTAATTTTTATTAACTCTTCAGACAAATATTTCTCCTTTTAAGCATTTTTATAGCCATAGTGCATTTCTGCTACTTCTAAAGAAATATATTCATTTAACAAATCTTTTTCTATTGCTTGAATACTGCGCTCCTGTGGATTGCCATACCCTCCACCTGTGGCTGTAACAAGTTCTATTTTGTCTCCTTTTTGCAACTCATAGTTAGCTAGTACACCAACTGGTCCAAGCTTTGTACCATCTTTTTTATGAATCATTAAATAGTTATGTGAGCCTTCCTTTCCATCATTTAAGCCAAATGGTGAAAATTGATGTCTGCCTAAGTTGACAGAGACCTTTTGTCCATCATGATTCACAGTATACACACGACGTACACCTAAACCGCCTCTAAATTTTCCAGCTCCTGATCCATCGGAATTTAAGCTATATTCATCAATATGAATACCGTATTTTGTCTCCGCAATCTCAACAGGGAGGTTATACGTTTCTCCATCTCCCATACAATATTGTCCACTTTGTCCATCTTCATCATTTGAGGCTCCCCAACCACCAACAGATGGCTCTACAATTAAGAATGACTCGTTGTTGTCTGGGTTTTTACCTGTTAAAATAAATGTACAAACAGACTGTAAATGTCCCGCTGAAAGTCTTTCTGGTAAGTGAGGTGCAAGTGCTTTCCAGATTAAATCTGCTGCTCCAATGCGTGCCTCAAAATTCATCGAGACTGGGTGTGGTCGTTTGGCAGAAACAATTGAATTCTCATCTGTAATAATTGTTAACCGTTTAAATATACCTTCATTAATCACATCAATATCATCAAGTAACGCTAAAAACATAACTCTCACACTAGCCATTAATCCAAACTCTGAACAATTTACTGGTACATGAACTGCAGGATGTGAGCCTCTAAAGTCACAAATGAATTTTTCATCATTTATCGTCACCTTTACTTTGATAGGGTAAGGTCCGCCTTTTAATGGATCTCCTTCAATAAAGTCTTCTGCATAAAACTCTCCTTTGGGTAATTGTTGTAGCTCATGCTCGACAATATTTTCTCCCTTGTCCAATAATTTTTCAATCGACAACTTAACAGATTCAGCACCGAATTTCTGACAAAGTTCAATGATTCGTTTTTCACCAGTTTTTAAGGCAGCAACTTGTGCGAACATATCTCCGATTGACAGCTCTGGTAAACGAACATTCGTAGATATAATTTCATAGATTGCTTCGTTCAACTCCCCTTTCTGATATAGTTTCACTCCTGGCAACTGTAAGCCTTCTTGATAAATTTCATTGGAATTGCTCGTAAACGAACCTGCATCCATTCCACCAACTTCTGTCCAATGAGCTTTATTGGCGGAATAAGCGATAATTTCCCCCTCATGGAAGATAGGTAATACTAAACCAACATCTGATAAATGCGATCCTCCTCCAACATATGGATCATTAATAATGATGACATCGCCTTCGTGTAAATTTTCTCCCCACTTAAACTTTTCAATAACATGCTGAACCATTGGACTTAGCATTCCGATAAAGCTTGTCACACCGTTTCCTTGGCTAATTAAATTACCCTGTGCATCTGTTAAACCACAAGCATAATCTAATACCTCATATATCACTGGACTCATTGATGAACAAGCTAATGCGACAAACATTTCATCTCCAATGGCTAGCAATGAATCCTGAATAATTTCTACAGCAAAAATGTCTTTTTTCATCACTTACTTCCCCTCCATCTCCACAATCATATTTCCATAAGTATCTATTTCAATAGATTGTTTTTCACTTATAACGACCGTAGATGTAGGATTTTCGACAATTGCAGGCCCAGAAATCACATATCCAGGTACTAACTTTTGCTGATCATAAACATTTACTTCTATCCATCCAGTCCCCTTGACATATAATTGACGTTTCGATTTTATACATGTAGTTACGTCAACGTTAGAGAAATCTAGCTCCTTAAATTGAACTGCTTCATCTTTCCCATAAATAGTGAGATGCAAATTTACTAACTCAATTGGAGTATCTGGTAAATCAAACGAAAACTCCTGTTTATGTTTAAAATGGAATGCTTCCGCTAAATGACTAAGCTCCGCTTCAGTGATTGTGATATTGGATGCGTTCAATTTTACAGCGTGTTCTTGGCCTTTATAGCGTAAATCGTAATTAATCTCAAAATGATAATGATCTTTTGATAAAGGAGCATCTGAATAGGCACTTTCAATAGCTATATCGATATTTTTTTGAATATCAGCTATACGATCGTTATCAAAGTCCATTAAATTTGTTTGAATATAATCTTGTCGGTATTCCGTCATCATCATACCTAATGCTGAAAAAACGGATGATCCGTATGGAATAATCACTTTTTTCATGTTCAATTCTTCCGCTAAATTAATAGCATGTAGTGGACCACCACCACCAAAGGCAACCATTGTAAAATCCTCTGGATCATATCCTTTACGAATAGAAATTAATTTTAGGGCATTTAACATATTAGAATTTGCTATATCTAGAATTCCTTGTGCTGCCTCTTCAGCTGTAACATGAAATGGTTTAGCAATTGATGCAATAAGTGCCTCTTCAATTTTGTTAATAGAAGCTGGATTATCAAAGTTTTCTAATGACAATCTTCCTAAATAGACATTAGCATCCGTTATGGTCGGTTGCGTGTTCCCTAAGTCATAGGCGACAGGTCCTGGATTAGCTCCGGCAGAATCTGGGCCGACTTTTAGTGAGCCAAATTGATCTACCCTAGCGATGGAACCACCACCATTACCAATTTCCACAATATCTACGACAGGTGTTTTAATAGGATAGCCTGCAAATTTTTCATTTCTTTCAATATAGTAATCTGTTGTTACATTTACTTTTCCATTTGTTATGAGGGAACATTTCGCAGTCGTTCCACCAACATCAAAAGCGATAATATTGGATTCATTTAAAAGCTCTCCTAGCTTAGCCGCTCCGAACATCCCTGCAACAGGACCAGATTCCACTAGGTTGATTGGCAGCTCCATTGCTTTTTCAAAACTTGTCGTTCCTCCATTCGATTGCATAATATTTAAATGCTCTGTAATGCCGATCGTACTTAATTTTTCTTTTAAGCTTTTTAAATAAGCGTGAGCAATCGGTTTTACATACGAATTTAAGACAGTAGTATTGGTTCTTTCATATTCTCTATATTCTTTAATCGTTTCGCTTGAAAGTGTTATATACACCTCTGGCCAAATTTTTAGAATCTCTTCTTTTAGTTGTGTTTCATGTATAGGGTTTTTGTAGCCGTGAATGAATGAAATGGCGATCGCTTCTACACCTATTCCCTTAAATTTATTTACTATTTGACTTACTTCTTCAATGTTTAACGCTTTCAAAACATTTCCTTTATAATCGATTCGCTCATCGATCTCTTGTCTTAAATAGCGCTCCACAAATGGTGTCGGCTTTTTATATTTAAAATTGTATAAATCTGGTCTATTCCCACGAGCAATTTCTAAAACATCACGGAAACCTTTCGTCGTAATTAAACCGACTTTGCCTCCTTTTCTTTCTGTTAACGTGTTAATAATGACCGTAGAACCATGAGTAAAAGATTCGACCAATGAATCTTCCGTTACATGCCCTTCTAATACATTCAGTATGCCATCCTCAAAATGACCTGGAGTCGTATGCCCTTTGTCAAAATGAAGATCTCCTTTTTCATCTGTATACACTAAATCGGTAAAAGTACCGCCAATATCTGTTGCTATTTTCAAGTCTCCACCCTCTTTGTTTCTATTATAGGAACAGTGTATCTTTTAAAATTAAATAAATTATATTCAAAGCAGAAAGAAAATTCAATATATTTTAAAAATAAATATTCTTTTGATAATGGCATACGTAGTAAAAATCCACTCTCATCTTCCAAAATCAGTGGATTATATACCATATAAGAGTATGAAAAAGACTCTATATTAACCAGAGTCCTAACTATCACAATTTAAATTAACTAAATAGCCTATTCAATGTTTTCAACCTACTATTCGGCTTAGGATTAGCATACTAAAACAAGACAGTCCATATATTCTAGAATGAGAGGATGATCATGTTGAAAGGCCTGTTAGAAAATGTAAACCTTTTAGAAAACATATATCAAATATCTATAGCATTCCTTCTCCTATGTACAATTTTTTCTGTGAGACTTATCAATTATGCCTCGGCATAATTGCGAAAAAAAAACTGCCCTTTATAACTTAAAGGAGCAGCTTTGTATGCTGTATTTATTTTTTCTTTTCTAGAACAATCCTACCGCATGTCCTTCATTATCAACACCCATACGCAAAGCAGCAGGTGCTTTTGGTAAACCTGGCATTGTCATAATATCCCCAGTTAAGCAAACTAGGAAGCCTGCACCAAGCTTAGGAATGACTTCGCGAATAGTGATTGTAAAGCCTTCTGGACGTCCTAACAGTTTCGGTTGGTCCGATAATGAGTATTGCGTTTTGGCCATACAAATCGGTAGTACAGCCCAGCCGAATTTTTCGATTTGAGCAATTTGCTTTTTCGCTTGATCAGTAAATTGCACATCTTTCCCACCATAAACTTTTTGCACAATTGTACGTACTTTTTCCTCAATAGATTCAGTTACATCATATAAAGGTGAGAAATTGTTTTCTTCATTAAGAACAGCTAGCACTTGTTCAGCTAAGCCTAGACCACCTTTTCCGCCTTCCTCCCAGACGTTCGTACGAGCAATGCGTACATGCTTTTCTTGACACCAATTTAGTACGGCCGCAAGTTCAGCCTCAGTATCTGTAATAAAGCGATTAAGCGCAATAATTGGCTCCACACCAAATGTACGAATCGTCTCGACATGCTTCTCTAGGTTTTCAATACCTTGTAAAAGTGCCTCTACATTTTCGCCAACTAATTCTGTTTTCTCTACACCGCCATGCATTTTTAATGCACGAATCGTCGCTACAATGACAACCGCACTTGGTTTAAAGCCAGCTTTACGCGCTTTAATGTTCATGAATTTTTCAGCGCCTAAATCTGAACCAAAGCCCGCTTCAGTGACAACAATATCAGCTAATTTACGTGCAGTTTGTGTCGCCATAATCGAATTACAACCATGTGCGATATTGGCAAATGGCCCACCATGAATAATGGCCGGTGTCCCCTCAAGTGTTTGCACTAAGTTTGGTTTGAAAGCATCTTTTAATAATAATGTCAAGGCTCCTTCCACTTGAAGATCACGCACAAATACAGGCTCACGATCAAATGTATAACCGATCACGATACTTGCTAAACGTTCATGCAAATCTTCAATACTTGTAGCTAAACAGAAAACTGCCATAATTTCTGATGCAACAGTAATGTCAAAGCTGTCCTCACGTGGCATCCCTTGAACAGGACCACCGAGACCCACAACAACTTTACGAAGGGCGCGATCATTTAAATCCATTACACGCTTCCAAATAATACGGCGAGGGTCAATGTTTAAAGCATTTCCTTGGTGGATATGATTATCAATAAAGGCTGATAATGCATTATTCGCAGTCGTAATCGCGTGAAGGTCACCAGTAAAATGCAAGTTAATATCCTCCATCGGTACAACCTGTGCGTATCCACCACCTGTTGCTCCACCTTTCACACCCATCACAGGGCCGAGTGATGGCTCACGTAAAGCAACAACAACATTTTTATTCAATTGATGAAGTGCATCAGCAAGGCCAACTGTTACAGTTGATTTCCCTTCACCTGCTGGAGTTGGACTAATGGCTGTAACTAATACAACTTTTGCGTCCTCACCATGTGCTGTTATTTTTAATGGATCAATTTTTGCTTTGTAGCGACCATACTGCTCAAGAGCATCCTCTGGAATACCTGCAGCTTTCGCTATTTCTGTAATAGGCTTCATAACCGCTTGACTAGCAATTTCTAGATCTGTTAAAGGTTGATTTTTCGTTGTCATTTGGCATCCTACTTTCAATATTAATAAGTCCATTATAGACTTTATTGTGAAATAAATCTTAGTTAGTTATACAAGCATTTCGACAATCAATTGACAACTTTGCTCAATTCATGTATGTTCTTAATGGAAATGCATTTTTTCACATTTTCACAGGTTATGTCACGACTTAATTGATTTAATTCTACATTTCAAGCGCATGGGAGGCGAATGCTTATGCAACAGGGAATCGTAAAGTGGTTCAATAATGAAAAAGGTTATGGCTTTATTGAATGTGATGATGGAGAAGATGTATTTGTACATTTTACGGGAATCCAAGAGGAAGGCTTCCGTACACTTGAAGAAGGTCAAAAGGTATCATTTGATGTAGTGGAAGGTAATCGAGGACCACAGGCGTCAAATGTTGTGAAATTTTAATAACAAGGGAGCGGTTCGTTGGATGAACGGCTCCTTTTTTTCAAATGCTCTTAATTGTATTAGCGTTGCTTTATCTTCTAAATACGATAATTTCAGCGATTGATCCAATAAAATGCTCCTGGAAAAACTAGCGTTTCCTTCGTTCTGTCAGTATCCGTAAGTGTAACCCCAAACGGTCCTTCATTTAAATGGCCAAGCGTCATAGTAGCTGCCGCGACTTCGTCATAAAAATCTAGGCGTATATTTGGCAACTGTAAGGAAATAAACTGTTCTTGTTGTTCAGGCTCTGGTAGTTGTAATACTTCCCTCCACAAATTCACAGTAGCTTGCACATTGTTTACATAAAATTGTACAGATTCCATCGCTATTGATTGATTCGTATCAATAGCTCCATTCGCTTTTAATTGTGCAACACGTTCCTCATCTGTATCAGCCCACTCAATCAAAAATGGAAAATCAATTGCCTGCTCTGGCTTCCCAAAATGCAATAGCTTCCATTCGACTACGGAGCCATCTGGTCTAGTACGACTACAAGCATCAGGTCCATTTACATCAAAGCCAAGTGCACGTAAACGTTGTGCCTCTTCCTCAATTTTTTTTGTACGTAATGCAATTCTTGAAAAACCATAGCGCTCGTTATCACGTTTAAACGTATAATGTAGGGAATAAGGCAACTTCACTGCATTTTCAAACAAATTACGATCATAAATTGCTATTTGCTCAATATAGTTTAATCCAAAATAGCTTAACGTATTGTATGTCCCCCACATTGTATGTTGACCACCGTTAACTGTATGGATATTACGTTTATTTAAGAAAACCTTTGTATTCTCTGGCGATTGAACTTGATGAACTAGATGGTCAAAATATAAAGTCATGACTAAACCTCCTTTTTCCCTCTATTATATACTTTACCTGTTAGTTTTGTTGGTTTAAAATAAGATTGAGAATATTGTAATTATTGAGAAATTTAAATATTTTATGATATCTCTTTTACAATACTCGGCAACGAAATGATTTCGATGCTGATGGTTCAACAAAAAAGATTTTTCATTTCCGTAAATCAATGAAGAGGTGATTAGAATGACAGACAAAGTAGCTGCTTTTAAACTTGCATTAGGTAATTATCCAACAGGCGTTACAGTTGTCACTGCTTGTAATGACGTAAATGAACCTATTGGCTTAACTGTCAATTCCTTTACATCAGTTTCCATAGATCCACTCCTTATTTTATGGTCGCTCGATAAAAAATCACAGCTGCATCCATATTTTACAGCAGCTCAAAAGTTTGCTGTTAATATTTTAGCGAGCAATCAAGAGCACTTATGTACGCTATTTTCAAGGAAAATTCCAGATCGTTTCGCCCAGGCTAAATGGTCAACCTCTGCTTTAGGTCTACCAGTTTTGCATGATACTGCAGCCATTTTGCAATGCAAAATATCTCAGCAAATTGATGCTGGAGATCATACGATATTTATTGGGCAGGTCCTAGAAATTGATGATTCACAGAAGGAACCCTTACTGTATCATCGCAGACATATTGGTGAAATCCCAAAAAGTTTTTATGAGTAGGCTATTGCAAGGAAAATATACGCAAAAACAGGGTGATTCATCGTAATCATCCTGTTTTTTGTCGTATTTTCCAGCCCTTTATCGAAATACTAAATTTTGTTGATGAAAAAATAATTCTAGGAGTTATCTAATGAAAAGCCCCTTCAAATTCAGTATATAGGATAACCCGCTCAGCAGTACCTAAACAAAAAAATGTCCACAAGGAAATAATTTCTGTGTCCTCCAAACATCCGTTCAACTATCGTCATATCGGTTACTTTTTTTGTGGAAATCTTTGCTTTTCAAGTCTGTTAATTTGCACAATGACACCATCTTGAATCGTAATGTGTACTTCTCCAAATTCCAAATTTTGAATTGCCTTTGCAATTGCCTCTAGTTTTTTGTCATCTACCTTTACCTGTTGAGTCATCCGATACACACCTTCTTTTACCATATTTTTTGTACAAAAGAGACCAACACGTAATCATAGCTCCCTTATCTCTTAGGTAGCTCTGTTGGACTTGACCTACACTATTTGTTATCGAAGCTTCATTTTGGACCAAGTCCTGCACCTCTTTAGATAAGTGTATTACGTTTCTTGGAAATAATTCTATAATTCTGAAAACCTATTGTCAATATAAATATTACAAAACCTAGCTGAATACTATGCAATTAAGAAAAAGGAAGTATTTTTTCGTTTAATATTTTTGTTATAGCAATATGTATCAATATCGTCTTCATGGTACAAAAAAACAAAAACTGCGTAGATAATATTTACCTCTACACAGTTTTTGTTTTAATCATTTTGCAAAACATCCATCAATGCTTTCGCTGTCTTTTGCTTGCCCATAATCTTTATCGGTTCGCCTTGAGCCGGTACAATCCAATGTGGTTCTTCCCCACTATATAAAGACTGTGAGCTATTAGCTACCATAAACTGAGCATTGGCCGATTCCATTCGTAGACGTGCACGGGACAGTAAAAATTCCTCATCATCTGTTGCCTCAAGTTTAAAGCCCACTAAAGTAACTTTCGGCTGCCACCCTTTTATTTGACCTAAAACTTTAGGTGCCTTTTTAAAGTGAATGATAGGTGGCTCGTCAGATGGCATTTTACCTGTTTCCTCCATTAAGTTCCCCGATTGGTCATATACTTTGTCAATGAGCCAATCAGAACCTGCAGCTGCCATAATAACGATATCCACTTGTTCTTCCTGAACAGCGTGTCGAACTTTCTCGCCTAAATCTTCAATGCCTTCAAATCGAATGGTACGCATTTTATCTTTATTCGTCGGAAGCTGCGCGAAATAACCATGCATATACAATACGTTTGCCCCAGCCGCTAGTGCCGCTTCAGCTAAATAACAGCCCATCGACCCTTTCGATAAATTCGTATGCCCACGCACACGATCCCATTTTTCAAGTGTTCCCCCACTTGTAATGAGTACGGTCTTACCTCGCAATGTCCCCATACACTCACCTTTTTTCTAATCAATTTCGCCTTAGCGTAATTTCTCACCATCTTTATAGGTGGGAATCTTCTGTAGCTGCCGCTTTGCTTTCACTACAAAAAACATTTGCTGAATGAAGATAAATATACAAATACTATTTTAACGTAATGCTATGTGATGCTTCAATGTTGTTTTTATAGAGCTTGTTGCTCACCACTAAAAATTATTTCATATTTTGCTCTTTTAACCAGGAACTTAATATCTCCGCAAATTTCTTCGTTACTGGTGATGCTTGGTGTTTCATAGCTAATCCAATTGTGCGATAGCCACCTTGTTTTAAAGGTATGGCTTTTATCGTAGGTGGCAAGTTATTTATCACTAATTTCGGTAAAATACTAATTCCAAGCTGGTGAGAAATCATCGAAATAATCCCTACCTCTTCCGATAATTCAAAGCGAATATTTGGCTTCACGTGATATTGCTCTAACAGTACTTTCACATCATTTGTCCCTTTATATGAAGTCATGATAAATGGCAAATCTTCTAGTTCAACAATATCAATTTCTGTTTTATCATAAAGCGGACTTTTATCGGAGACAATACACAGCAATGGATCCTGCTGTAGTTCAGTATACAGAAATTGCTTAGACTTTTGACCATTTAAAAATCCTGCATCAACCTCTCCACTTAATAGCCATTGTTCAATTTCATAATAATCTCCCTCACGCAATTCAACTTGAATACCAGGAAATTGATTGTCCATAATACGAACAATTTCAGGCATCCAGTTTGAAGAAATACTTGAAATTACACCGATTCGCACTTTCCCACGAGTAACACCAAGTATATGTGCTGCTTCTTGCTCTAACAGTTCCTCTGCATCGAGGACATGTCTCATTGCCCTTAGCATTGTATCTCCTTCACTCGTTAACGTGACACCTGCTCGACTTCTGTGAATGAGTGCAAAGCCGAACTCCTTTTCTAAGCTTGAAACAGCATGACTTACAGCAGATTGAGTTAATCCTAAAGCATCTGCTGCTTTTGTAAAGCTAGCTACCTCAGCCACTTTATTCAAAATTTCATATTTGACTAAACTCATTGGCTTGTCCTCTATATACATGAATTTTTTTAATACTAATTATTATAAACATTCGTTTTACTAATCACAATACAAGATATATAGTAAATTTTAGTATGAAAACTGTTTTAGTACACAGAATGTAGGTGAGCATAATGAGCGTCCAAAGAAAAGCAAATTTATTAATGGTTATAGTGACAATGTTTTGGGGATTATCTTATACCTTTATGGTCATGGGGCTTGAAACATTGGCGGTTTATAATGTGGTGGCATTGCGTTGTATCATCGCATTTTTCGCAGCAGGTATTATCTTTTATAAACGCATGATTAAGGTCAATGCTAAAACTTTAAAATATGCAGCTATTCAAGGGTTTCTACTATTCATTGTGTTCGTTTTAAGCTTATTTGGACTAGAAACAACATCTGTATCAAATGCTGGATTTATTTTAAGTCTAACAGTTGTCTTAGTACCTATTTTCAGCAGTTTTATTGAAAAGAAACTACCTTCAAGAGCAGTTAGCTTTGCGATTGTTTGTACAATGATCGGGATTACAGTGTTAACTGCTCATGGCTCATTTACCTTTCAAAAAGGGGATATTCTAGTAGCCATCGCTGCACTATGTTATTCGATTTATTTACTGTTAAACAGTACATTTACACGGAGCGTTGAATCAATTTCCTATGGCATTTACCAGCTCGGTTTTGCTGGACTTTATGCACTCGTTTTAACATTAATTTTCGAAACACCAACACTTCCAAATTCAACGACTTCTTGGATTGCTATTATAGGACTCGGTGTCATTTGTAGTGCATTTTGCTTCGTAGGTCAAACTGTTGCACAACAGTTCACTTCTGCTACACATACAGGACTAATATTTTCCTTAGAACCAATTTTTGCAGCGATGTTTGCCATGATGTTTATCGGGGAAGGAATAACGGTAAAATTAATTATAGGTGGTAGCTTTATTCTAATGGGTAACCTTGTTGCTCAATTAGAGCATCTCCATGTATTACGCTTTATTAAAAAACATGAACATGAAAAAGCTATACATTAACTAGCTTTGAATCCTCCCTATGCAAAAAACAGAGTGATGCACGTGCACTCACTCTGTTTTATATAATTTCTGCGCTTAAATGATGTTCGAGAGGAAATTCTCCCTGTTACACGTGAATCAAGACGTCTAGCAATCATCTGATTATGTTGTAATGGATGCAGTTGACTGCTCAGCTAATAATACAATAACACCTTGTTCTACGAGATGAGCATAGTAAGCTGTTTGTCCTTCTGTAAGATCAAATCGCTTTATTCCTTCTGTTACTGCCGATTCACCGGTAAACCATGATTTAAATTGATCCATCCAATTTCCTACCTCGTGTGTTTTTACATTAGCATCCCATTTTACATCCTCAAAATGACTTGGATCCTTTGCAATAACGTGAATGTCCTCTATTTGATATGCTTCTAATCGCATACTTTCTAAAATATGAAGCATTTCTTCCCTTGTATGGGCCACTTCAATTTGTGGATTTTGTTCATTTATCATGCTCAATTCCTCCTAATCTGTATGGCTTACTAGGTATCTACCCTTCCTATTTAAAAATAAAACTCATTTTGCTCATTCTTTATAGAACTGTAATATATGTTATCTCTTCGTGATATATGTTCACGTTTTGAAACAATGGTTATGTACTTTTGTGAAACGTCAAAAATAGACAATGGGAGCGCACTAAAGAGTTCCCATTGCCTATCATTTACTTGCGGTTATTTGTGCCCAAGGAAGGCCTTCAACATCCATGTATGCTTTTCAAGGGACTGATACATAGCATTTAGTATATCCTCTGTTCGATCGTCCCCTTCTTCTGCCGCAAGCTCCATTGTTGAATTTAAAGCTTTCATAAGTTTTTGGAAATCGGCAATGGTTGTAGCTACCATTTCCTCTGTCGTCTCATTCCCTGTCGCTTCCTCTATACAGGATAGCTCAAGATGCTCTTTTAATGTAGCAACTGGTTTTCCATCTTTCGAAAGAATGCGCTCTGCAATTTCATCTAAATTTAACGTTGTTTCATTATATAATTCTTCAAATTTTGCATGTAGTGTAAAGAAGGCATTTCCCGTAACATACCAATGATAATTGTGCAATTTCGTATAAAGTACTGACCATGTAGCGACAAGCTTATTCAATTGTTTGTTTAAGTTTTGTGTCATTATTACTCCTCCAATGTGCCAATTGTTCTAGCCATTAGTATGCGTTGCAAAGTGTACTGACTATACACACATTTTTCCCATTGACTCAAATAAATTTTAAGGTTATCTGTAGATACAAAAAACATTTCTACTATAAAGCCAGTCCTAAAAAACAGATGGATTACATCAATTGGACGTTAAAAACTTTCAACAAACCTAATCAGGGATTGTCATTTTTATCTTTCTACACAATTAGTTTATTTCAGTTTCTTACGAATTTCCTTTATATTATTCACTGGAAGATTTGAAACCTCGGCAATCCATTCGTCCTCAGCACCCTTTTCAATCAAACCAGTGATTATTTTGTTTAATGCCTTTCTCGAACCTTGCTTTGAAACCTTGCTCAAGTCCTTCCTGTCTTTCTAAATCCAAAACTGTAACGAGTGTCGGTGGTAAATCTTCTTTATTTAGATGCAAAATTTCTTCCTCCTCTCTAATTTTATCTTTCATTTCTCTTACAAGCTGTCCAGACATAGTACTTGATAGTTTCAATAAGTAATCTATGATGTAAAGTAACGCACTTACTTCTGTTCGTTCAACATTCTAAATACTTTTTAATTATTTTTAAGTTCATTACGAATTTCCTTTATCTTTGTCACTGGAAGCTTTGAAACTTCAGCAATCCACTCATCGTCAGCACCCGTTTCAATCAAACCACTGATTATTTGTTTAATGGTTTGTTCAATTCCTTGCTCAAATCCTTCTTGCCTTTCTAATTCCAAAACTGCAGCAAGTGTCGGCGGTAGATCTCCTTTATATAGATGCAAAACTTCTTCCTCCTCTCTAATTTCCTCTTTTACATCTCTTACAAGCTTTTCAGACATAGCTCTTGGTAATTTCAATAAATAATCAATAAAATAAAGCAACGCACTTACTTCCGTTCGTTTATCATTATTTAATGACCACACTTCTCTTAACAAAGCTCTTTTGTAAGTACTACGATGGCTCATTCGTTTTTTGTTCTATTCAAATAAATAGATGCTAGTAACGCTTTACTAAGTAGCTTCGGTGATTTTTCAATTCTTCTTCATCAAAATCTGAAACAACAAATTTATTAAAAGTATACATAATTTCTGTACCATAAAACTTTTCATGATACTGATTTGTGCTTTTGGTACTCTTACCTGTAAAAATAGCAATTGCTACAATCTTCTTACCATAGCGATCACTGATACGATAAAAGTATTCAAACATACGCTTCGCAAAATGCACTTCATCAATAGTTTGGACTTCTGTGTGGACGAGAATCCATTGTTCTTTCCCATTTTTCAGATGAACCTTCGCAATTTGATCAGCTACCTTGCGCCCTTGACGATGCTCAATAATTTCTTTGAAAAGCACCTGCTGTAAAAACTCAACTTGCTTTGAAAAATCTACTTCTTCATGTAAGTCTGGCAAAAAGAACAACAAAAAATCTTCAAACAAATCCGCAATTAACTTCTTCCATAAATTATCTTGATTTACGTGACTAAGCTTATACACATCTGGGTTCTCCCAAACTAACTGCATTATAATTACATCCCCCCTTTACCTTAAATCCATTATAGCTAACACGAACATAAGTTTCTATATTATTATTATATTTTTATGAACATTAAAACTATTCTCTATAATTATTTCACTTTCCGAAATAGTTTCGTTATAATGGAATCACATACACGAAAAGGGGTGTTAATTGATGGAGGTATTGCCATTACGAAAAGATGTACCAGTGGAACAAACATGGGATTTAACAAATTTACTTGAAAATGACGCGGATTTTGAGCCTGCTTTAGCGCAGCTTGTGGAAGATGCAAGAAATTTTGAACGTACGTATCAAGGTACAATTACGGATGCCCAAAAGGTAATCGATGTTTTAACAAACTATGAAGCACTATATGAAAGCATAGTTCCTATTGGTACTTATGCAAGCTTAAATAATCAAGCTGATCATACAGATAACGAAGCCCAAATGCGTGCTGCAAAATATGGTGCTGCAGTCGGTAAAATAAGTAGTACATTTTCTTTCGTACGCAGTGAATTACTAGCACTAGATGAGTCTATTTTAGAGGAAGCTGCTACATTAAGCCCTAATTATAAAGTCTATTTAGAGGAATTATTAAAACAAAAGCCTCATCAGCTGCATCCAGAGGTAGAAAAAGCACTAGCTGCATTTAGCTCTACTTTTGATGCACCATATGAAACGTATAATACGACAAAGCTTGTAGATATGCATTTTGGAGAGTTTGAGGCCAATGGCGAAAAACATCCGCTTAGTTTTGTATTATACGAAAATGACTGGGAGTTTGACGCTGATACAAAAGTACGCCATGCTGCATTCCAAGCATTTTCGAATAAATTACGCGATTATCAGCACACAACTGCGAAAATCTATAACACACACATTCAACAGGAAAAAACAATGGCTGATTTACGAGGTTTTGATTCTGTCGTGGACTATTTATTATTTGATCAAGATGTCGATCGTACGCTTTATAATCGTCAAATAGATCTGATTACGAAAGAGCTTGCACCTCATATGCGCCGTTACGCAAAGCTTATTCAACAAGTAAATGGCATTGAAAAAATGACATTTGCTGATTTAAAGATCGCCCTTGATCCAGACTATGATCCGAAATTAACAATGGCTGAAGCAAAAGAATATGTTGAAAAAGCATTAGACGTTATGGGTGAGGATTACAAAGAGATGATCGAAAAGGCGTTTAACGAACGCTGGATTGATTATGCACCAAATAAAGGAAAATCGACTGGGGCATTCTGTTCAAGTCCATATGGTAGTCATCCGTATATTTTAATGTCTTGGAATGAACGTATGAATGAGGTATTCACTTTAATTCATGAGCTTGGGCACTCAGGTCATTTTGTGAATGCACATGCCCATCAATCTTATTTTAACAGTCGTCCTTCGTTATACTTCATCGAGGCACCATCGACAATGAATGAAATGCTACTAGCCAATTATTTATTAACCCATAACGATGATCTTCGCTTCAAACGTTGGGTTATTTCAAACATTGTGTCTAAAACGTATTATCATAACTTCGTCACACACTTACTAGAGGCAGCTTATCAACGAAAAGTGTATGAATTAATCGACGCTGGAGAAGCTGTAAATGCTACCGTTTTAAATCAATTAAAACGCTCAGTATTAGAAGATTTCTGGGGTGACACTGTTGATATTAATGAGGGAGCCGAGCTTACTTGGATGCGTCAACCACACTATTATATGGGCCTATATCCATACACATATAGCGCTGGCTTAACAATTTCTACACAAGTATCCAAGCGGATTTTAAAAGAAGGTAAGACGGCTGTAGATGAATGGTTAGCAGTCCTGCAAGCTGGAGGTACGAAATCACCTGTAGAGCTAGCTCAAATGGCGGGTGTCGATGTTACAACAGACCAGCCGCTTCGAGATACGATTGCTTACATTGGTCACCTTATAGAAGAACTTGAACGATTAACGACAGAAATGGAAGCTATCAAAGGCTAAACATTGCGATAACCATCTATGCTATTTCTAAAGCGTAGATGGTTTTCTTTTTTTAGTTCTAAGCTGGTAATTTCGTACATATACTAGAATCAGGGCGTCCATCCACATTTTTTGATATTTCTAAATAGACTATCATTTTCCTTCGTACAAATGTACCGTTATTATTAAATGTATGCAATTTATTTAGCAATATTCGACTAACAATTTTCAAAGGAAGTGTTTCTAATTATGGTAAAACGTAATGATCCATGCCCATGCGGTAGCGGCAAAAAATATAAAAAATGTTGTGAAGGTAAACAACAGGTTACAATAGAAGCTGTAGCAATCGAAGAATTAGAGCGTGTACTACAAACATTTTACTTAGAATATCCAGAACGCAAAGATGTTCGTGCCTATATCGAACATGTAGGTACATGGCAGCCTAAATTAGAGAGCGTACTACAAAGAGAGCTAATTGAGGCGATCGCGTTAGACGACTTCTTCTTCCATCAAGAGCCATCTATTTGGAAAGGTTACTTAAAGAAAACAAAGAAAAAAACGGTAAGACCTTCTACAATAAAAGTGTTAGAAGAATGGTCACAACCTCATTTATTTATTGGTTCCGTGTCAGTTGTAGAAGAAAAATATTTCAAAGCTACACATGTGTTAACAAATGAAGAAATTTATATTCGTCGTGAAAATGACAAACCAATTCCTGAAGGTATGCATGTTTTTGCATTCATCTTACCAGATGGTACAAAAAAATCAGAGTATTATTTAGCTGTTTCAACGCTTATCTTCTTCCCGGAAGATCATGCAAAGGTATTTGAGCAATTTAAGAAAAATTTTGAGGCTTCTGAGAAGAAGGTTGGTGCATTCTTAAAAGAAGAGCATTTATCCTTCTGGGAGTTACTTGTGTCGAACGGTTATAAAGGCGAGGAATTCACGAACTTTGAGAGCAATGTAATCACACAAGTTAAAGATTTCCTTGAGCAAAATGAGCGAGAAACAGCTCCTATGTTAGAGCTTTTAGAGGACTATTTAATTGAAGGACAACCATCTGCACGCAAAGAGGCTGCCATTGCTGCTGGCGCGATTCGATATGGTCAAGAAAAAGAGCTATTCGAGTCGCTATCAATGACAGTAAAAGAAATTGCAGCGACGTTCGATATTTCAGCTTCCTCTCTCACAAAATACTACCAAGATTTAAGTAACTATGCTTCAGCTAAATAATGTTTAAAATAGCGCCACACGCTCTAAGCAATCTTAGATTGTGCGGCGCATTTTAGTCTACATAGAAAAAAGCTACAGTTGTTATCGGCAGTGAGCCGACAACAAAGTAGCTTTTTCTATGGTAACCAACCAATACAATTTTTTCCGAACATATTGTTATTTATGCATCGAATTTAGTAAATATGATTATTTATTGATCAAAAATGAAACTTTTATCATTAAGCTTTACTTTATTTAAACATAGTCCGTTTAGTACCTATGATTGCTTTGCCACAGTTGAAAAGACATTTCTGTTAACATTATTTACTATATACCTTCAGGAGCTCTTCTCCGAGAAATTGGAGTCGCTCTCCTACTGAACAGGCTTCAATGCAGAAACGATGAGCTCCAGGTTTCCCACGCTCTTTTCGTAATTGCTTTATCACTAAGCAATCAGCACAATACGTATCATGCAGTTCATCAATATCTTGCATAACTGTCACTTTATCCATATTGAACTCTCGCTCCTTTCACGTCCAAATTTCGCTTCTTACTATTATGAAGTGAACATTTTGAACAAGCAACTATTTTGTTTAACCATTTAACATCTACTTAGATATTGTGAAAAAGCGCTATTGATGTACAATAAAGTAAAATCTAAATTAAAAAGTAGGGATTTTATGTTAGAAGTATATATAGATGCTGCTAGTGCAGGAAATCCTGGCCCCAGTGGTATTGGCATATTTATTAAAGGCGAAGGCCATCATATACAAATCAGTGAGTATATAGGGCAAGCCAATAATCATATTGCTGAGTTTACTGCATTAGTACGTGGCCTTGAAGAAGCTCTAAAGCTAAGTTCAAACCTAGTCTCAGTGCGCTCTGATTCAAAAATTGTTGTTGCCTCTATGGAAAAAGAATATGTGAAAAATGAGGAATTTAAACCTTATCTTGAACAGGCACTTACACTTGCGAGTAGCTTCGATTTATTTTTCATCAAATGGGTTCCAGATACGCAAAATAAAGCTGCAGATGCACTTGCACGTAAAGCAATTCAAAAAGAAAAAAATTAAACTATGGGGACTGTCCCCTGCCTTACCAAACGCCAACAAAGGAATCTTTTGATTACATAATACAAATGCTATATTCATAACTTTTCTTTCATTGAAAACCTCCAAAAAAGCTTAGGAATTTATGGTAGTGGTTATGGATCTGGTTCATCATTTGCTCTAATTGTTGTTCTATTCATTCTTCTAATTATTGGGTGCTAGTTTCATTTCAAAATATTATTAATACCCAATACCGCCTCTAATGCTCATAATTATTAGGGTAATACTAACTTTCCCTTGCACCTTCATATCTATCTTTACTAAGGGTAACTTTCCTCTTATGATGACCTTGTTTATTTTTCCTTACTCAAAGTATTCATCCCTTCACAATTTTCATATTTGGAATAAAATTTACCCTCATCACACAGAATAATTAAATAAAAAGGTGGTGATAAAAATGAATTTAAAGTTGGTAATAAAACCATCCTTTAACCAGCTAATAATTCTTTTGCTTTTAGTAAAAATTCTCTTCTTCTAATAAAAAATTAAGAAGATGACGACACTTGAAATGAGTGTTGTCACACGTTAAATAAAAAAATACATAATGAATGTTTTGCTTTATGCATAATAAAAAGCCACACCTATTTGATATGACTTGAACTATATTTTATTCAGATGCTGATGTCTCGATTGTTTCACCGTTATTACAAATAAGACACTTAGCTTTAAATTCTATACTCGTTGAGAGCTTCTGCAACATATTTAATTCATTAGCCAACTTTTCTATTTCAACCAATCCTTCACTTTGCAATTTAGTAGTGACCATCTCAAGTTGTTTTAATTTCTGTTGAATTAATTCTATATTATCCCTATATTTCCCTAAAATATTTTCAGTATCCAATATCTCACCTTGATTATTTATGTTTTTTAGCATTTGGTTGACTCTTCCTCTCTATCTTAAAGTCATCTTTACAGTGTGGTTTTTGACACACGAGATATTGATAAACGTCTTAGAACATGAAACCATATCCTAAATTTTAATTAGGACTATTATAAATTTATTTAACTTATTTAACAAATTTATTTGTTATTTTTATTCATAATATAATAATAAGCCACACCTTGTTAGATGTGACTTTAGTGGTAATAATATTTAAATCAATCGTATATTCCTAATCTGCTTTCTTCCATCATCATCTCTGCACGCCATTCAGCTTCATCTTGCATTCTTTCCTCTACGGTGTATTCAAATCTAGAGCTATCAATAAGATCGTTTATATCCTCTATATGCTCTTCAAAGAAAACTGTTGATGATTATAATCAATTCTTTATTTTCGCTATTAAGACATCTGTTTCTTCTTCAGTAAATACGATTTCATAATGCATTAACTGATTCCTAATTTTTATTAAATCCAATATGATGTACGTTAGATACTATAATTAATTTTGAAAAGCTTAGGAAATATTACTAAGCCTTTATTCATAGCAATTGTTCATTTGTATACATTATTGTTGTGATGAACTACCAGTTGATCGATTAATGGCTGTATTTTGTAATGATTGATTCATTTGTTGTGAGGGTTGGTTTGTTTGTTGTTGAGGTTGCTTAGATTGTTGTGAAGATTGGTTCATCTGTTGTAAAAGCTGAGACATTTGCTGCAATGGCTGTGCCATTTGTTGTATTGGCTGCATCATTTGTTGAGCATTCTGGAGATTTAATTTATTCGAAATATTTTTTGTGAACTGTTGAAGAGTACCATTTTGCATTCCTCTAGCTACACTCAAAATAACAGCTCCAATTACACCCCATGTAAGAAATCTCACTAATAAAAACATCTTTCCTTAAATACAGTATTTAAAACATATTTAGTATTGGAAAATTAGGCTAATACTACACTGAACATTTTTTGGGTTATGTTCGGATACTCTTAACAATTGTAGAAAGACACTAGAACATTATCCCTACATAAAGAGTAGTTACTCCATATATTCAAAATGTGGATGTATTATAGATAAGTGGACATACCTCGGTTAAATCAATAGAATTGAACATAAGAGAGGACGTGTCCGACCATGAGTCAAAAAAAGTACAATAAAGAATTTAAACAAACAGTAGTCGAACTTTATCGTTCGGGTACACCGGTCAATCAACTAGCTAGCGAATATGGTGTGTCAGAAGTCACAATTTATAAATGGATTAAACTCCATTCTCCAATTGAAGGAACTGGGGAGTTAACTGCAGCTGAAGTAGCTGCTATCCAGAAGGAAAACCTTCGCTTAAAACAAGAGGTAGATATCCTAAAAAAGGCTATGACCATATTCGCGCAAAAATAGAAGACCAAGAACTGATCGACCACATTACAAAAGAAAGCGAGCATCAACCCGTTCAATTGATGTGTCGCATTTTAAAAATGCCTAAAAGTACGTATTATCAATCATTTCACAAAAAGCCGAACAGCTATCATGTCGCCAATGAAAAGCTACTCGCTCGTATTCGCGTTATTCATAAGGAAAGTGACGGCCGTTATGGTGCACCGAAAATATTTCAAATCCTTAAACAAGAGGGCTATACAGGCAGTATTGATCGCGTTCAACGAATTATGAGAAAAGCAGGCATTCGTTCAAACATTACAAAAAAGTACCGTCCGACGCCAACGCAGAAACCAGTTGAAGAGCGTGAAAACGTGTTGGGACAAGACTTTACAACCGAAAACATCAATGAAAAATGGGTGGCAGATATTACGTATATCCACACAGTAAATGATGGCTGGTGTTATTTGGCGTCGGTATTAGATTGTCATACAAAGAAAATTGTTGGATATAAATTTGGTCGTAAAATGACGGTTGACCTAGTCTTAGAAGCACTTGATAACGCAGTAGCCGCGCAAAATCCAGCGCCAGGACTCATTATACACACGGATTTAGGTTCTCAATATACAAGTGAAGCTTTTGGCGAGCGCTTACAGAAATACGAAATGATCCCATCATTCAGTCGAAAAGGTTGCCCATATGACAATGCGTGCATCGAATCATTTCACGCAACACTCAAAAAAGAAGAAGTATACCGAACGCGCTACAGCCACTATGAAACCGCACGTGTAGCTTTATTTAAGTACATCGAAGGCTGGTACAATCGCAAGCGAATCCATGGTAGCATTGGTTATTTCACACCTGATGCATATGAGATAATGTGCCGAGCAGCAGCGTAAAAAGGGGACAAAGAAATCTACCCCTCCACATTTTCGGGCGCAACCTCCATGCATTTTCCGCTCTACATCCCGAGTAGGCGGTCAAAGGCTCTTTTCACTTTGACGGTCTACTCGGGATGTGGAACACTCCAAAAATGGACGTTGCGACACAAAAAATTAACTTGAGTGTGTCTACAATCTTGACGTAGATCCAATGAGACAATTATATTTCCTCCTTACGTATAATTAAATTTGATATAAACTTACTTAAACTGTAAGAACCTTCAACCGCTTGCTCTTGACTAAACTAGATCCACAGAGCATTTATAGCGGCTACTCCTACCATTCCAACAAGTAATAAATCAGTACTGAACTCTTCAAAAGTTGTCTTCTGCTATACAATTGAGGAAATTAAAGCAGCTTTTGAGGAAGTAATTAATACAGATAAACAACCCAGAACAGATAGCAAAACAGATAACTAATTGCATTTTTTGTCTTTTTTATCTGTATATCTAATGTTAAATACACCCAAATGATATTACGAGGAGGTTATATAATGAAGAAAATATTTTATATAGGAGTATTGTCTATATTAATACTAACTGCATGTAGTGAGGATGAAGCTGCATCTAAAGAAGAAGCTCCAGCTAGTGAGCAAAAAGAAGCTAAAGAAAAAACTGTAAATGCTTATACTGAAGAAATTTCTGAGAAGAATCCTATCGATGAAGCAGCTAAGGAGCTTCATACAAAATATAGACCGTATGATGAATAAACTGAATAAACACAAAGCTCAGGTACTCACCTTGATATGCTCCTTATTAGGTAGACAGATTAGAAAATAAAATCTGTTTATCTAATTGGGAGCATATGAGACGAGCGCCACAGTTTTTTTATTACATTTATAATTGTAAAATCCCTAAATGCTTCTGTTTATGAAGCGTATAATACAAGTGTCATCAGTAAATTTCATCTTTCGCAACTTTTTCAACCTCAAAACATAAAATTTTTTCAGGGCAACTATTGGTCACTTCCGAATTAGGAAATGACCTTTTTTTATTTCATTGTAATGTTTTCAATTCAAATTACATATAATTATTTCGGGATAGCAACCTCTTGCATTGCCCCAAACTGTTATCGCACGTGCTATCCCTTTAACATCTTCATAATGTTTAGAAAAAATAAACTGTAAAACCTCACCGTTACGGTTCTTAAAATTCAATTTTCTAGGTCATCCACTATACAAAACCTGTTATAACAACATATTTATAGTAATGTTAAGCAAATTAGCTTAGCTCCGCACTGCACCTTAAAAATTTATTTGCTTCGGTCACTGTCCCTAGTGACCTTTGAATTAATTAAATCTCAAAATACCCCGTATTTTTCCAATCCTTTAATTTGCTATTTTGCCATTTCTCTAAAACAAAAAATATCTTCTTGAATACATAAAAACCAATGCTATTTTCATAAATTTTTCTTTCATTAGAATACCTCAAAAAGGCTTAGGAATATTTCCAAAGCCCTTCAATATTTCTATTATTAGTAACGCTGATTCTAAAATGTATAAAAATGGTAAAATATTTATTAATCCACATCATCACACGCAGTAGCTTATTATTTTTCTTAAATCTTTACATTCTAAATAGGAATCAGAAAATATTTCTTTACCTAAAGGCATATTTGTATTATTTTAAATCATATTTACTCATTAGTTCACGAATCTTCTTCGCTACATCTACTCGTTCAATAATTTCATTCGCATAACTTTTCACATCATTACTCCCCACGCATACACTATGCACAGCGTGTTCAAACAAACATTTGTCGTTGCTATCGTTCCCAAAAGCAATAAACTGTTGAATGTTCAACATATGAAGTCCACTTACTTTATTAATACCTAGAGGGCTAATGTCGATAGCGTCCTCAGTTTTGTACTGTGTAACTATGACTGAGATTGATTGAAGCTCTTTTAACACTCCCTCATTTGCTTGGAATAAAACTAATTTACAGACTGGTAGTAATTGTTTCAACGGAATATTTGTTGAATTATTTTTATTGATATTGCGATAAATAGGATGCGTAATATCACCTGTATAGGAGTAATCCCACTGACCATCTGCTAAATATTTCAACTGATGTCGATGAATAAGTGTTATGAGTTTATCTAGAAGTTGTTGTTCAAAATGTTTCACTTGAATTCGTCCATTATCATATGTAAATGTACCATTTCCACCAACCAATAGACCTTCATGAAAACTCTTTGGTATGACAGGTACTAAGTCACGAATCGGTCTAGCTGAGGCAAAAATCACTTGATGCCCTGCTAACTTTAATTCTTGAAGTGCTTCAATAATTTCTCTATCAATACTTTTACCATCAAAACAAAGTGTTCCATCTAAATCGAATACAAAGTTCATTTGAATAATCCCTACCTCTTTATAATTTATCTAAAACTATATTAAAATTAATAATATTAATACAGGACAGATGTCTCGGAGGAAAAAATGAATCAAAGTCTATTTCAATCTATTTATCACTATACTTTTACACAAGAACTAACTTCGTCCCTTCTTGTATGTTCTTTTCAACCTAATGAATACATTCTAAAAGCGGGAGACAAGATAGATGGCATTTATTTTTTACTTTCAGGAAGGTATATGGTGTCTAGTTTAGAAGTGACTGGAAAAGAGTTACTATTAAGGTATTGCCAACAACCCGCGATTATGGGCGATATTGAAATATTTACAGATTGTTTAATTGTATCAAACTGTATCGCAGTAGAACCATGTGAAGTTTTAATTATTCCATTAGAAGTGTACGAAGCTCATTTAAAAATTGATAGTAAATTCAATCAATTATTATTGAAAGAGTTAGCATATAAGCTCCTAACTTGCACAATTTCATCTAGAGTAAATGCGCTTTCATCAGTAAATGTACGTTTAGCAGCTTATTTATGTAGTGTTGAATCCCCAACACATGTAAATCAATACATAAAAACAAATTCTTTAGATGACGTTGCCTCATTAATTGGTACTACAAAAAGACATTTAAATCGTATCCTAAAGGACTGGACAGAAAAAGGTATTATCAGTCGAGAAGATAATGAGATACAAATTTTGCATTGGGATAAGATAAAAGGAATTTCTGAAAATGTACGCTTTGAATAAACATTAAAACTTCATAAACCAAATTCTGAGCGTTCTTATAAATATCTTTTATTTCTTTTCCTTTAATCCGCTCCATTAAAATACAACTTTCATTCTTGGTCACTTCGATGTAGAAGTGATCATTTTCATGTTTTCGTTTACAAAATTGATTACAGCCAGCGATTTGTACCACCAACGACATACTTTGTACCAATGAGTGACAAGATATTTACCACTGAATGACAGACCTTTTACCTCCTGTTTAATTAGTGAACATACCTAATGTTATGACATTTTTTATATAAGATTGACGTTTGACAAATCAATTGTTAATATATTAGACATCTAACACATTAGTAGGTGATTTTTTGTCCTTATATGAACAGGTTAAGCGCATTAATGAAGCAGAATATACGATAAACCGTTTGATATATAAACATTATAAGCAATATTTAAATAGCGGCATTACAACACAACAAGCGGTTGTATTAGATATTGTGTATTTAGCAAAACGTATTACGGTGGGTGAAATTGCGATTGAAATGAATATTAGCTCTAGCGCAGTTAGCCAATTAATAGCGAAGTTGGAAAAGAATAAATATATCAAACGAGAAATTAATCTACAAAATCGCCGTGAAGTATTTATAACGTTAGCTGAAAACGGATTGGAGTATTTTTCGAAGCAAGATTATGTAGAACAGCAAATTGCAGATAAAATTTACAGCAAAATTTCATCAAATGAGTTAAACGAATTAGAACGCATTGTTGAAAAATTAAGGGAGATCGCAATGAAGGAATTATAAAATTTCTTCATGTCTAATATGTTAGGTATCTAATTTATTCAGGAGGTTAACAAGTGGAGGGTTTACTTAAAAATATCTCGTTTAATGGTGCAATGTATTATGAAAAACATGAACAAATCAAGCAGTATTATCATGGTTATCAGGATATCTCAGAGCAACATCTTATTACTGAAAATACACAATTTAATCTTGCGTCGTTAAGTAAAATGTATACAGCAGTAATGACATTTCAACTAATTGAAAAAGGACTGCTACAGTTAGATGATAAAATTACAAATTGGTTTAACGCACCTCATTTTACAAATGTGACAGTTGCACACTTACTTACACACACATCTGGTATTCCAGAGTATATTGCAGGAGATTTTACAAAAAGTGTTGAAACATTTGTCGAGACGGCACTGCCACAACATATGCCGAATGCGCATTGGTTCTATAGCAATACGAATTATGTTTTACTTGCAAAAATTATTGAAGAAGTGAGTAGCTTATCGTATGAAATATATTTACAACAATATATTGCAAGACCATTAAATCTCACTAGTACAACAACACAGCCTACAAAACAATACGAAGCGCAAAATCATACGTATGATTACGAGGAGCAACGATATAAAAAGGTAAATAATGACCCATATTTTTGCAAAATTGAAAAATATAATAATATATTTGGTGACGGTGGTATTTATGCAACGGTGGCAGAGGTAGCAAAGTTTTTAAAAGCATTTTTGCAAGGACGGTATATTAGCAAAGAGATTGTGCAATCCATGTTAACACCAATAGAAGTCGCTGAGCATTATAGTTATGGTTTTATCGTACAAGATGACTGGGTTGGTCATACAGGTGGATGGATCGGTTGTTCAGCACAAGCTTTTATTAATACTTCCACAAAGGATATGATTGTATTAGCAACGAATCAAGAAGTGTTTCCGCAATATGAACAAGAAATTGTGAATTACTTAATGGGAATACAATATTCTGTAGAAGCACCAAAACATGTAGAAATATTATCGCTTACTAATAAGGATGATATTACAGGTCAATATGAATTAGCAGATGAACTTAGCACAAGATTTACGATCATAAAGGATAGACAATTTATGATTTCATTTGAACATCAGTTGTCTGTGCCACTTTATAAAATAGATGAGTCGTATTATTGGGTACACAATACGATGAGTTATGTAGATGTTGAGAATCAATTATTTATCGATGAAGGTGTTGAAGTACCTTATCATAAAGTCAATTAATATAGTCATAAAAGTCGTACTTGTAATAAAGAGCATTTAATAGAGCTACGGCAAATAAAAGAAACTATTTTGAAAAATTGATCAAAATGGTTCTTTACATAAATGCAGATTATGTCGATATTTTTGTTCAAACCATATTTTATGCCAAAAATAGGAGGTGTTTTTTTATGATCCATTATCGAAAAATATTGGAATTACATGATAAAGGGATCAGTTTAACTTCCCTGTCAAATGTTTATATACCTTTATCCAGGTTAAAGGTATAGTTTATATCCTTTTTACTCATATTGCTATCCCTCTATTACATAAATAATTAGCCACCACCCTATATTTTTCCAATTTGTAGAGTATGATGATGCTGGGCTTCTTTTAATGTATAGGTAAAATTAATTTGCACAAATTAATTTTGAGTGTATCGCACGCACTTAACTCGGTTGTGGCGTTAGTTGACCGTCACAGCCTCCCTCATTAAGGTCACTTCACTCAGTGACCTTTTTTAAAGGTTGGGTTAGTGCCACCGCCATTACATGCAGATTATCTAGAAAAGTAAAAATGATTTACCTGACAAACCGTCTCCCCAGTATTACACTGGGGATTTTTTGTTTCCTTTTTAACTTCAAAATTATTGTCGAAACCTTCTCCTACAACTCAAAAAAGGTTCTTTTGATACATGTCTTGGGTGTACCGAACGCCAACAAAGGAATCTTTTTGACTACATAAAACCAATACTATTATTCATAAAATTTCTTTTATTTAAAACCTCAAAAAAGCTTAGGAACAACTCCTAAGCCTTTCTATTATTGAGTAACGCTTGATTAGAAATCAGATTTTTTAAATAGCTAATTTAAACAAACTCTATTCTGAAAAATATAAATCAAAATGTAATTTAACCTTTTTTATTTAGTATTAGATTTTAATAAAGTTTGATTATTTTTGTACTCCTTTTTTCACTAAAGCTACCCGTTAGCCATCTATGTAGCGCAAAAACCAGCGCTACACCACAGAGAATGAAAGATTATTTCGTTCTTTCATGGGAGTTCAATAGTAAAGTTCTATTCAAACAATGGAACTTTTGGGTCTATCCCATAACAATGAACAAGCATAGAGTGTAATTGCCCTCTGTGATGATAAACGTGAGCTAAAATCTCTAACAACCATTCATATCGTGAGTACGTAACACCCCAATAAGAAGTAATTTCCTCTTGAAGTTCGACTTCTGTAAAATTCATAAATTTATCTTCTAAAAATTGATGATTTTTTATCAATGCTTCTTTCATCTCATTTGGATTCTTATATGAAACACTTGAATAAAATTTATTCATCTTGTCTTGGGATGCCCCGTCCGAAATAAGCGAATCAGCTTCACAAATAATAGAAATATGTTCTAACAGCTCTCCTATGGAATGCTTATTAGGGGTAGGTCTTTTTTGCAAGTCATGTTCTGCTAACTTTTCTATCACCTCAACAATTGTCGTTACAGCGACTTTAATTTGATGTAATGCACTCTTACAATATATATTCATCTTATCCTCCTTTACTTCAATCCTCTATTCAACTAACCTGCACCGTTCGTATTATAAGGTCAGCCAGATATTTCTGGTTGACCATTTTTTATATAGTTTTATTATAGCAGTAGCCAGGGTAGAACGTATCTGCTCGTGGAGCTTGACCCCGTCAACTAAACCGTTCGCCCCCTACTTGCAGAAACATGATTGAGGCTGGTTGGGACTTAGATCTCGTATAATTGTTTTCAACAGGATGTAGAATTGGAGAAGTTGTTTCACTAGAGAAGAATAGTATTAATTGGTCAGAACGCTCTGCAATCGTTAGAGGTAAAGGAGATAAAGAAAGAGAGGTTTACTTTAATGTCCGCTGTGATATTTGGTTTAAACGATACATTGACAGTCGCCAAGATAGAGATCCAGCTATTTTTGTTACTGAAAGAAATCCACATCGTATGAGTATTGCGCAAATGAGGTATATCATTAAACGAATATCTAGTCGTGCTGGAATTAATAAAGATATACATCCCCATCAATTAAGACATAGTTACGCTACACATCTATTAAACAATAGCGCACCCATTGAAGTAATTCAAAGCTTAATGGGGCATGAAAAAAGTGAAACTACTCGGATTTATGCACAACTAAGCGGAAAGCTTAGGAAGGAATTTTATCAGAAGTACTTTTAGTTATTTAAAACAGAGAAACACCATAATAAATGTTTCTCTGTTCAATTAATGCCCCTGTTAGTTGAACAATATTCCCCCTTTTTTAACCTATAAATCTTGAGATAAACGAACCATATCCCTGCACTGAATACCGTTCTCAAAAATTTCTTCTGGGTAATGCTTAACAAAAAAGTCCATATCAACACCAATTATTCTAAAACCGCATTTTTGATAAAGAGCCAATTGCCCTATGCTCGAATTTCCAGTTCCAATTTCTATAGTTTTGTATCCTTTTGTCTTAACTACCTTAATTGCATCCATTACCAACTGTTTCCCTATACCTCTACCGTGTTGCTCCTCTAGGACTGCAACATTCACCAGCTCCACTGTTTCTGGTCTTGTTGGAAGTAATACATAAACTCCAATAATTTGCTGTTCGATTTCAGCTACAAAACATTCGCCTCTATTGACATATTCCTCAATAATCTCTCTTGAAGGGTCAGCCAATAGCAACAATTCCATTGGAAGTTTTTCATCTTTATTAAGTTTCCTAATATCCATTTAAATCTCCTTTTTTAACCTCTGATTTCTTTGATAATATATCATTGTTTCTTAAACTAATCTGCACCGTTAGCCATCCATGAAGCACAAAAATCAGCACTTCACCACAGAAAATGAAAGATGATTAAGTTCTTTCATGGGAGTTTAAGTACATTTCTTCACAATCTTTAAAGTAATATTAACATAAATATCCAATAAGAAATCCACTAACCCCTAAGAATCTAATGGATTTTAGGAATGGCTTTATATTTCACTTATAACCAAACTTTGTAACCCTATTGGTTACTTTGAAACTCTTCCAAGTGTTGTTGTTTAGTTACCATATTACAAATAGACAAAAATCTTCTGCTGTGGACTATTAGGTAGTCTCCTACCTGTTGAGTTACATATATGTCTGTCAACACTCGGTGTAACGAACGCCTACAAAAGAATCTCACATTTAACCTATTTACGTTTTATATCTTGATAATAGAAAGTGTTTCCATTGTATTTGAAGTACAAATTGCACTTATTTTTACCTTTTTAAATGAACGTTATTAATTTTTTGCACGCTTCTTTACTCATTGTTCAACCCACTACAATAAATACTTTGTAATATCTATTTGTTTATTTACATACAATGGATTCGGGATAGCAAACTCTCACCTCGCCCATCGTTTTTTATACATTGCTGTCCCATAATGCATAATAAAAAGTCATACCCTTTTGGATATGACTATAATTAGCGTCTTACTATACATAAGTAACCATCTTCTCATATTAATAAAGTAAGCTACTTGTCTTGTTACTAAGTGCCACTTTACAGAAGTATTTTTTTTAATCTTATATTCCATTACCTAAATTCAAAATTCTAATTCTAAAAGTTGTTTTGTAGGATACATACCTCCTCACTTTCTATAACTATACATATTATAGACATAGAAAGGAGGTATACACATGGGATACTTCGGAAATATGGGTAATTACAACAACAATTGTTGTTACGAAGGTTATAACGGCGGTGGCTATGGTGGCGGTTCCTCATTCGTCCTAATTGTTGTTCTATTCATTCTTTTAATTATTGTCGGCGCTACTTTCTTGTATTAATCTCAAAACCTCTTTTGTTCACAACATAGGAATAAATAATAGGATAAAGTTAATTAGCCATACACCTCCTTATTTTTTTAGGGTCACTTTTACCAGAGTGATCCTTTTCATTTTAACCTTCCTGATATTGATTAGAAATCAGGTGAAAGTCTATCAGTCTGTTCTTCGTTGTATTCTCAATGTCATAACATTTTTTTCAATTTATAAGACTTTATTTTTGTAAAATAGATAAATATCGCAATTCCTTTTGACAACTATTCATATTATAGGTTATAGATTATAGAAAGGAGGGAAATTATTATGTCTCAGGAATTTGGTGGGTATGGTGGTTGGGGTGGCGGTTCAGCATTTGCGCTACTTATTGTTCTATTCATTCTTCTGATTATTATCGGCGCTACGTTCATGCGTTATTAATACCCAATACTGCCTCTGATGCTCATAATTATTAGGGTACTCCTACACCTTCAAATCTTTACTAAGGGTCACTATCCTCCGTGTGACCCTTTTAAATATTTTTCCTCTTTCAATGTCATGCTCAACCATTATAGGCATAATAAAAAGCCATACCCGATTGGATATGACTTAGCTAACATCTATTATTTTTTCTTGATAGTGTATACCTATTTTTAACATATTTATTTTTATACATTTTTCTAACTCATCCTAAGATAAATATCGCAATCCCTTTTGAAAACTATACATATTATAGATTATAGAAAGGAGGGATATTTTATGGAATACTGCGGAGAATTTCGCGAAGAGCGTCGCGAACGAAACCCATTCGCTTTAGTCGTTGTTCTATTCATTCTTCTGATTATTGTCGGCGCTACTTTCATGCATAGAGGTTATTAATACCCAATATCACCTAAAATGCTCATAACTATTGTAAGGTAATACTAATTTAACCTTACACCACCAAATCTTTACTAAGGGTCACTATCCTCCGGGTGATCCTTTTAAATTTTCCTCTTTCAATTTCAACTCAACCTCCTAAAGCATAATAAAAAGCCACACCTTGTTAGATGTGACTCTGTAGTGTTGACGTTTCCTCAAACGTCTATTTAGTTGGAAGACTAATGAGTTGATGTAAAGCAAGTTCACTTACTCTACATATACACTATATAATATTTAAAAAACATAAAAAAGGACATGTTTTTGACATTTCATAACTGAATACGCAATCCATCTATGCCGAAAATTAACACAGAAAGTGCGTGTACTGCTTCTTTTAAATCTCTTCTTACCGTCCGTTCATTAACCACATGCAACTCTGCTATATCAGCATATGTCTTTTTGTCATCGTAAATATAAAAGTGCATCAATGTATCATACTTACGAATCCCTTCTTTCCCTTGTTGTTTGCAGTCATTTTTATAGAACTCTAGCATTTTATCAATAAAGTTTATCATATTCATTGTTCGCACACTGCTACGGGTAAGTGATTCAATAGATAAATATTCGCCACCAATTTCAACAAATGGATCTTCTTCTGTTTCCACTTTATTCATTTCTTTTAATTCTTCACAACGCGCTTTAAAACTATGATAATTTCTTAGCAGTAATCGAGTATTGAATAGCCGTCTATCCGCTCTTTTAGTTTGTTCTCTTGTTGCAATTCATTAAATTTAGTAATTGCTATCTCTGCTATTTGTTCTAACTCGATACTATTCATTAGTACACCCCGCTTCAAATTTCTTTGTACCTGGATTATTCAATATTGTTCAAATTCTTTTAAATCTGTATATTTCACAATATGACCACAAGGATTTTCCCAAATGTGAACAGAATAGAATTCTTCATCTTCACAAAATTGTCTAAGCTTAGGATTACCCATTTTTTTCACCACAAATAGGGCATTTCCATTCAACATTGATGGTTTTAGTGCCCTGTAACCATCCTTGTCTTTTACTGCACAAAATCCTCATATTGTTCATTAGTTTACTGTAGTGGGTGACGATGCTACGGCTTTTTTTATTTTTAAATTTATTTCACAGGCAATTCACTATACAAACAAAGCTATCACGACATATTAATAGTAGTGTAAAGCTAATTTAGCCTTACACCTCCGAATCTTGTTACTAAGGGTCACTTCTATCCCAAGTGACCCTCTTATAGTTACTTTACTCAAAAGTACCCTATAGGATAGACTTCGGTCTAGAAACAGAATGGCTAATTATAAGTATTGAAAAAATAATATTTACTATATCTTCACTCCACCTTCCTTTTTGTCCAAACAACTGTATTCGATATGAATACAATATTCTATAGAATAGGAGGTGAATATAAAATGGCATCATTTGTAATTGGAGCGAGAAGTCTTTTCAATTTTCGAAACGAACGCTTTTTCCTATTAGTTGAAGATGAAATTACGATTCCAGCTCAAGGTGTGGAGATTGATCCAGTTAATATCTATGAGATTGACCAACAAACTTTCAATTTTATCAGAGCTGAAGGAGATACACCTGTGATTGTACCTGTATTTAAACTTCCAACTGTACCACCTGGATTTAAATTAGAACGAAAATGTATTTTTTCAGTAGATA
>NZ_JBNNVG010000008.1:142319-168841 GCF_050280425.1 Lysinibacillus sp. NPDC093190 | reverse complement strand
TTTGAATTTGGTGTGGTAACTACATTCTACACGAGGTCGTTATGGGCTTCCTTTATATTGACTTCTGGGTGTTGCACTTAATATTACAATCCGTCGAATAAAAAAATTAATTAATTTGTACTTTATGGATAATCAATAGCTTCTGTAACAGTCGTTAAGTCCTTTTCATAGTACGTAAGTTTTTGTATTTAAACTGCTGCACAATGAATCTAAAGAGGATCAAGACAAAATCTATGAAAGTCAAAGAGTGGAGAGCGGCAAGTGCTCATGTCGCTCTGCTTTCATTGAAAAGTTTACTGGAATCTTTTTTAGTAATACGTGAGTAGCTAGCGTTGAAAAAAACAGCTTAATAGAACAGAGAAAATGTTTAAATTATGCCTAGGCATAATTGATTTAAGAAAAATTATTAATGCTCTTTATCTGTTTTGTTTGAGAAAATTTTTTTTCGTAAACAACCGCAAATTTCTACTCCATTTATTTCTTATTTCGCACGGAAATTCGTAATAAAAAAAACCTAAAAAACATTTTTGGACTCTTGACAAAACAAAAAATACGGATTACGATTGCGAGGAAATTAAATAAAACCTCGTTAGGTGAGGCTCCTATACAAACATAGGCCACTGCCCAGAAATATCGAAAGATGCCCATGGGTAGAACAGGAATTGCCGGATTAAGGCTTTTCTTAAGGTGGCTAAGAGATGAATTTATCTCTTTACGGTGTATAGTGCTAAAACTCGAGTTAGGGGGAAACGAAAGTGCTTTCTGTACTTATTTATTTTTTATGCACTTTTTTAAATCTCCGGGACTCCTGGAGGTTTTTTTATTTTCAAAAAAGAACTTTAATACACTTTAGTGGAGAATAAGAGTTCATTTTTAGAAAGGAGGGGGTCAAAATGGAGAGTCCGAGTTCGGCCGATGGAGATAGTAGGAGTAAAAAACTTAAATCTGTTTTAATTCAGCAGGTTAGGAGGACGATTCAATGCTTAAAATCTATAAAAGAAGCAAAGAAGGGCTACTGGAAGAACAGCCTAAGATCGTTCAGGGTAGCTGTGTATATCTCACTGAACCATCCGAAGAAGATATACAGTATGTTGCTAATCGCCTTGGAGTACCAACTGACTTTATTAGTGACTCCCTTGATATTGATGAACGATCACGAATAGAAAAAAGCGGAAATGATTTATTACTGATTGTCAATGTACCCTTAAAAATGCCAAATGGAGAAACTATACCATATAGGACAATTCCAATCGGTATTATTCAAACAAGTGAAGTAATTGTAATAATTTGTCGCGTTAATCATCCGATTTTACAGGAATTTAGCAAAATTCTCGATAAGAATTTTAATAACAATATAAACGTATCTTTTATTTTACAATTGTTACTTGTTTCGGCCCGTTATTGTTTACGATGCCTTGATGATATTAATCAAAAAGTTATTGTATCTGAAAAATTAATACAAAAATCAATCAAGAACAGTGAAGTGTATACTTTACTCAATATAAATAAGAGCCTTGTTTATTTCATAAAGGCATTAAAAGTAAATCTTGTGATGATGAGGAAATTGTCAAGAGTACTTGAAATAAATGAAGAAGATGAAAAACGGATGCAGGACACTCTTAATGAAATGCAACAAGCTCTTGATACATCAAAAATTTACAACGAAAATTTAAGTAATATGATGGACGCATATTCTGCGGCGATTGAAATTAACCTTAGTGTTGTAGTGAAAGTTTTAACTGTATTTACGATTATCTTGACGTTTCCGACGATGGTCGCAACAATTTATGGGATGAATTTCCCATTACCAAAGCAAGATGGTGCATATGCATTAGCAGTGCTAATGTCAATTTCTACAGTCATTAGCTTGTTGACAGGTTGGGTATTTTACAAAAAGCGGCTATTTTAGCAGAGAAAGCGAGGAGAAAAGATGCTTACAATATATCAAAGTAATTCAATAGGTCAATTACAACAGGTATCTGACATTGTTCATAACACGTTGCTCTATCTTGTGGATCCAACAGATGCTGAAATTTCTCAAATTTCAAATAAACTTAATGTTCCGAAAGATTTTATTCGTGATTCCTTAGACATCAATGAGCGACCTCGGATTGAAAAAGAAGATTCGTCAATGGTCATCATTCTTAATTCTCCTGTTGTGATGAATGAGGAACGTTTGTACGAGGAAATTCCTTATCGTACGATACCAATCGGGATTATTCATGTAAAGGATCATTTAATAATTGTTACAAAAGAAGACAATCCATTATGTAGAGACATATTTTCAGGAAAGTATGGAACATTTCAAACGCATATGAAGACTCGAATAACATTACTTCTATTTGAAGCGATTGCTCAATCGTATCTTGATTTTCTCAAGCGTATAAAAGCGCAGGTTGGACGATTACAACGAGAATTAAAAGAATCACATAACAATCGTGAGCTTTTTGGTCTGATTCATATTAATAAAAGTTTAGTATATTTTTCAACATCTTTACGAGCTATGCGCAATGTCTTTTTACACCTTTCCAAAGGGCAAGATATAAAGCTATATGAAGAAGATCAACAAATGTTGCATAATGCGCTAGTAGATATTGAACAAGCAGCGGAAGTAACAGAAATGCGAAGTCTTAGTTTAAGTGGTCTTATGGATGCGTACGCAGCAATCACTCATAATAATCTAAATAGTGTTTTGAAAATACTGACTACTCTTACGTTAGTACTAATGATTCCGACTATAATTGGAAGTGTTTTCTCGATGAACGTCCCATTGCCCTATGAAGACCAGCCATTCATGTTCTTAGTAGTTATTGGACTAATGGTAGGAATCAGTGGAAGTCTCTTCTACGTATTTTACAAATCAAAATTTTTGCGTTTCTAATATATTCAGATAGTACGTAAGAAAGGTTGTGTTATAAAATGCTTTTAATTAACAAAAGTACCTCAGAAGGTAAGTTTGAACAGACATCAAAAATTGGTTATAATAGCTGGCTTCATCTTGAAGCACCAACAACAAGTGAAATTGAACATGTTGAGGCAGCTCTTGGTGTTCCAAACAATTTTTTAACGGATTCACTTGATATAGAAGAACGCCCACGAATTGAAGAGCGCAACGGAGCGTTCTTGATGGTTATTCATGTCCCATACGATCAATTAGATGTCGAAAGTTCTGATCAAGACGTGAAATATCGGACAATTCCAATGGGGATCATACACACAAAAAATCATATGATAACGATTTGTAGAGAAGAGTTACCTTTTATGAAGGATTTCTTTAACGGCGAAATGACTCTCTGTGAGACACATATGAAAACGCGCAACACTTTAAATATATTAAGTATAACGGCTCGAGCATATATTCGTTTTTTAGCTACAATTGAACGGGAAATCACTTTAGCAGAAAAAGAACTTGCTAAGTCATATCGTAATAGTGAGATGTATACACTCCTTAACTTAAACGAAAGTCTTATATATATGGTAACTTCTCTTAAACAAATGAAATTTACGATGCAAAAAATATTACATGGTAGCTCTATCGAATTAGACGAAGACGATGCAAGTGTTTTAGACGACGTGCTTATTGAATTAGATCAAGCATATGAAGTGACGGAAATTAATCAAACTAATTTAAATAATATTATGGATGCATATGGTAACGTAATTCAAAACAACGTAAGTCAAGTCCTTAAATTACTCGCTTCATTTACAATTATATTGTCGGTGCCGCTGTTAATTGCCAGTATTTATGGAATGAATGTGCCGCTACCATATCAAAATACATCAAATGCATTTTGGGTAGTGATCGTTGTCATGTTCTTGATGACAGGGTTGTCAGCCTTCGTTTTTTACAAAAAAAATTTTTTCTCTCGATAGTATAGAGGAATAGAATATACCATTTTATTGAAGGATATTTTGTATTTATTTTAATACGAAAACCAAAAAGGATTTTTTGGCCAAGGCGAAGATGACATAGGAGTGAAGGTCAGATTCCTTGGGAAAAATGAGCTTAGTTATGTTTAGCAATTATAGTGCCAATTGACAGAAGAAAATATTTTTTTTATAATTCTCGTTAGAAAATAGTAAAAAACGATGATGGAATAAGTACGTATTTGTGCGTGTAAAAGAAAGGGATTTCTTGGCTGAAAAAATCCTCACAATAGCAAATACCGAAAGCTACTCCAGAGTGCAGTTAATCCCTGCCGTTCACTTACGTTACAAGTGCTAAAGAGGTAAGTATACTTTTACTTACAACTAGGGTGGTACCGCGAGACAAACACAAGTCCTCGTCCCTTTTTTGGGATGGGGGCTTTTTTATGTCTATCTGCGCGAAAGCTTACGCCGAAGCAAAATTGATTTGCGGACTCATTTCGTATTTTACAAAACATATTGGGAGGAACTTTTCATATGAAAGCAGTAGAAATTCGCCGCATGTATTTAGAATTCTTTAAAGAAAAAGGTCATCATCATGAGCCATCAGCACCACTTGTGCCAATCAATGACCCATCATTACTTTGGATTAACTCAGGTGTTGCAACACTTAAACCATATTTCGATGGTCGTATCATTCCTGACAATCCACGTATTACAAATGCCCAAAAATCAATTCGTACTAATGATATTGAAAACGTAGGTAAAACGGCTCGACACCATACGTTTTTTGAAATGCTAGGTAACTTCTCGATTGGGGATTACTTCAAAAAAGAAGCTATTCATTTTGCTTGGGAATTCTTAACGGATAAAAAATGGATGGGCTTTGATCCAGAGCTTTTATCTATTACTATCCATCCTGAGGACCAAGAAGCATATGACGTTTGGCATAACGAAATTGGTATTCCTGAAGAGCGTTTAATCCGACTTGAGGGGAACTTCTGGGATATCGGTGAAGGTCCATCTGGTCCTAACTCAGAAATTTTTTATGATCGTGGGGAAGAATACGGTTCAGATGAAAATGATCCAGAAATGTATCCAGGTGGTGAAAATGAACGCTATCTTGAAATTTGGAACTTAGTGTTCTCTCAATTCAACCATAATCCTGATGGCACATATACACCACTTCCAAAACAAAATATTGATACTGGTATGGGTCTTGAGCGTATCGTATCAGTTGTTCAAAATGTTCCAACGAACTTTGATACTGATTTATTCATGCCTATTATTGAAAAAATCGAGCAATTAGCAAATCGCAAATACAAACGTCCAGGCGAAGTAGCGCTAAGTGAAATCTTCGGTTCAGAAGAAGATATCAATACACCATTTAAAGTTATCGCGGACCATATCCGTACAGTGGCGTTTGCCATTGGTGATGGTGCTCTTCCTTCAAATGAAGGTCGTGGTTATGTATTACGACGTTTACTACGTCGTGCTGTGCGCTATGCAAAACAAATCGGCATTGAAAAGCCATTTATGTTTGAATTAGTACCAACTGTTGGTGAAATTATGAATGATTTCTACCCAGAAGTAACGGAAAAATGCGAGTTTATCCAACGTGTTATTAAAAATGAAGAAATTCGCTTCCATGAAACATTAGACGGTGGTCTTGCTATTTTTAATGATGTAGTAGAGGCTCAAAAAGCAGCTGGTCATGACTATATTCCAGGTGCAGATGCATTCCGTTTATATGATACTTATGGTTTCCCAATCGAATTAACAGAAGAGTATGCGGAAGAAGTAGGCATGAAGGTAGACCATGAAGGCTTTGAAGCAGCAATGGAAGAACAACGTGAACGCGCACGTGCAGCTCGTCAAGATGTGGATTCTATGCAAGTACAAAACGAAGTACTAGCAAACTTGACGGTTGCGAGTGAATTTGTAGGTTATAATACATTAACGACAGACACAGAAATTGCAGCGATAATTGTCAACGGCCAAGTATCAAAGGTAGCATCTGAAGGGCAAGAAGCACTAGTTATTTTAGCTAAAACACCATTCTATGCTGAAATGGGTGGTCAAATTGCGGATAGCGGTGTTATTTCTAATGATAGCTTTACTGCCGTTGTAAAAGACGTACAAAAAGCTCCAAATGGTCAGCCGCTTCATACTGTACTTGTAGAATCTGGCGAAATGCATGTTGAAGATGCTGTAAAAGCAGTAGTTAACCGTGAAGAACGTAATTTAATTATTAAAAACCATACTGCGACACATATTATGCAACGTGCGCTAAAAGATGTACTGGGCGACCATGTTAGCCAAGCCGGATCATATGTAGGTCCTGATCGTTTACGTTTTGACTTCTCTCACTTCGGACAAGTGACAAAAGAGGAATTACAACAAATTGAACGTATTGTAAATGAAAAAGTGTGGGATGATATAGAGGTCGTTATTGAAGAAAAAGGCATCGATGAAGCGAAAGCTATGGGAGCAATGGCGCTATTCGGTGAGAAATATGGCGATATCGTTCGCGTTGTTTCAATTGGTGACTACTCTATTGAGCTTTGCGGTGGTATTCACGTAAAACGTTCTTCTGAAATTGGCTTCTTCAAAATTGTTTCAGAAGGTGGTATCGGTGCAGGTACACGTCGTATCGAGGCTGTAACAGGTAAAGTTGCTTATGAAGCAATAAAAGAGGAAGAAGCTTTATTAAACGAAGCAGCAGCATTATTAAAAGCAAATCCAAAAGATATTGTGACAAAAGTACATGCGTTACAAGCTGACTACAAAGATTTACAACGCGAAAATGAGGCATTATCACAAAAAATCGCGAATGCACAAGCGGGCGCTATTGTGGACGCAGCGCAAACTTTTGGAGATGTGACTGTTCTATCTACTAAAGTTGAGGCGAAGGACAACAATCAACTACGTCAAATGATGGATGACTTGAAAGCTAAAATGCCTAAAGCTGTCATCGTTCTTGGTGCTGTCGATGGCGAAAAGGTTATGCTATGTGCTGGAGTAACAAAAGATATAGTTGGTGGCAATTACCACGCCGGAAATATCGTAAAAATGGTAGCGGAAGCATGTGGTGGTAAAGGTGGCGGTCGTCCAGATATGGCGATGGCAGGTGCAAAAGAAGCATCAAAACTTGATGAAGCACTACTTTCTGTGTATGATTATGTTAAATCCATTTAATTAATACGCCAAAACATGTTATAATAAAGAGAAATTGGAGATGGCTTTTGTTGCGCATCTCCTTATTTCTGAAAGCGAGGTGCTGGTCATGAGTTCATTTGATCAAACTATGAAATTTAATTTTCCAGAAGAATCAATGGAACAGGAAGTCAAGCAGGTAATGTTGAAAGTACATTCTTCATTAGAGGAAAAGGGATATAACCCTATCAATCAGATTGTCGGTTATTTACTTTCTGGTGATCCGGCGTATATTCCTCGCCATCAGGATGCTCGTAATTTAATTCGCAAGCTTGAGCGTGACGAAATTCTAGAAGAGCTTGTTAAGTTTTATATTAAAAAGAACAACGAGGACTAGAAATGAGAATTATGGGATTAGACGTTGGTTCAAAAACCGTTGGCGTTGCTATTAGTGATGCTTTAGGGTGGACGGCCCAAGGTATTGAAACCGTAAAAATTGATGAAGCTAACGGCGAGTTCGGCATTGACCGTATAGCCGAGCTAGTGAAGGAGTATGCTATAACAGAATTTGTTGTAGGATACCCGAAAAACATGAATAATACGGTGGGACCGCGTGGTGAGGCTTCTGAAAACTATAAAAAGCTTTTAGAAGAAACATTTTCACTACCAGTTAAGCTTTGGGATGAGCGTTTAACTACGATGGCTGCTGAGCGTATGCTAATCGAAGCAGACGTGAGTCGCAAAAAGCGTAAGCAAGTCATTGATAAAATGGCTGCTGTGATGATTTTACAAGGCTACTTGGATAGCAAAAATTAATTGATGAGGTGACAAGCATGGCACACGAGCATAACCATGAAGAAGAATTACATGTACAACACATTACAGTGATTGACGAGAACGGAAATGAACAGCTTTGTGAAGTAATTCACGTTCATGAATCAGCTGAATTTGGCAAATCATACGTATTTTACTCTATGGTAGGCGCTGAAGAAGATGAGGATGGTTCTGTAGAAATCTTCGTATCTTCATTCGTTCCATCTGAAAATGGTGAAGATGGTGAATTAACACCAATCGAAACAGAAGCAGAGTGGGATATGGTAGAAGACGTATTAAACGCTTTAGAGGATGAAAACGAGGACTAATCATCGTTCTTTATAAGTGTGGAACAAGGATGGCAAACAAGCACTCCTTGTTCCTTTTTTACTTTAGAAAGAATGAAGCTATGAGGTTGTAAGACGAGTCTATGTTGAGATAGTTTCAGTGTCACCGGAAGATACTGAATATTTAAGGACTCGCTTCAAAATTTGAACCATAGTTAAAAGGAGGACATTGAATGAACGAGGAAACGCAAGAATTTCTTATAGTTGGAGAAAATGGCAAGGAGCAAAAGTGTCGTGTTGTCTTCACCTTCGATGCAGAGGAAAAATCATATGTATTGTTTTCGTTAATCGACGAAGAGGGCAATGAAATTCCTGGAGACATTTCTGCTATGACATTTGATTATGATGATAACAATGGAGAAATGACAAATCTACAGCCTGTTGAAACAGATGCAGAATGGGAAATGATTAATGAGGTAGTCCTGACGCTTCTAGACGAATTTGAAGAAGAGACGCAGCTGTTTACAATAACAGATGAGAATGGGGCAGATCAGGTATGTGAGGTTATTCATACATTTTCATCTGAACAATTTGGCAAATCCTATGTACTATATGTTCTGGCAACGGACGAGCCAATAGAGGAACGAGACATTTTTGCCGCACAATACGTATCGGAAAATGACGGAACGATTGATGATTTGTTACCGATTGAAACAGATGAAGAATGGGCATTTGTTGAAGATGTACTAAATGAATTGTAATTAGAACTCTGAGTGGTAAAATGCTACTCAGAGTTTTTTTCTTTTTCAGTTGTTATGTCAAGTCGAATTGTATTGGAATGTAAGCGTTTGTACTTAAAGTTGAAAAAAGTATATTAAAAATTGTATTTCTAGTAACTTCAGATGAGGCTGTCGAAGCCATAAAACTATCTGTTTTTGTGTCAGTTTGTTGACAAAACCTGTGAAAATCAACTTTGATTTATTATATTCATTCTTTTGTCACAAGCTATTTTTTAACTTCTTTCCGATTCCGGACGCAATTACAGGCATAATTGATATAATCTATTTCTCCTGAATTATCTATTTCTGTTTGTCGTGATAGTTGATTTCTAGTATGATAATGGAGTGATAGGGGGGAAACCCGTGAATAACGGTTCAAAAAAACAAGAAATGTTTTCAAAAATGCAAGAAAGAAAATCCGAGGTAAAAATTGTGAGAAAAATCGTTGCAATTGTTGCAATTGCTTTTGTTCTAATAGTAGGGATTGTCGGTTTACTTGGCTATAATTATGTGAAGAGTGCTTTAAAACCAGTGGATCCAGATGCGACTAAAACAATAGCAGTTGAAGTACCAATTGGCTCAACTTTAAGCTCTATTTCAACTCTACTAGAGGAAAAAGGGATTATTAAAGATGCTCGTGTTTTTAAATACTATGCTAAATTTAAAAATGAATCTCAGTTCCAAGCAGGAAACTATGGTTTAACACAAGCAATGACATTGGATGAGCTAATCGAAAGTTTAAAAACCGGGAAGGTCTACCGTAAGCCAGTCTTTACAATGACAATTCCTGAAGGTTTAACACTTGAACAAATTGGTAATATTATGGAAAAGAAAACACCGTACACTCAAAAAGAATTTATGGACTTAGTAACAAGCGATGCGTTTGTACAACAAATGAAGGCTAAATACCCTGAGCTTGTAACGGATGCGGTTTTAGCAGATAATATCCGATATGATTTAGAGGGCTATTTATTCCCTGCAACTTATTCTTATTTTGAAGAAAAACCATCATTGGAATCGATTGTAGACGAAATGGTAGGAGCAATGGACAAGGTTGTGAAAAATTACAACGATGTTTTAACTGAAAAGAAAATGTCAGCACATCAATTATTAACATTTGCTTCATTACTGGAAAGAGAAGCTACTGCCCAAACAGATCGAGAAACGATTGCGAGCGTATTCTATAATCGTATCGATCAAGGGATGCCACTACAAACAGATCCAACTGTTTTATATGCACTTGGTTCCCATAAAGATCGTGTACTATATAAAGATTTAGAAGTAGATAATGCCTATAATACTTACAAAAATAAAGGCTTACCACCAGGTCCTATTGCGGGTGCTGGAAAAACTTCAATTGAAGCAGTGCTTAATCCAAGTAAAACGGACTATCTCTACTTCTTAGCGGATAAAAAAGGTGTCAACCACTTCTCAAAAACGTACGATGAACATTTACAGAAAGTAGATAAATATATAAAAAAAGCAGAGTAAGTACTTTAAATAGCAAAAATAAATAGCCATAATGTGGATAGAAGGAAAGAAAAATAGCTTTCCTTCTATTTTCATGCTATTATAAATTGTGATTTTTAATCGATCCGCATGGAAAAATTCAATCTGTCCGTTAATGCGGAATAATATACGTGGTGGCAATTGTTTTGAGCTTATAAAAACAATTGCTCATTTTTGTATGACGAAGTACCAAGACATCACGTTTGGTCTTTTTCTTTTTGTTGCTAAATGATGAAGTACAGACAACGAGTATTGCTCGTTGCCTTTTAACTTCTTTCAGCGGGTGTCCAAACATCAGCTGAAAGAAGTTAAAGCCTCCGGCGTATGTCACGGAATCGGAAAGGAGTTCTTTGAGGATGTTAGCCTAAAATCATCTCATCCATGCGATAACGGCTAACTGACCTGCATCATGTTGTTGCTGACGCTACGCTTTCGCACAGACAAAACCCTGTTGTTGCTGCCGCTACGCTTTCGCACAGACAAAACCCTGTTGCTGCTGCTACGTTAGCACTGCGCTTTCGCAAAAATACATCTGTTGCTGACGCTACGCTTTCGCGCAAAAAACATCTGCAGGCCTAAGCACAAAGCTGATTCCGGACGCAATTATGCCGAGGCATAATTGATATGAGGGTGAACTAAAAAATGGAATTATCAGATGCATATATACAATCATTTATCCAACCACGTAATGAATTGCTTTTAGAAATGGAAGCATTTGCGGAGGAGAATCATGTACCGATTATGCAACTTTCAGGCATTGATGCACTAAATCAACTGCTACGTATTCAAAATCCGTCGAAAATTTTAGAGATTGGTACAGCAATTGGTTATTCTGCAATAAGGATGGCAGAGGCTTTACCAAATGTGCATATCGTTACAATCGAGCGTGATATAGAGCGTGTTACGAGAGCAAAGGCTTATATTGAACGTTCCACAGTATCAGATCGTATTACGGTCATTGAAGGCGACGCCTTAGAGGTGAATGATGAAGCAATTCAAACGTCCTTCGATGCTGTTTTTATCGATGCTGCAAAGGGACAATATCAACGCTTTTTTGAGAAGTATGCCCCTCTTGTAAAATCTGGCGGAGTTCTGTATATCGATAATATGTATATGCATGGCTTATCAGATTTGGATTTAAAAGATGTACCGCGTCGCAAACGTACAATGATTCGCAATTTAAAAAACTTTACCGAATGGATTATGCAGCACCCTGATTACACAAGTGCATTTTTACCAGTTGGTGATGGTTTATTATTATGTTTGAAGAGGTGACTATTATGAAAAAACCTGAATTGCTTGTTACACCGCAATCAGTGGACCATGTTAAAGCACTTTTACAGGCTGGAGCAGATGCTTTTGTCATTGGTGAACAACAATTTGGTCTGCGCCTAGCAGGAGAATTTTCTGTTAGTGAAGTGGAAGAAGCTACACAGCTAATTCATGCAGCGGGTAAAAAGGTTTATGTTGCGGTAAATGCGCTATTCCATAATGAAAAATTGGATGCGCTTGCCGAATATTTAAAAGAAATGCAACGTATTGGTGTTGACCGTTTAATTTATGGTGATCCAGCAGTATTAATCATCCGTCGTGAGCAAGGTGTAACAATACCGCTACACTGGAATCCAGAAACAACTGCAACGAACTGGTTTACTGCAAATTATTGGGGAAAACGCGGAGCAACTCGCGCAGTGCTTTCACGTGAACTTTCTTTAGATGAAGTGCTAGAAATTAAAGAAAATACAGAATTAGAGATTGAGGTTCAAGTACATGGAATGACATGTATGTTCCAATCAAAACGTCCATTACTAGGCCATTATTTCTTATATCAAGATAAAGTAATGGAAATTGAAAATCGTAAGGAAAATCGCAATATGTTCCTTCATGATGATGAACGTAATAATAAATATCCAATTTATGAGGACGCTAACGGTACTCATATTTTCAGTCCAAACGATATGTGCATTATTGATGAGCTTGGCGAATTATTCGAAGGTGGCATTGATGCATTGAAAATTGAGGGTGTTCTTCAAACGCCAGAATATGTGGTCACAGTAACAGGAGCTTATCGTCAAGCAATTGACACATATTTTGACGAATCAGAAGATGCGTATGAAGATATTAAAGATGATTTATTAGTTAAAATTGAAGAAATTCAGCCTGCCATCAGACCTCTTGATACTGGCTTTATCTTCAAGGAAACAGTTTACTAGGAGGTGGCAAGAACATGGCATTAGTATTAGAGCAAAATGACAAAATCCGTGAGATTATAGACGGTAAACGTGTCATTACAAAAAAACCAGAGCTACTTGCCCCTGCAGGTAGTTTAGAAAAATTAAAAGTAGCAGTACATTATGGAGCGGATGCTGTATTTATCGGTGGACGAGAGTTCGGTCTACGTTCAAACGCAGATAACTTCTCAATTGAAGAAATGCGCGAAGGTGTTGAATTCGCCAATAAATACGGTGCAAAAATATATGTTACGACAAATATTTTCGCCCACAATGAAAATATGGACGGCTTAGAGCAGTATTTAAAGGATATTGAATCTGCAGGTGTTACAGGCATTATTGTAGCGGACCCATTAATCATTGAAACATGCCGTACAGCCGCACCAAAGCTTGAAATTCACCTTTCAACACAGCAATCTTTATCAAACTGGAAGGCAGTACAGTATTGGAAAGAAGAAGGCTTACATCGTGTCGTATTAGCACGTGAAGTTGGCGGCGAAGAAATGAAGCTGATGAAAGAGAAAGTCGATATTGAAATTGAGGCTTTCGTTCATGGAGCAATGTGTATCGCCTATTCTGGTCGCTGTGTACTTTCAAATCATATGACTGCTCGTGACTCTAACCGTGGTGGTTGCTGTCAATCTTGCCGTTGGGACTATGATTTATATGAGCTAGAGGATGGCGAAGAAAAGGCACTTTTCGATGATAATCACGCACCTTTTGCGATGAGTCCGAAAGACTTAAAGCTGATTGAAGCAATACCACATATGATTGAGCTTGGTATTGATTCATTAAAAGTAGAAGGTCGCATGAAATCAATTCACTATGTTGCTACAGTTGTTTCAGTGTACCGCAAAGTGATTGACGCTTATTGTGCTGACCCTGAAAATTTCAAAATTAAACGTGAATGGCTTGATGAACTAGACAAATGTGCTAACCGTGATACTGCTGAAGCATTCTTCCATGATGCCCCTGGCCATGAGGAGCAAATGTTTGGTGTACATGGCCGTAAAACGACTTATGAGTTTGCTGGTTTAATTTTAGAGCATGACCCAGAAACGAAAATGGTTACAATGCAACAACGTAACTATTTTAAACCTGGCAATGAGGTTGAGTTCTTTGGACCAGAAATCGAAAATTTCCGTTTTACAATGGGTGAAATTTGGGATGAGGATGGCAATAGCTTAGATGCCGCACGTCATCCACTACAAATTGTTAAATTTAAATGCGATACACCATTAAATCCGCATAACATGATGCGAAAGGAGAATAATTAATGGCAGCGAAGCGTCCAGTCGTCATCGGAATCGCTGGTGGCTCATGCTCGGGAAAAACGAGTGTGACCCGTGCTATTTATGATGTTTTCCGTGACCATTCAGTAGTTGTAATTGAACAAGATTTTTATTATAAAGATCAAAGTCATTTAACATTTGAGGAGCGTTTAGGTACAAACTATGATCATCCGTTAGCGTTTGATAATGATTTGTTAATTGAGCACATAAAAAGATTATTAGTCCGTCAACCAATCGAAAAGCCTGTGTATGATTATGTGCAGCATACAAGAGCAAAAGAGATTATTCATGTTGAGCCTGTAGATGTTATTATACTAGAAGGTATTTTAGTGTTAGAAGATGCAGATTTACGTGATTTAATGGATATTAAATTATTTGTAGATACGGACTCAGACTTACGTATTATTCGTCGTATAATGCGTGATATAAAAGAGCGTGGACGTACAACAGATTCTGTAATCGAACAATACTTATCGGCAGTACGTCCAATGCACAATCTATTTATTGAGCCGACAAAACGTTATGCTGATATTATTATTCCTGAAGGCGGGGATAATGAGGTTGCGATTGATTTAATGGTAACGAAGATTAAAACTATCCTTGAAACTGACAACGTATTGTAATAAGATAGAGTGGTATTGACAATATTTACATGCATATCTGTACATATTTCAGAAAGGCATGCATACTATTAGGTCAAAGAGTAATTTGAAACCGTTTAAAAATAATAAAATTCGATTAAGTGAATCCTACTAGGCCCTTAATCGAGTTTTATGTTTTTCTATTGACGAAAACAAGGAGTGAAGAACTTTGGCAAACGAAAAACAGTACCCAATGACAGCTGAAGGTAAAAGAAAATTAGAAGAAGAATTAGTGAAATTAGAAACAGAAACACGTAAGGAAATCGTAGAACGTATTAAAATCGCTCGTGATTTCGGGGATCTTTCTGAAAATGCTGAGTATGACTCTGCAAAAGAAGAACAAGCCTTTTTAGAAGGTCGAATTTCTACATTAAAATCAATGATTCGTAACGCAGTTATTATTTCTGAGGATGAAACAGACAACAGTGTAGTATCACTAGGGAAAACGGTTACATTTGTAGAAGTTATTAATGGGAAACCATCAACAGATGAGGAATCGTATACAATTGTTGGATCGGCTGAGGCAGATCCAATGGAGTTCCGTATTTCAAATGAATCACCAATTGCTAAAGGCTTGCTAGGTCGTGCTGAAGGCGAAGAGGTAGTCGTACAAACACCTGGTGGTGAAATGAAAGTTAAAATTATTTCAATAAAATAATTTTTGTACAAGCAGTTAGCTTATCTTTTGAAAGGAGAGCTAGCTGCTTTTATCTTCATTTAGCAGAATGTTTTTTGTAACGTAAGTGCAGCGTCAGTTACAAATGTTATTTTAGCGGCAATGTTTATCTGCGCGAAAACGAAGTGTCAGCGGCAATGTTTATCTGCGCGAAAACGAAGCGATAGTAACAACAACAATTAAGCTAAGGAGAAATAAATCTTGATTCTATTATCTAGGTGAGTGTAAAAACTCATTGGAAAATACGTCGAGATATTTCTCTATGAAAAAATATATGAGCACAATTATTTTGCAAGTACTGTTGAACTTGATAGAATATTGGCTAGAGAGGGGGAGACTTCATGAGTGAAAAACAAACTCGAAGCAGTCGTCATTTGCAGCCATCTCGTAATAAAAAGCTAGATAAACTATTGAATGTTTTAATTGGTATTGTCGTGATATTAATTATTATAACAGCAACATATGTGTTTAAATGGCAGGATGATGCAGGAAAAGCTGAGAAAGGCGAGCCAATACAGGAGCAGAATAACGATAAAGAAAATGTGAAGGAAGAGCCTTCTAAAGAGCAAAATAACGATGATGTTACAGCTCAAGAGGAAAAACCTACAAAGGAAGAGCCTACAGAAGGAACCCAAACATCTGAACAGGACGCTACTACTGAAAGTACTTCAGACAACCCAATTGTTGACAAGGTCATAACAAATAAAAATTGGGAGCCTACACCTACAACACAAACAGGTCAGCATGTGTCTTCTTACGATGATAAATCAGTAGACTGGGCTGAAAAGGTAGCAGCAGTTACAGCCGTTACAGGTATCGAAAAGGATAAAATGATTATCTGGCGTATGGGAAATAACGGTAGCGCTAATTCGGCTATTGCTACAGTTTCAACGAATGATAAGACAAAAATGTATCGCGTTAGCATGGAATGGGTCGACAACGAAGGCTGGCTACCAGTAAAACTTGAGCAACTAAATACATTAAATGGCGCCTATTGACGAAAATAACTTGTTTGTTTATTTTTTAATAGAGTTGAATAAAGAAGGGAAGTAACATAGATATGAAAATTGCAGTAATCGGCGCAATGGAAGAGGAAGTAGAGCTTCTACGAGTTTCATTAGATCAGGCAAAAAGCACAACAATTGCAGGCAGTGAATATACAACAGGAACTTATAAAGGGAAAGAGGTAGTTTTATTAAAAAGTGGTATTGGTAAAGTGAATGCTGCAATGTCAACTACTATTCTATTACATGAATTCAAGCCTGATGTAGTCATTAATACGGGCTCTGCCGGAGGCTATGATGAAACTCTTGAAGTAGGCGCAGTCGTTATTTCAGATGAAGTCCGTCACCATGATGTAGATGTAACGATTTTCGGTTATGAAATGGGTCAGATGGCTGGTATGCCAGCAGCTTATAAATCAGATGAAAAACTTATGAAAGTGGCTGAAGAGGCAGTAGAGGCTGTTGGAGAGCACCAATATGGTATTGGTTTAATTTGCTCGGGTGATGCATTTATGAATGATCCTGTTCGTGTAGAAGCTGTCCGTCGTCATTTCCCACAAATGAAGGCAGTGGAGATGGAAGCAGCAGCTGTTGCACAAGTATGCTATCAATTTGGTACTCCGTTTGTTGTTATTCGTGCTTTATCAGATATTGCTGGAAAAGAATCGAATATTAGCTTTGATGAGTTTTTACCAGTAGCTGCAAAACATTCAACACAAATAGTACTAAAAGCTATCGAATCGTTATAAAAGTCTATAAATTAGTAGGGTTTTCTTCATTCCCACTGATTTTTAGTTTTCACCAATCTGCGGGATAAACTACACAAAATAGTCAAAATGAGCACCATTTAGTGTGAGAAAAATCACAGTTTAAAAGTCTCGCAAATGCTAAACTGTTGTTGATAAATCTCTTCATATTTAGATGGGAGGCATTCATAATGCTATTTTTAACAGCAGGTGTAGTCATTATTACGATGTTACTCGGTACACTTATTTCAGTAGAACTTTCAGAATCTGTTGAAATTCATTAAGAGAAAAAGCTCTCTTGCGACATTTAATGACGCAAGAGAGCTTTTTTTAGCTTAATTATTTATGCTACTTCTAAGGAGGGGCTAATTACCGAAAAGTTCGGTATAACATTTGTTAAAACGTTCCCTATACGTTGATTGGAGTGGAGGTTGGATGCCCAAAGGAAAGCGCTCAGCCGGAACGGAAATCAACTCTACGTTATGATGGTAAGCCTAAGGATTATTTTTGTAACAAAAAATACAAGATTAATCGCAGAATAATGCAATGGATTTATTGTAATTTTATAATTATCAATTTACAATATATTACTCAATAATCTTTTGATCTCGTTTGTATAATTGATAGAGTTTAATAAGTGCTCGCTTTTCAATGCGAGATACATAGCTACGAGAAATATTTAAACGTGCAGCGATTTCTTTTTGTGTGAGTGCATCCTGCTGGTTTAGACCATAGCGAAGTGTAACGATTTCGAGTTCACGTTCATCAAGCATATGCAAATAATGATATAGTTGTGCAACATGCTCTTTATGTTCAAGTTTTTCTGTTGCACTCTCTTCATCGCATTGTAATAGATCTCGGATTTGTAGGGCATTACCATCTTTATCTGTACCGATTGGCTCAAATAAGCTAACATCTTTTTGCACTTTTTTCTGTGTACGCAGATGCATTAAAATTTCATTTTCGATACAGCGGGCTGCATAAGTGGCAAGACGGGTCTTTTTGTCAGGCGTATAACTTTCTACAGCTTTCATAAGACCAATAGTACCGATGGAAATATAATCATCAAGTTGTTCATGCTTTGGGTGGAATTTCTTCACAACGTGTGCGACAAGTCTCATATTACGTTCAATTAGGTCAAGACGCGCTTGCTCATCACCGCCTAAAAATCGTTCAATACAAGCAGCTTCCTCTTCTTTTGAAAAGGGTTTATGGAATGTTTGCCCCTTTAAATAGCCAAGTAACGCTGGGATCTCAAGCCATAACTGCAACATAGATGTAAAAATTCCGCTCATTGAATGATTTCATCCTTTCCCCATTTTTCGACAGTATATGTTATGAAACTGTGTTAAATGAAAAAAAGTGCAACAGCAAATGCGCTGTTACACTTTTTTTAATGTGATTGTACTAATCATTAGTAATGCTAGTATTGGGAATAGGAAAAGATAAAATGCCGGGTGGAACGTATTAGATGCAAAATACGTTAAAGTTAAGATCGTACCTGCCGCTGTAATTGGTAACCCTGTAAAGTAGCCGTTTGCTTCACTAATATTGAAGCGAGCTAATCTCATCGCACCGCAGACGATATACAGTACTGTCATCGTCATGCCGACGAAACCAAAGTCGACTAAGACAACTTTATACATTAATAATGCAGGCGCCACACCAAATGATATAATATCACTCATAGAATCTAATTGTTTACCTAAATCAGACACTTGTCCGAGAGCTCTAGCAACCTTTCCGTCATAGCGATCAAGAAGGGCTGCGATAAAGATAAACAAGACACTGTAGCTATAGTATTCGTGTAGTGTAGCCATTATAGCCGCGCCGCCGAAGGACATATTACTGATTGTGATAAAGTTTGCTGCTTGCGATTTCATTTTCTTAACCGTGGTATCCACCAACTTGTGATAAAAAAACAAGGGGGATCACTCCTTTGCACTTAAGATATTTTACCATTATACTTCGAATGCGAAAAAATTGACAGTCTAAATTAATCGATAGGGGTTTTGTTTTATGAAAGAAAAACTATATCAACGCTTGATTGAATTAACAAACGGCAAGCAATCCTCCCATATTTTGCAATCTATTGCAAAAGCAAAGTGGAGTAAACGTATTATTCCAAGTTACATGAAGGTTTACGACATTAATCTTGAAGAGGTTTCAAAAAAACAACAACATTTTTCAAGTTTACATGATTTTTTTACAAGAGAGCTTTTAGAACATGCACGTCCAATTGAACAAAATCCCACAACCTATGTAAGTCCAGTGGATGCGAAAGTGGAATCATTTGGACGTATCGAATGGGATATGACGTTTCTTGTAAAGGGTAAGCCTTATGCTTTACAAGATTTACTTGGCAATGCAGAACGTGCTTCACAATATGCAGATGGACATTATATCGTGTTTTACTTGAGTCCTGCAGATTATCACCGTATTCATAGTCCGATTGATGGGGAAGTGCTAAGACAATATACACTTGGTCAAAAATCCTATCCTGTTAACCAGCTCGGTCTTACATACGGTAAAAAACCAATTTCCCACAATTATCGTTCAGTAACGGAGCTGAAAGTGGCTAATAGTCAGCAGGTAGCATTTATTAAAGTTGGTGCTACCTTTGTAAACTCTATCGTGCTTACTAATACAACAACAAAGTGGCGTAAAGGTGAAGAAGTAGGATATTTTTCATTCGGCTCAACAGTAGTTATGCTGTTTGAAAAGGGTGCAATAGAATTTACGGAAAATGTTGTACAAGGAAGCCCAATTCGAATGGGTGAAGCCTTCGCAAATATGCTATAATGGTCGAATAATACATTTAGATTAGGGGTCGCTATTTTGTATAATTTTTTATTACCAGATGAATTTGTCACGAGTATTTATGAAATTACACCGGAAAAGCTTCAAGACTTAGGCATTAAAGGTATTATTACGGATTTAGATAATACGCTTGTAGAATGGGACCGTGCAGATGCAACGGAAGAGCTTACTATTTGGCTGCGCATTATGAAAGAATCAGGCATTCGTGTTATTATTGCGTCGAATAACAAAGAAGCGCGTGTAAAGCAATTTGCTGAGCCATTAGGTATTCCTTATATTCATAAGGCGAGAAAGCCACTTCGTAATGCCTTTTATAGTGCAATTATTCAATTAGGGCTACGACCACAGGAAGTAGTAATGGTAGGAGACCAACTACTAACAGATGTAATGGGCGCAAATCGCTTAGGCTTGCATACGGTACTAGTAAAACCAGTTGCACAATCAGATGGACTCGTAACAAAATTCAATCGATTTATTGAACGTCGTGTGTTCAATAATTTGAAACGAAAAGGAATCACTACTTGGGAGGAAAAAGAATGAACGAAATGCCAAATTGTATTGGCTGTGGTACAACAATTCAAACAGAAGATAAAACAGCAGTTGGGTATGCACCCCCATCATCATTAGAAAAAGACGTGGTCATTTGCCAACGTTGCTTCCGTTTGAAAAATTATAATGAAATTCAACCTGTTTCATTAACAGATGACGACTTTTTACGCATATTAAACGGTCTTGGAACACAGCAAGGCTTAATCGTAAAAATTGTTGATATATTTGACTTCAATGGGAGCTGGTTACCAGGACTTCACCGTTTCGTTGGTAAAAATCCTGTATTATTAATCGCGAATAAAGCCGATCTATTACCGAAATCTGTGAAACCGAAAAAAGTGATTAATTGGCTAAAACGTGAAGCAAAGGCTCTTGGTCTACAACCTGTCGATGTACTTTTAGTGAGTGCCCATAAAGGTAAAGGAATGGCTGAAGCGATGGAAGCCATTGATGAGTACCGTAGTGGACAAAATGTTTACGTTGTAGGTTGTACAAATGTTGGGAAATCCACGTTCATTAATCGCATTATCAAGCAAGCTACTGGTGAAGGTGAGATTATTACAACTTCTCATTTCCCAGGTACTACTTTAGATATGATTGAAATTCCATTAGATGATGGTAGTGCATTATATGATACACCAGGGATTATTAATCACCATCAGATGGCACACCATATTGACTCTAACGAATTAAAATATATTATGCCTAAAAAAGAAATAAAGCCAAAAGTATATCAACAAAATGCAGGACAAACATTATTTATCGGTGCTCTTGCTCGTTTTGACTTTATTCAAGGAGATCGTTCGGCATTTACGGTACATGTGGCAAATGACTTACCAATACACCGTACAAAGCTTGAGAAGGCAGATACATTGTATGCAGAGCATAAGGGTGAATTGCTTGCACCTCCAACTGCCGAATTTATAGAACAGCTACCGCCATTAGTGCGTCATGAGTTCTCTATCAAAGAAGCGAAAACAGACGTTGTATTCTCTGGTCTTGGATGGATTACAGTGCAGCATGCCGATGTTGTTGTAGCAGCTTATGCACCAAAGGGTGTACAAGTTTCAATTCGCCCGTCACTAATTTAGGATGTACAAGTAGAGAAGAGGGACTAGGAAATGAAGAAATGGTTTGCGGTTATTGGTGATCCAATTGAGCATTCGAAATCTCCAACAATGCATAATGCTTGGTTCGAGGAGCTGTCGATAGATGCGACGTATATTCCAGTGCGTGTAACTTCTGAAAATTTGGAGTCAGCGGTTGCTGGTCTGAAAACATTAGGGGCAAGTGGCTGGAACATTACAATCCCACATAAAACAGCGATCATTCCTTATTTAGATGAGCTAGATGAGTTGGCAGAAAAAATGGGAGCTGTCAATACAGTTGTCCGAACAAAAGAAGGAAAATTAAAAGGATACAATACAGACGGTGTTGGTTTTGTGCGCTCGTTAGAAGAAGCGGTTGGTAAGTCACATAAAGACAAGCCAGTTCTTCTTATTGGTGCGGGTGGTGCTGCTCGTGGTATTGCTTTTGCGATGCAGCAGCAAGGTTATACGAATTTAACCATTGCCAACCGCACAGTGGCAAATGCACAAGCAATTGTCGATGAAATGGGTATAGGTAAGGCTATTTCTTTAGCAGAGGCTGAGGAATCCTTAGTTGATTTCGGCATTTTAGTGCAAATGACATCGGCTGGACTTGCTACGGGCAATTTTTCAATGCCATTTTCATTAGAACGACTTGCAAAAGGCGCAATTGTTGCCGATATTGTGTATAATCCATTAATGACGCCTTTTTTAAAAGCGGCTGAGGAAAAAGGAGCAACCGTCGTTACGGGTCTTGGAATGTTCATTCATCAAGGAGCTATTGCTTTTGAGCATTGGCTTGATGAATACCCAAATACAAATTCAATGATTGCGCAACTAAAGGCGCAATTAGGAGGATATTAATTTTTATGTTAACAGGTAAACAAAAACGTTTTTTACGTGCAGAAGCACATCATTTAACACCAATTTTCCAAGTAGGAAAAGGCGGAGTTAATGACGAAATGACAAAGCAAATTCGTGAAGCATTAGAAGTACGAGAGTTGATTAAGGTACGTATTTTAGATAACTGTGAGGAGGACAAGCATGAAGTTGCAGAAGCACTTGCTAAAGGTGCTCATGCAGAGCTTGTGCAATTAATTGGACTGACAGTTGTTTTATATAAAGAATCACGCAATCATAAAAAGATTGTATTACCAAAAGCAACGAAATAAGGTGAGACGATGAAAAAGATCGGTTTACTGGGAGGTACATTTAATCCACCACATAATGGACATTTAATGATGGCTAATGAAGTACTTCACGCGCTAGAGCTAGATGAAGTTCGCTTTATGCCAAATGCGTTACCACCACATAAGTTCGCACGTCATGATGCTAGCGATGTGGAGCGCCTTGAAATGGTAAGGCGTGCAATAAGTCCATATCCGTATTTTTCTGTGGAGTCGTATGAGGTGGATAAGGGTGGCGTATCCTATTCATATAAGACACTTTCTGCGATGTGTATAAGAGAGCCTAATGTGAAATTTTACTTTATCATTGGCGGCGACATGATTGATTCGCTTCATACATGGTACTGTATTGATGAATTAGTGAAGCTTGTGCAATTTGTAGGAGTAAAGCGTCCAGGAACAGAGGCCACAACAGAGTATCCTATAATAATGGTGGAAGCTCCCCAAATCGATTTATCGTCCACACTGATTCGTGAACGCCTAGCCACTGGAGGAACGGTTACTTTTTTACTGCCTGAAGCGGTAGAGACGTTCATACGAGAGGAAGGTCTTTATGGAACGCGAACAGTATTTAGCGGCGATTAAGCCACGTATGCCTGAGAAGCGCTATATTCATACCATTGGTGTAATGGAAACAGCCACCCGGCTAGCAAAATTATATGGTGAGGATGAAAAAAAAGCTGAGACAGCAGCCATCCTTCACGATATTGCGAAATATGCAAATATTGAATGGATGGAGCAAATCGTCCGTGATGAACAACTAGATGCTCGTCTTATTGGCTGGGGTAGTGAATTACTGCATGGTCCAATAGGTGCATATATTGCAGAAAGCGAATTTGCCATTACAGATGAGGATATGTTAAATGCTATTCGTTTTCATACAACAGGCCGCGTGGGCATGAGCCGTTTAGAAAAAATTATTTTTGTTGCGGATATGATTGAACCCAATCGTAAATTTGATGGTGTTGATCGACTGCGAAAAAAAGCAAAGAAAAATTTGGATAAAGCGATGAGTGCTTGTGTGCGCCATACATTGGCATTTTTAATTGACACAAAACAACCAATTTATCCATTATCAATAGAATGTTACAACGATATGATGAAAAGAGAGGACAGTGAAGGATGACTTCAACTTTATTACAATCAGCTTACAAAGCAATTGACGACAAACATGGTGAGGATATTGTCGTTTTAAATATGCAAGGTATTTCACTTTTAGCGGATTACTTTATTATTTCTCATGGTAATTCTGACCGCCAAGTGCAAGCAATCGCACGTGAATTACAAGAGGTAGCAGTAAAAGAGGGCTTTGAAATTCGACGCGTAGAAGGCTTCGATGCAGCACGCTGGATTCTTGTAGACCTAGGAGATGTTGTAGCGCATGTATTCCATAAAGATGAACGAGCTTATTATAACTTAGAGCGTCTATGGGGCGATGCACCGCAACTAGGCATGCCAGAGGCTTAAGTGTGAGTAGTTACGAACGATTTGCGCACGTGTATGATGAGCTGCAAACCGATATCCCTTACAATCTTTATGTGGAATGGGTTTTGCAGCACGCGTCGAGCAGTCAATTTCCAAATCTTTTAGATATCGGCTGTGGTACAGGTGTGCTTAGCCTGTTGTTTGCGCAGGCAGGTTATAAGGTGAGTGGAATCGATTTATCTGAAAATATGCTCTCAATTGCCGCAGAGCGCTTTGCTGATGCAGGATTACATGTGCCTCTCTATTGTATGTCGATGGATGAATTAGAGGGCTTTGAGGCGCTTGACGTTGTAACGATTGCTATTGATTCGCTGAATTATGTAGTGGAGGAAAAAGCAGTTTATTCAACATTAGAACGTATTTATGGTGCTTTGCGAGATGGAGGCCAACTGTTTTTTGACGTGCATTCGTTATTCAAAATGAATGATATATTTTTAGACGGACCATTTACGTATGACGATGGTGATATTAGCTATGTATGGCATACGGAGCCTGGCGATTTTGAACATTCCGTTGTCCACCAAATGACGTTTTATGTGCGTGCTGAGAGTGATCTGTATGAACGTTTCGACGAGGAGCATAACCAACGCACATTCTCAATTGAGCAATATATGGCATGGCTTCAGGAAATTGGCTTTAATCATGTAGAAGTAACAGCAGATTTTACAGATGAAGGCCCTGAATATGAAAGTGAACGCATTTTTATCCGTGCGGTAAAATAGTAAAACAGCTTGCTGGTAAACTAACCAGTAAGCTGTTTTTACTTTTCGTTGTTTATTATTTTGTTTTGCTTCCGAAATAATGTTTCTGTTATCTTACAACCCAATTAAAAGGAGCTGAAATTATGTGGCATTTAACATTGCGAGAGAAAACAGCGTATGAAAGTGCGATGAAACTATTTATTTACGAATCTGATGAAGAGTGGACACAGAGCCTTGCCTATGCAAAGGCAAATGATATTGATTTATATAAGGAAAAAAAGCAGGAGTTAGATGCAATACGCGATAGTTTGATGAACTATTTACCACAACGGTTTCATACATATGTTTTAGATGGTACGTTGAATACACCAGATGTTCCTAAACATGTATGGGAAGATTTTCTGGAATGGAGAAATGAACAGGAGCAGCTATTTGAAAATATTCTCGATGCGGCATATGAGGAAAAGCAGAAAACGTTAGCTTATATGAAACCAAAGGAAAGAGAGGTCTTTGAGCAAAGCCTTCATGATGCAAACATAGTTAGTATCCGCCGTAATGCTACTCAAGTTGAATTAACACTGGATATGGCGGGAGGCTTTACTGCAAAATCAATCATTTCTCTAACGTTTAACAATATTGTAAGTGAGTTAGGTCAAGTAGAACTAGAGCATTTTTATATTTACGATGAGCTCAGAAAAACAGCTAATGGTTTTGCACTTCGCGTTATTTTTGATTGTCCAGAGGTGGAGTGGACGATTGAAGCAGAGGAGTTAGACGCTGAATTTTATTATCGTCCAAAAACATATAGTGATTTTGCTGAAAGCGGTAATTTTTCTGGATACGTTCAAACATTGCAGCTAGAGAATGGCTTAATCTTTATTACGCCGCAATTGAAAAAGCAAGTGGTTGGGCTTCAGCAACACGCACCGTTTTTAATTTTTGAAAATAGCCATCTATATGAAAATGAACATGGAGTTTTTGTAGATACGATACGTGTGGCAGATAAGTTAGAGGATTGTATTCATTTCTTACATACAGATACATATGAAGATCCGTATGCGCACTTTAGTGAGCCAATACCAATACAGGACTTGGAAGAAGCGGCTCTCTGTACAGATTTAGAGTTAAAGGTTCGCGCTTGGAATACGATGTATGCCAATCCAGTAAAGCTCACTAAGGAGATTAATCATATATTAATGCAGATGAATCCATCTCAAGAGGATAATATGATGCAACGTGTGTTTATTCGCCATTTTAACAAAGAGGGAATCTTAACGACTGAGCTTCAAGCGAAATTTAAAGATCTACTAGAAGACTAAAGCTTATAAAAAATGAGCCACTTTGCACAAATATGCACTATGGTTCTTTTCGCATTGTAACGGTAGAAATAAAAGATTAAGTTGATTGGAGTGGAGACTGGGCGACTCCTTGGGGATCAGCGGTAGAGGAACGAAGGCTAAAAGCATCACGTCCTGTAATAACGCCTTCGTGACCAACATCGGTGCTGCTGCCGCTTCGCTTTCGCGCAAAAAGCATCTGTTGGCCCGATACCCTGGAGCGCAGCGGATGTTTTCTGTGCGAAAGCGTAGTGCTAACGTAGCAGCAGCAACTGGGTTTTGTCTGTGCGAAAGCGAAGCGACAGCAACAAATGTTTTATCTGTGCGAAAGCGAAGCGACAGCAACAATGTTTT